>DHRG01000032.1 GCA_002408285.1 Peptococcaceae bacterium UBA5318 | reverse complement strand
CGTCAGACCAGAAGTTTGCCTCCGGCTTCCTTCAGATTCCACCTCACGGTGGACTCCCTTGTCTTTGGCTATGTGCTTGGCACTATCAACCCGCACTCAGGACTTTCACCCGTTAGACTGCGCCCATGCCGGGCGCACTAAAAAGAAAACGTGTGAATTTCTTTAATCCACACGTTTCTCTAAGTTTAATCATTTTGGCGATGAAAGCGGCATCTCCTTTGTTTATCGTCCAAATCTTTTTCGGATTTTTCTCAGCCATTTTTCCGCAAAGCTGGCCGAAGTCGCGATCTCCAGGTAATTCGTACTCGATTCACCGGGGACCGGGATGAAACCCAACATCTGACCAAAAGCGCGTTTCACAATTGTGGTTTTGCGCTTTTTTTCTTTTCCGGTCAAGTATTCAAGCTCCACTCTTTCACCCTGCGCCAACAAAGCTTGCATGATCTCCATCTCATCATTAACCGGGGTATGATCCACAGAGAGCAAAACGTCAGAGGTCCGAAGACCCGCTTTGTACGAGGGTGATCCACGCAAAACATGCAGGATCATCACCCCCCGTTCCGGAGGGACAAAAAGAGGCTGCCTGTGCATCTCCCGCCGCTGACCAAGCCGAATCAGCATTTCATGCCCTAACGGTCCGAAAAGGGCGGGGAGGATCGCCAGGATGGGAAGATAACTGGCTGCGACGGATAAAAGCAGTAATATCATGCTATAACAGGCCAGTTCCCAACTGGCGGTACGGGTCTTTTCCCTGGGAGCGGCGCTTACGGCAATATCGCCATACCCTAAAGCGGCTACAACAGGCATCAGCTTATAGACTATGAATCCACCGGCTAGGGCAAGTTCGCTTTTAATCAGGGGCCACCACGAATAGGGTAATTGAACACTGTCGGTCAAAACCCCCGGATCGGCTATGTTCCAAGCCGACATAGCAATCAGCGGCAAAGGCCAGAACTTTTGCAGGTTGAACCCGCCTACGATCTGTCCGCTTTGGATCCGGATATAAACCGGGATAGGCTCCAAGTGCCCGCTCCCATAAATGAGCAAAGCCTCTATCATATGAAGAATCGCCACCAGGCCCATAAGCTGTGGGACACTGATCGCGGGAAAGCCCAATATCAAATGGCTCAGCGAAAGCAGCCCTCCGGCATAGGCAAAGCACAAAAAGCGCTGTTCGATAAGCATCAGCAACAGCGCTGTAACCCAAAGATAGCTTATGCCGATCTCCTGCAGAGAAATCCCCGCTAAGACCAACAAAACGCTGCCCAGAGCCCCCCCTGCCAGACCAAATAAAGCTGAAACGGCAGTGACACGCCAGACGGGTTCCGCCGATATTTGGAAAAGCCGCCGGGAAGTCCTGCCCATTTTTTTATACATCAGACCAACCAGAAGAACGATCAGCCAAAAGGATACATCTGTCAGCAGGGAAAGAAATGATTCCAGCATGTCAGGCAGTAACCGGAAAAGTGGAGCCATCCTCTTTCCTCCCTTATTTTATCTTTTCTTTGAGAACCTCCAGTGATTTTTGCAATTGGACATCCACGTTCCCCTGGCCTGGTTTTATTATGATATCCGGCTCAATACCCTTATCATGGATATCAATTTTGTTGGGGGTCAGGTATTTGGAGGTGGTTAATTTAAGCCCCTCTTCATTGGATAGCTGGAAAACGCCCTGGACGATCCCTTTACCGAATGATTTTTCTCCTATCAACACGCCGGTTTTTGTATCTTTGATCGCCCCTGATAAGACCTCCGACGCACTGGCGCTCCCGCCATTTATTAAAACCGCCAAGGGGATCTGAACGTTATTCCCTTCAGCAACCGCATACGGTTCGGTATCCCCGCTTTTATTAACGATGAAAACAATGGGGCCTTGGGACACAAAATTTTTGGCGATGTTTACGGCTGAATCCAAATCGCCGCCCGGATTATCCCGCAAATCCAGGACCAGGGCTTTCATCCCGTCTTTTTGTAATCCTTGCAACTGCTGGGATAAGGCTTCGTCGCTGTTGCTGGAAAACAGTTTGATCCGCAAATAACCGATCTTATCCGGTAACAGCTTGCTTTCCACGCTGGGGATATCAATAACTTCCCGGATCAGGGTAAATTCCAGAGGGATTCCCTCCCGTAAAACGGTGACGGTTACTTGAGTGCCCGGATCCCCCCTCATCAAGGCTACGGCCTGATCTTCATCAATATCGCCGGTGAGGGTTTCATTGATCTTAATAATTTCGTCATCCCGCTGGATACCGGCCTTATAAGCCGGGGTTCCCTCAATGGGTGAAATAACAATCAGCTTGTTGTCCTTGACGCCTACATAGATCCCGATCCCGGCAATGGAACCCTGTATGTACTGCTGCATATTTTTGAATTCTTTTTGATTCATGTACACAGAGTAAGGGTCCTGCAGGGATTCCACCATGCCCTTAGCAGCCCCTTGCAGCATCTGGCTCATCGAAACGTCATGCAGATATTGAGTCTTAACAATCAATCCCACGGCTAAGATACGATCAATCTCCTGACTATAGGCAAAATAAAAACTTCCCACAAGGGCAGTTACCAAAAAACATATCAATGCAAGGAGTGCAATCAGGGTTTTTAGTAATTTTCGGCCTTCCAACACGCTTTCCACCCGCCTGACCCATCAAAGTAGACTTGGCTCGCGCCAAGTCCCTGCGCCTATATATTTATATGTAGCTCAACACGACTATATTATTCCCAACGCCTTAAGGTTTAACATAATTCAAGGGTGGTTGGGAATCACCGTTTAAGCGCACGATAAAATCCAAATGGGGTCCCGTGCTCCAGCCGGTAGAACCAACATAACCTATGACCTCTCCTTTTTTCACCTTGTCCCCTATGGAGATTTTACTGGAAAAGCTGCTCAGATGGGAGTATTGGGTCGAAATTTTTCCCCCATGGTCTACAATGATCGCTTTTCCGTAACCTCCTTTGTTGCCCATGTAGATAACCGTCCCGTTCTCCGCGGCAATAACGGGTGTTCCCTTAGGCGCCGGGATATCAATACCGTGATGAAACCTCTTATCGTGAAAGATAGGATGGATCCGGTAGCCGTAAGGCGAGGATATTCTTTTGTGCCCCGGCACAGGCCAGGCCATTTTCCCTGTGCCCTGATAGGCGCTGCTGTGGGTACTCTGCCATTCGCGGATAAAGGAATCCAGTTCTTCCCTGATCAGGTCCAGCTCATCCTGGGTCTTTTTATACTCCTCCATTTGTTCCTGGACTGATTTTAAATAGTTGTTTTTTTGGGTGGACTGGATTTCCAACTGCTTTTGTTTGCTTTCTTTTTGTCCTTTTAAGTTGTTGAAATGATCCATCTTGTCTTCCAACAGACTCTTTTTTTCCAGCAAAGACTTTCGGGTGGCATTCAGCTCATCCAGCAGGACAACATCGTTATTAGCAATTTTCTCCAATAAATCAAAACGTGTCAAGAAATCCGTCAGGCTGTTGGATTGCAGAAGCACTTCGAGATAGCTGACGTTGCCTTCCTGATAAATCTCCTTCAAACGTTGATTGAAATAGGCTGTCCGCCGATCAACAAGTTCTGTGGCTTGATCTATTTCCTGCCGGGCTGCGGCAATTTGACTTTCAGTAGCGGCGATCTGGCTTGTAAGGCCGGTAATATCTTTCTCCAGCCCTTCAATATTATTTTCCAGATCCTTGATGTCGCGCAACACCTGGCGTTCTTCTTTTTGCTTTTGCTCATAGAGCTTTTCATATTTGGCAATGGTATCGTTGATTTCCTGCAACTGCTGCATTTTTTGTTCCAGCTCCGTCAAAGCCAAAAGCGGAACAGTTACCAGAGAAAATAACACAAGCAGCCCGATGACACGTAAAAACCGTTTGTATGCGTACGAAGACATTAAGGGACTCTCCTTCCGCTACTACTTAACTTTTTAAGACTACTTAAACTTTTAAGAACTTCCGCAGACTAATAGCGCTGCCGATCGCCCCCAACAAAGTCCCGCTGAAAAGCAGTATTTCATATAGCCTCAAAAGCGAACCCGCATCCGATATAATGGGCAGGAAACTGACCATCATCGCTACGTTTTTTAACAACTGGCTATAGAGTAACTGCAGGAATCCTACCGCAATCAGGGCGCCCAGAAGGCCAATCATCATCCCTTCCAGGAAAAAAGGCCAGCGGATATACCAATTGGTGGCCCCTACCAGCTTCATAATGCTGACTTCCCGCCGCCGCGCAAAAACCGTAATTCTGATGGTTGTGGCAATTAAAAACAAAGCCGCCAGGGCAATGGCGATTATAACCAAAATACCCACCGTTCGCAGCCAATCGGTCAGAGATAAGAGCTTTTCCACCATTCCCTGTCCATACCGGACTTTCTCCACTCCGGCGATTTGGGCGGCCTCGGCGGCGATTTGAGGAACCAGCGTGGCGTCTTTTGATTTCAGGCGGTAGATATCGGGCAGGGGGTTATTTCCGTCTAAAGCCTGCAGCAAATTAGTATCCTCGCCTAAGCGGTCTTCCAGGATTTTTAATCCTTCTTCCTTCGGAACATAAGTTGTGGTATCCACACCGGGAATGGCTGCAAACTGGTCTTTCATCCCGAGGGCTTGTTCCCGGGTCAGGTCCTGTTTGAGATAGAGATTGACTTCCAATTCGGATTCCATGGCTGTAGCCAGGTTTTGGGTGTTCAGTACCAAAAGCCAGGCCCCGCCCAGTATCACAAGTGAAATAGCGACGGTGGCAACGGAAGCCAAACTCATAAATTTATTGCGCCATAAGGAGCGGCAGGCATCACGCAGGGCATATTGAAAACTACTTATCCGCATATCAATACGCCCCCCTTTCCTCATCGCGCACAATACGTCCCATATCCAACGCGATGACGCGGCGTTTCATGCGGTCGACCATTTCCTTATCGTGGGTCGCCATTACAATAGTCGTCCCCCGTTTATTGATGGCTGAAAGAATGTTCATGACCTCCCAGGAGGTATCGGGATCCAGGTTGCCCGTCGGCTCATCGGCAATCACCAGCAGAGGATCATTAACAATGGCTCTGGCAATACAAACCCGCTGCTGTTGCCCTCCGGACAATTGATGAGGATAAGACTGCAGTTTATCCTTGAGCCCTACTAAATCCAAAACGGCCGGCACTCTTGTGCGCACTTCGCTTTTTGACATTTCAATGGCTTCAATGGCAAACGCCACATTTTCGTAAACCGTTCTTTCCATGAGCAGACGAAAGTCCTGGAAGATAAACCCGATCTTACGGCGAAAATAGGGAACTTCCCGTTCCTTCATGCGCAAAAGGCTCCGGCTGTCCACCATGATTTGCCCTGCGCTGGGGAGTTCCTCCCGGATCATAAGCCGGGTCAGGGTAGATTTACCGGCGCCGCTGGGGCCTACCAGAAAGGCAAATTCACCTCTTTTAATATGTAAGTTGATATCCTTAAGGGCAATTACCCTCACTCCGCCCAAATACGTCTTGGAAACGTTGAACAATTGAATCATCTAACCACCCCATTATCCTGCTGTAATCCTGTTCATACTATTACGATAAGTATGACACAATAAGTATGACGAAAAAACACATAAAATGTTTCTTCCCTTAAACTATTTCTTTGTTCGACAAGAGTTGCCGGAAATCCTGCTGGAAATCTCTTGTATGAACAATCATTTTACATTTTTTGGCACATTGGTCTGGCAGGATACTTTTTACACACTCAAGTTTATCATATCTGCGCTGCGAATTGTCACGTTTTGACAAGATTTTCAGCTTTGGACGACTTAATTCGACATGTTTTTCGCTTGCTCCCCTATATAATGAAGGGGAATTCAAAATAGGAGGGAAAATTATGAAAAAAATTGTATGTTTGGTAACCCTGTTATGTTTTATCCTGGGAGGCCTGCTGGCCCCCTTAGGGCCGAGCGAAGTGTATGCCAGTACAACGGTGACCCCGCAAATTGCAGGTGGAGGCTATTTTAGCCTGGCTCTGAAGACCGACGGAACTGTTTGGGCTTGGGGAAAAAATGATTATGGCCAACTCGGGGACGGTACCACAACAAATAGAAGTACCCCTGCCCAAATTACAGGATTATCCGACATAATTGCCATTTCGGCAGACAATTTCCACAGCTTGGCCTTGAAAGACGACGGAACTGTTTGGGCTTGGGGAAAAAATGATTATGGCCAACTCGGGGATGGCACGACTTCAGATAGCTATACACCGGTACAGGTAGCAGGTCTAAGTGGCGTTACCGCAATAACCCTGGGTAATTATTTTAACCTAGCCTTAAAAAGTGATGGAACAGTTTGGGCTTGGGGAAAAAATAATGCTGGCCAACTCGGTAATGGCACGACTTCAGATAGCTATACACCGGTACAGGTAGCAGGTCTAAGTGGAGTCACTGGCATAGGAGCTGGAGATTGGCATAGCCTCGCCGTAAAAGGAGATGGAACGGCGTGGGCTTGGGGTTCTAATGGTAATGGTATTCTGGGAGATGGTACTGTAGTCCAAAGAAACACTCCCGTCCAAGTTATAGGCTTAAACGGAGTAATCGCAGTTGAAGGCAATATTTGTTCCAGTATATCTCTAAAAAATGACGGAACCGTTTGGACTTGGGGGAGTAACCATAATGGTGCCCTAGGAGACGGTACAACGATTAATAGACATACACCCGTACAAGTAATTGGATTAACTGATATTGTTTCTATTTCTGGGTGTGGTTCAGGGTTTAATACCGCCCTTAAAAACAATGGCACGGTCTTTGCCTGGGGGTATAATGTGGAGGGTGAACTCGGTAATGGTACAACGACAAACAGTTGTACACCGGTACAAGTATCAGGTTTAAGTGGTGTAACAACAATTGCTGCCGCTACCTATTTACATACTCTTGCATTAAAAGATGACGGGACCGTTTGGGCATGGGGGAGAGGTAATTATGGCGGACTTGGCAATGGAACTACAACGGATAGCAGTATTCCTGTCCAAGTTATTGGTTTAAATTTGCTATACTCGCCTGATTCACCTGAAAATCTCACCGCCACATCTGGTAACGCCCAGGTGGACTTGACCTGGACTGCGGTTACCGGTTCCACAGGCTACAATGTCAAACGCGCTACAACACCCGGCGGACCCTATACCACCATAGCCTCTAACATCTCTGAGTTAACCTATGACGACACCGGACTCACCAATGGCATCACTTACTATTACGCCGTATCCGCTACCAACGCCACTGGGGAAAGCGCCAATTCCAATGAGGCTTCCGCTACACCGCAAGCCCCCGCTCCCGGTGTGCCCGCCAATCTCACAGCTACCGCAGGCGATTCCCAAGTTGCCTTGACCTGGACTGCGGTTACTGGTACATCAGGCTACAATGTCAAACGCGCTACAACACCCGGCGGACCCTATACCACGGTCGCCAACAATGTCACGGAAACTACCTATACCGATACAGGACTTACAAACGGCATCACTTACTATTACGCCGTATCCGCTACCAATGGTGCAGGAGAAAGCCCCGATTCCAATGAAGCTTCCGCCACACCACAAGGTATTGCGCAAAGTAACCGTGCTATCCTGGTACTCACTATGACCGACGGCAGCGAAAGGGAATATGATTTGCCAATGGATGATGTAACTGACTTCCTCCAGTGGTATGATGCCAGATCCAACGGTGGAGGAAGATCATACTTTGCCTTGAGCAAAGCCTTTATAAGCGGACCTTTTTCTAATAGAAAAGACTATGTCCTCTTTGATAAGATTTTCAGCTTTGAAGTAATGGAATATAGCAAATAAGCATTTTGGGGCTCTTAGTTCATAACTAAGGGCCCCAAAAATTTAAGCAAGGTTATTTTTTTACCTGAAAGGCTCAGTCGCCAAGCACTTCCGGCAATACTCCCACCGCATACAAAGGCACATTGGTAAGCCAATCATCCTTACGATAGTCGGACATGGAGGTCCTCACTGCGTGCTGGGGCCGGTATTTTTCGCAGTAGTATTTCAGGCTTTTTGCCTTAAGGTTTTCCTCGGCTTTCACTTCCACAGGCACAATATCCGAACCGTGTTGGAACACAAAGTCCACCTCCGCCGTTGCGCGCTCAGCCATCCAATAATATGGAGTGATGCCGCCGTCAGCAAGCAACTGCTGTTGAACATACTGCTCGGTCAAAGCCCCTTTGAATTCTTCAAAGATGCGATTTCCTTCCAGAAGAGATTTCAGATCCAACCCACTTTTAGCGGCCAGCATGCCTACATCCAACATATAGAGCTTGAATGCATTAAACTGCTGATATGCCATAAGCGGCATATCAGGTTTTGTTATACGGCAAATCTGATGGATGAGTCCACAGTCTAAAAGCCACTGCAGGGCAACCTCAAATTCCTTCGCCCTCGCCCCTTGCCTGATCAGACCATAAATAAACTTTCGATTTTCTTTGGCAAGCTGTGCGGGGATAGAGTTCCATAACATGCGAATGCGGGGCACCGCTTCATTGGGCGCATGCTTAGAGAAATCCTGTTCATAAGCTTCAAGCAAGCGAATCTGTATCCGTCGAACCTCTTTATAATCCCTTTCTTCAGCAAAAGAGGCAACCACTTCCGGCATTCCGCCTATATAGTAGTATTGCTTGAGCAGGTCAATGTATTTACCTCTAAATGCAGTGATTAGACTAAAATCCTTCGAATGCAGAAGTTCTGCTAGATTACCGTTTCCGGTCGCCTCTAGAAATTCAGTAAAGCTCAGCGGATAAAGATTTAAAAAATCCACCTTGCCGACCGGGAAGGATGTTTCCTTATGCAAGGCAACACCCAGCATAGAACCAGCTGCAACAACAGCAAACTCGGGGGCGTTTTCGTTGAAATACTTGAGCGAGGTGAGCGCGCGCGGTACCTCTTGCACCTCATCGAAAATAATAAGAGTATCCGGAGCGGTAATAGTAACACCAGCCTCAATCTGCAATGCTGTCAGCAAGCGGGGTATATCCAGATCTCCTTGAAACAGGTTGGACATACGGTCGTTGTTGTCAAAGTTTATATAAGCAACCTTTTCAAAACAGTTACGCCCAAACTCCCGCATGAGCCAAGTTTTACCCACCTGCCGCGCGCCGCGGATAATCAACGGCTTGCGGTTTTTTCTGTCCTTCCAATTCCTCAATTCTCTCATCGCATAACGGATCACAGTAATCACCCCACCTTATTCTATGCTAATCATAGCACAGTATTGACATTAATTCAAATAAATTATGTTATCATGTTACAATAATACAAATGAATGTGTGCAAAAAAGGACCAAAAAGAAATCGGGAGTAACTCAGAAATTTAGTTTCTGGGTTACTCCCGAATGTTTCTTTCTCATCGAACATATGTACTATTTTTCATTGACTCCTTGTGCCCTATTTGAGATAATATTCATGGGTGGCAAGAACACCACCGATGGGCCGGAGGTCACCTCTCGGACCGGGTGGTGATGCTCATAATGACTATACTTGAGATTATTGCACTGCTCGCTCTCGTTGTTTCTATAATAAATCTTATAAAGAAGGACCTGCGCTAGCACGCAGGACATAAGGAAAATCTCTTTATAATTCTGCCGAAAGTGGCCAGGCCTATCGTAGTATTCGATGACCCACCTGAGGAAGCCTTTGATGTTAGAAGCATCAAGGGCTTCTTTCATTATTCTTGCCACTTCTACAATTTATTATTTCATCAAACTAATTCAAATGTCAAGTGTTTCTTCGGTTAGGTTTACTTCGCTGTCAGGTTAAAATACATACGACAATCTTTGATGTAATATATTATATAATAATACTTTTTTTTGCGTATAGCCATGGTTTTTTTCTCACAGAATAGGCACAAAGATATAAGGAGATGAAATACATGGAAATGAACAGAGCCAGGGAGATCCTGGAATCCCCGGCGAATATCAGGGTGCTGTACAAGGATCAGCCTATTTGGATCAAAAGTCTGGACACAAACCGGCAAACCGCCCATATCAGTTCTTCGCAATTGAACCCGCCTGAACAGGACGTGCCGGTCGCCAATTTGACAGAGTAAAACAAAAAAGCAACCTTCCTCTGATAAGCTCTACTTCAAGGGGGTTGCTTTTAAAACAAGACAATCATTGCCGTACTACAATTTTGCTCAATTTTCCCGCGTTGTTTTTTGCTTAACTTATGCTCGTAAATTTCCTGCAACACCTTTAGTTGCTCTGGATAATCTTTAAGATAGAGAAGCAGATTTCTAACCGCTTGGAGATCTTTTTCTTTTTTAAAGCCCTTGCGTTGATCGTTGATTAGTAGCTTATGCAGTAGATAGGCCTGGGGGAGCGGAACCCTAACCGGGATTCCCCGGGCGTTGACCGTCACGCTAAACTCGGAGAGTAGATCCAGATAGCGCAAACCTTCCGCCTTAATACCTAGAGAAGGAATCTCATAGACCGTTTTTTCACCACTTCCTTTTACCGTGGCTAGAAATTCTAGTTCCAGTAGGCCATTTTTATAGAACTTTGCAACACCACTGAAGCGCTCTTCATCATAAATAAAGCCACAATCAGCCAGAATTTCCGACAGATTAATCTTTTCTGTTGGTCTAGCTATATTTGGCACTAGAAAGTCCATATCCTGCGTCTTCAGGTAAGAAATATAACCATCATAAAGCACCGTTTCGTATATATATTCTGCCCAACTTCCAATGAGTATCAGATGGGGTAAGATTCCCTTATCATGTAAAACCTGAAGTGTTTCTTGAAATAGTTTTATCTTATCTTCCATTTTTCACCTTCAATTTCAAGGCGCGCTGGATAAAATTAATATCTTCCTTAATACTCTTGAGACTAATTTCGTGAGATTGTCTTTCCTTTATTTGTTTGGATATTTGTTCCAACCGATCACGTTTTAGGTAAACGCTGACCACTTTTTTAGGGTTTTCCCTGCTCTGAATATAAAAATAGCTGCCATTATTAATCTTTTTTTCAATGATAACGCCTTTTGGTAGTTCCCGGATTTTTTTTAGGTAGGCTTCTTTCATTCGCTCCAATCTCTCTAATTCGTCTTGCAGCATACCCCGTATATTGGACATGAGAGCCATCTCCTTTTAACCAACAAATAGTATCCATACTATACATGTGTGTTAATATTATTATACCCAACATAATGCGCAAAGTAAACATTTTGTGTGTTAATTAATCTAAACAAAAAAGCAACCTTCCTCTGATAAGCTCTACTTCGAGGGGGTTGCTTCATCATTTATTCATCTTGCCATTCAGCCCTCTATATGCGGCGCCTTTTGTTATAGATATAAGCCAGCAGTGTTATAATAGCTATCGCGATCAGGAAAAGCAGTATGATCCCGTTGTCCTTACGCAAATTTTCCTGAATCCTTAAAACGTTCCTGTGCTCTTCCATCATAACAGCCGCGGACTTGACCTGCTCATTGACCGGCGCGAAGTTCTCTTTTTGGGCTTCCAGCATTTTTTTCTCATCGTATAGGAGATACTTTCCGGTCTTCGAGTCATAGACGGGAATATATTTGTGTATCTGCGGCTTTGGTTTGACAATGCCTTTTTCCGTTTCCGGTTGTGCTGCTTTGGTCTCCGTTTCCGGTTGTGCCGCCTTGGTTTCCTTTATGCCGGCCGGCTCCGTTTTACCTGGGGATTCTGTACCGCCGGATTTTTTAGCGCTGTATTTTTCTGTATCTCCGTCGGCCGCCGGACTTGCAGGCTCTTGTGACGTTGGAGCCGTGTTTTCGCCGGCTTCTCCGTCAGCCGCTTCTTTATCATCTGTTTCTTCATCTGTTTCTTCATCTGTTTCTTCATCTGTTTCTTCATCTGTTGTCTTCTCGTCTGTTGCTCCTTCGTTTGCTGTTGCTTCATCAATTGTTTCTTTGCGGCTTTCCAAATCATCCGGATATGTGTAAACAGCAAGCTCCTTCTCCAGCCTGGTGATTTGCAAATACCCTTCCGAAAAGTCGGACAGGACCGAACCCAGCTTTGTTATAAAAAAGTTCTTGGCATAGGCGAGCAGGGACATGTCGCTCTTCACAGTTTCCACGGAAAGAACCTCGCCGTTAAGATAGTTGAAAGCTACCACCGACCCGTTTTGATACCGTACCAGCGCATAAGGAACCACGCTATGAATTGTATTGGACATTTGGGCGATGTCCCTATTTTTGAAATCCGCGGGCAAACAGACAGGCTCTTTCATATCAGCCAGCATCCCATCGGCGCCCAGTACGGTCATATACTCCCCACCGCCGGCGGAGTCAACGATTACGGCGTCGTGTATGATGGGCAGTGCCGGATCAAGCGCCGAAAGCCGGCCGTTTTTCACCAGAAGCTGCAACTCGCGGGTAACTGTCTGTCCGTCACGAGTGCTTTCGGAAAAGTTCTGGTAGGTTTTGATACGGTAATCTTCATAGCCGAAGCTATAGAGGGGCTGCGCTTGCTGGCACAAGGCAATGTCGGCTAATTCATTAATCATGCCGCCGTCGGTAAGATCGCAGAGTTTGCCCGAGGCCGTCAGCCCCTGCCCGCCCCAGAGGTGGATGAAATTACCGGCCAGCAATCCCGACTTTCCGGACTGTACGCCCAAGTCCGTGATGTAATAATACTCCCTGTCCCAGGTAAGCACATCACGGCGCAGCAGCGCCGGGTCCACGCCGTATTGTTTTTTATGGAACCCATCTGTGACGGTGACAACAAGCGGCGTAACAAAATCATAGTTTAACGTATAGACACGTTCGGCAATTTTTTGGCTGAATAACTCAAGCCCGTTGGCGGCAACGGTAAAAAAGGCCCGTTCATTCGCTGCATTGAACTCTATATTCAGTTTATCAGCCCCGGAAGCGTAAAAATCCGGCGCCGCCGGCTCGGGCAGCCCAGGGGTTGCAATAAAGCCCATTAAGCGGGAATAAGTCTGGCCTGTCGGTATCGGGATACCACCCAGATAAGAACCGACAGGATTATATACCCCGTTTTCATCCTTACCCTCTTGATAGGGCATCGTATTTGTTGCCGTTGATCCCAAAACCCTGTATGTCAGGTAGGGCATAAAATTATGATCCAAACTGGTGTAATTTTTGTACGCAGTGCCGAAATAACTGCCTAAATTCGTGTAGGTTGACCTGGTTTTCAACTGTGCGGAGGTAACCAGCATCATACCGGCGGAGGTCTGGGGCTCGGAAGCATAAATATGGGCCGCCGTCATCCCAGGGGCGCTTTCCTTATACAAAACGCTGTTATCATAGATGCGTAAGTATGCAAACGACCCTCCCGCCAAATTGGCGGCGATGTCGCCGTTACTCCCGCCGGAAGTCACATTGGCGGCAACCAGCAGCCGTGAATTATCCCCCGACAGTTCAGCGCTGGCCCGTCCTGCTAATCCGCCCGCATAATCAGCGGCGGAAACATTCCCCACATAATAGTTTCCCACTAAACGCGGAATACTCGTACCGTCCAACACCCGGTTAATATACATATATCCCGCAAGCCCGCCGGCATTTACTCCCGAGGCAATAACCTCGGCATTGCTGCAGCACGCGTAAACCGCGCCCATGCGGTGATATCCCCCGATGCCGCCGATATTGTTCCGGCCATAGACTGTGCTGTCCAGGCAAAAATTATTGTATCCGCCGCTTCCTATATACCCGCTGATGCCGCCCACATGGTCGGCCCCCTCGGCGCCAATGGCGCAGTTGACCACTCCGCAGCCTAAGCTTGCTTGTCCGCCTGTGCCGGCGAATCCGGCAATGCCGCCGATATAAATATTTTGCGTTGCGGAAGTGGGTTCCACAACCTGACCGGTCAAAGCCGTATATTTCGGGTCATAAATAGTGGAAATAACGCTGTCCAGCACAGACACCTTCATCATCTGCGAAACGCTTCCCATCGCTCCGCCTACATAGTAACCGCCGAAGATCTGGCAGCCGCGCACTTCCCCGTTGCGGTTATACCATACGGTCGGGCTTCCCGCCAGTCCTCCGACATAGCCGCCTGTACCGATAATAAGGGTGTTATCCACCCGGCTCCAGGTCCCGTCCGCATCACTATTGCGTAACTGCCCCTGTCCAAAAATACCTCCCACGTAGCTTACTCCTTGTACCTTGGAGTTTTTGACGGTAAGCTCCTGGTTTGCGACGTAATCCCCGGTAATTACCGCGCAGGCGTATCCCGCCAGGCCGCCTGCTATATTCCCGGTCCCGGTAACCGTCACGTTCTCCGCCGTCGAGTACGACAAATCTCCATATACATATCCGGCCAGGCTGCCCACATAGCTTTTGCCGGAAACATTAGCTTCTTTGACGCTCAATTTGCTCAAAAGGCTGTTCTGGGCCCTGCCGACCAGACCGCCGGCCTGATCTGCAGTAGTTCTCACCGTGACCTTTTCCGCGCCGACATTCGTGATATTGCCCGCGGAGTACCCGATGCATCCGACTTGGCTGGCGGACAGGCCGTCGATGGTGATATTGCGGAAAGTCACCTTCTCTATATCGCCCAGGCATTTGCCAATAACACCCACCGCGGACCCCCCCGCCTTTAGATTCGTGAGGCTGATATTCTCAAACTGCAGATTATTTAGACCGGCGTTGGCAGTATTGATGAATCCCTGTCCGGTTTGCGCAAAGGCGATACTGATATTCTTAACGCTGGTGTACTGGCCGTCTTGTCCTGCGCTCCCCACAAGGCGGTTGATGTTCACATCGTAAACTATATCCGGCCTGTTGCCAAAATCAAGATTGCCCGTAATGCGGAAATTCTCATAATTGTTTTTCCGTTCTGACATCACCGACTGCCACGTCGCCACATCAGGAATATCCAAATAGAATGGGATTTCGAAGCTGAACTGGGCCAGCACGCTGTAAATTTTTCCGCTATTATACATGATGCCGTTGATCTGGTAGCTGTCCAGATAACGCAGCGGAGCCCCCTCCACCGTACAAATCAACGAAGTCGCCCCGTCGCCGGCCGGAATAACCTGAGTGTTGACGTTCAGATAATCGAAGACGGCGTTTTCTATTGTCACACCCGTTTTATGGGTCAGTTTAATCTGGATCATATGGCTGTTGCCAATTGTTTGCGCGGTAATATCGGTAATCTCAACTTTGGGGTCTTCTTCCGCCATGTGATCGGTCTGATAGGGCAGCAATATCCCCTCCGTACTGTAAAGCTGCGGCAATGTACCGTTACTTACTTTACTGTAATCGAAAAAGCCGCCCATTTTGATATATTTGGTATAAGTATGCAACAGGCGCAACTGTTCGTCTGACAAAATCACCGCCCCGTCCCCGGCAATCGTGACGCCGTCCTGCTCATAGGGGACTTCCCCGTTGATAAGCTGACCGCTCCAGGCATAAGCGTTAAACATGCCGTCACTGTTCCCAATAATGCGGCGGACATTGGCCGCAGTCGCGACAGAACAATAAAGATCGCCTAATACCAGCGTATTTACGGGGACAAGCCCGCCGCCATCACCCCCATAAAACCCCATCATTCCGCCGGTATAGTCTACATCAGTGACGATATCCACATCGCTCCACATATTTTCCAGGACACACCCGGTCGTTACTCTGCCAAAAAGCCCCCCCGCGTTCTGGGTCGTGGTCCGGATCATGCCCACCGCGTAGCAGTCCCGGACCTCCGAATTATTCACATATCCTATGAGGCCGCCGGCCCCTGTGCCGGTCTTAGCCTTGGCTGTGCGCATATCCAGTCCGTATACGTAACAGTTACTGACCGTGCTGTAGGTGGTTTGTCCGGCAATTCCGCCCAAGGCCACATTTACGGCGGTGGCGTCTTTAAGCGTCAAACGGTTGACCGAGCAGTTTTGGACAGTAGCGTAATTGCACAGTCCCACGATCCCGCCCGCCATATTACTGCCCTGCCCCCGCATGACTCCTATGTGGATATTATCTATCAGCGCCCCGCTTTGAGTGCGGCGGACAAACCCCACATAAGCGTCCGCAGGGCTTTCTAAAATCAGTTGTTCGACACGCAGATTGGAAACCGAGCCCTTCAGGTTGCTGATAACGCCGCCCAGACCGCCCGACAAATCAATATTCCTGATCGTATGCCAGCCCGTGAGCCGCTCATTTTCATCATAAATCCCGCCGTCCAGCTTTCCGGTAAACTGGCTGCCGTCAGTTTTCCCGATACGAATGGCCGCCTGGGGCACGTTATTAAAGTCAAGATCCTCCTTCAGCCGGTAATTCTGCTCCATTTTATCCTGGATGGACGTCCAGTCTTCAACGGTATAGACCGGCTTGAAGAATTCCGCGTTAACGAGATGCTCCCCTTGCTGATAGGTGCGGATGATATTCGTACCCGAGGAGAAAATACGATACCCAATATACATCACACTATAATTAGAGAAAAAATACGTGGGGTTTTCCAGCCGGACCCGCACCCGGGAAAGCTCATCCTTGTCAACCTGGCTCTCTGCAATGACCGTAGCCTGCAGATATTCCACCCCTACTTCCCTGATCGTATAACCGTTAGGGTTTTCAAAAGTGAAGACAGCCACAGCATAATCCTCATGCTGTTCCTCCACCATCACGCTGATGAGGTCCACCGCATTGGCCACATCCAGCTCCGGCAACGGAATATAAGCTTGCGCGGGCATACAGTCAGGCATTTGCAATTGCGGATAATAGCCCAGCAAAACCGGCTCGTCGATTTCAAAAGCGCCGCCTAAAACGGCATGGTGCCAGAGCGGGTCATAAAGGGTCTCTTTAGTCACTTTGGTATTATAAGAGTTCTGGTATATAGAGGTTTCGGAAGAAATATAGCAGGCTGAAGTCTGCAGCTTGCCGCCTTGGCTCCCCACCGCCGGTCCATAGCGGTAATCGGGGGTTTCTTCAAAATAAACCTCCCCCGTCGTGAAAGCGCCCTTTAAAATCCCGTTGTTCACACCGGCAATCATGCCGAAACAGTTTTTACTCGGCGTCACAATAGCGCCCGTACGGATATTGACCAGAGCGAAAACACTTTCGACCCGTCCCCGGGTGGAGTTAACCCCAACTATCCCGCCAAAATTTGTGGCCGTATAGCCCTCTTCGACGTAAATATCCGGCAGAATAATATCAGCGCCGTACACGTAGCCATCCCTTATCACACCGTCATTGTAATAAGCAACGCAGCCAAAATTCGTCCGGGCGTAGAGGGTATTTTCCAGATTAACCACAAAGTTTTCGATCACGCCCGTGTAGTAGTTCTGATAGCAAAAAACGCCCCATAAATTGTGCAGATATTCGGTGCAGCCCTTAAGATTAACCACAATGTTTTGCATATGGCCGCTGGATCTGTAAGCGATAAAGCCCCGGTGGCGCAGCGGATCGTTATAGGGTACCGTCAGATCCAGCACCATATTTTTCAAAACGCCGTTTTGCCCCATTCTATAAAATAAGTAATTGCCCTTCGTACTGGTCAGGGTATGCCCCCGGAAATCCAGTTCGCCGTTAAAGGGGTTGTTTTCATCGTTGAACGGCCCCGCTGTCAAATCAATATTATTGAGAACGATATATCTTCCGGTTGGGTTCGTGCGCAACTGCTCAAAATCCTGAATATTGGAAAGGCCGATGATCTTTTGCTCTGTGTTAAATATAGTTTCATCCAATTTCAACTGATGGCCGCGCACGTCAACCCAAAGTTCCAGACGGTAATCGCAGCGGGCTTCAACCTGATAGAAAAAGGTGGCGTCCACATCGGAGTCCGCAGGGTCAATAACCCGTTTAAAAGTTTCCACTGCTTCCCCATCCCGGAAGGCCTTGATCAGGTATTGGGGATCATCGGCAAGGACCTTTTTCTCATCGGTGATCTGTACCCTAAGCTTGGCGCTGAAATGTCCGGCGTCGCCGCCGATTTCGTTTAAGCTTTGCAGCTCGATTTTACCCAAAAGCCGGTCCTGATTTATAATCTGATAAACAGGTTTAAGCTGGTAAAGGGACCGATAGGTGCTATAATCATAGCCGTTATTGTATTCGGCGGCAATGAAGGTAAAGGTATAAGTTTCCTTTTCAACGAGCTTGGGGAAGGATAGCCTTTCGTAAAGGGTATTTGCCTGGAGTATGCTCATCCCCGCAACTTTACCAAAGCTGTTAGTCACCAGCAGGTTGACTTTGCTTATGATCGCGCCGTCCGGATCGTCGATTTGGACATCAAACAGTTCGATGCAATTGGAGGTCACAAAATACGCCGGAATAACGACCTGCGGTTCCTTCCTGAGTGTTTTAAACGTTTCAGGCCTGTTGGCGGTTTTTATGTTATAAATTACGGACCCTTGCTCCACCTCCGCGGTAATAAGAATTTTGTATTCCGTTACGGGGAGTAGGTATTCCGCCTGTATTTCCAAGGGTTCCCCATCCTTCAATCCCTGCAATTCCTCTCCGGTAAGGGATACAGACGTTACTTCCTCCCCATCCGGCGCTATAACCGCCGCCGTCACCTTATCAAGCAGAAAAACCAGGCTTTGGTTCGTGCGGTTTTTATCCAGAGATATGCTAAGCAGCGCACCGCTATCGGTAAGCCCCGAAATTACGGTGCTGAATACCGCATTACCGAGCGCCGAGATAGGCAAAGTCGTAAAACGGGTATGCCCTATTTCCTTATTCGTCTGCACCCCTTCCCCGTTATTCAGGTCGTAATCACAATAAACAACAGCGGTATAAGCCTCTCCGGCGGCAAGATTGGCGAAGACTATTTTTCCGCCGTGATCCGGCAGGGCTTGAAGTGTCGAAGGGGCAGAAAAACCCCCTTTTTCCGTTTTAACGATAGCGGGCGTCAAATTGCCGTCGATGTCAAACAGCGATATCCCGCAGTTTTGCATCGGGACATGATCGGTATTTTCGATTTGCACGGTAAGTTCCGTATTGGCGACCTCATTGCCGGTCAGCCTGATAACCGCTTGCGGCGGCGCCTTGCAGGTATGAGTTTCGCCTTTGGCCGGCTCCGTCAGCGGCAATTCATTTCCAAAGCGGTCGCAGCACCAAAGGTCATAATGATACTCTGTGTCTGACTGTAATACTGCCGGGGTTTCGTATGTTGCTTCCCCGCCGCTTTTCATGACGCCGACCTGGTCGGCAGTGAGGCTATAGGCGTTGTTATCAATCCCGACGGTTATCTTCGCCACATAGGGGACCGTTCCATAGCCGGCTTTTTTGGCTCCGTCGGCAGGGTCGTCCGCAAAAGACATCTCAATCAACTGGATCTTATCGTGGAATATCCTCCCGTTTGCAAAAGACAGAGTCATCGGCGCAAGCTCAGTCAGCGGAAGAGTGGAGATCGTCTGCTCAAGCAATTTCTCTTCCACTTTCATGTTGTATTCATTTAAATACGTAAATGACCCGCTTACCCTATACTCTGTTCCGGGCGGCAACAGGCCTATTTTGAATTCCCCCGGCTCTGAAACAGTTTTCCGCATATAAAGACGTTCTCCGCGATACACCTCAAAACGGACCCCGTCCCCGATAAGGGAGCCGTGTTCCTGAACGATCAGGTTCGATTTGAGCTCGTATATACCGGCGGTAAAGGGTCCGCAGCTTATGACCGGCTTTTTGTATTCACTGTAGGTGATCTTTTGGTCATAATAATAATAATCTTGCGCCATAAGAAAAGTTATCGGTCCGAATATTTCGTTTTGTACCTGCCCGGCGGCGTCAAGATAGGTAAACATGCCCTCGGCGGTATATTTTCCCCCTTTTTCCAGGCCCGCGAAGACCGCCTCCGTATACAGCGCACCCTCCCGGGCCCCGGCATAGTCGGCAAACGTCCAAACATACGAAGTTTCATTTTGGCCGCTCACCATCACCCGGATTTCGCCGGTAAGCTTACCCAGGGGATCATAAATAGTCAGGGTCGTGCCGGCGCTCCCGCCCTCATAGTCTATGCCAAAATCAGACATACTGACCTGCGGCTTGCGGTAGCGCGGAGCCTTAGTATTGACATGACTCTCCTGTTTATCATCATCTAAGAAGGGGATTGGCGGTTCAGCTTTCTGTCGCCGCTCCGGGCCCATTGCCGTTTCGGGTTCCGGCGGTATTTCTTCCCGGACGGGCGGAACAGATCCTTTTATTTCATCCCTGAAAGTATCGTCATACAGCTTGCCCAGCTTCTTCAGGAACTCAAAATACGGGTACTTAGTATCTCCGAAGCATACATACGACTGTTCATCCATATTCATGATCCGCCCATATTGAAACTGGCCGTCCTGCAACGAATAATAACAAATGGTTTCCTCACGGAAATTAATGACGCTGTTCATCGAAATCTGCACGTTGTCACAGATAGTATGCACTTCCATCGGCTTGGCATTGATGTGCATTTTATTGCTCAGTCCGAGCAAGATAAACTCCTCAGCGTCAGCGCGTTCTCCATCGGCGTTAAAGGACACCCCCTCGCTGACATAGAGCCCGTAATAGCTGCCAAGGTATTGAAAATCAGCGGTTATCAGCTTCACGCTGTCATTGATGTTGAATAGTGCGGTGGAACCGTTTACAAACAGCGGATATGCGGCGTTTAGCTTGCTCTTGCGCTCCCCGGCATAAATATACCCTCCCCGCTCGTAAAGAGGCGCCATAATGTCGAGCTTTTCAGGCCTGACAGAAGCTTTTTCAGGCACGACGCCGTCCTTTAGCAAATTGCGCGTGATCTCATTGTCGGTAAGCGCATAAGCGCTTCTGTCCAATATCCCGATTATTTCGAGCCGGTAGAATATTGCGAACAACAAAGTTGCCGCAATGACCGCGGCTAATGCAATGACTTTTTTCAACTCGCTATGTCCGCCGGCACTATACGCCATCTTTCACAAAACCTCCGCTATTTCAATTCCTTCAGGGCCGAGGGCTGAGAGAAAAGCATCTGCTCCTTCCCGTCCGCCCTGCGGAAAATATCCGTACTCATATTGATACTGTACCCGCCGGCCAGTTCAGCCATGACCATACATTTCCCCGTATCCTCCAAAATGCAGGGCCCGCCCTGGAATGGGTACAGTTCCAGCCTATTATCGTAAATAACTATGGCATAAGAAAAGGGTTCCATAACTACCATGTTGCCGTTCCATGTGACATTAGTTTTTTCGATAAACAGGTATAGGTCCGAGCCATCATATAAAAAGCCATCTCCCCAGGGGGTCTTATCCTGTGCATTCTCCAGAAAAACCCCGTCCTGTTCCCGATAAAGCTCCGAAAAATAACTCAGTTTCCCAAATTCATTCCCAGCCGGGCGGTACGCCGCCATTACCCGGGGAATAAACAACCGCTCCCGGTCCTTGTAATAGAGCGGCGCTGATGTTAGTACAAACTCGTTATCCCCATTTTTCAATATAAAGCGGTTTTTAAACCTCAAAACGCGGGTAAAACCGGGATAATCGCAACGCCGGCCCGCCTCGTAACGGTATAGATCAGCCTTGATCGTCCGGCTGTCCATATGCAGGATATAGGCCGCGACTAAGGCCACAAGTCCTGCAAAAACGAGTGTTATCCCGCCCAGCATAAATTTCCCTTTTTTTGATTTATTTTTTATAAAAAGCATCCGTCATATCCCTCATATCATCCATACTATTCGCCCTGGTTCCTTTTACGGGCCCCGCCTCCAACAGCCGGCAAACATCATAAAGTAAAAAATAAACTGAATACACGGAGATAAACAGCGCCAGCAACACATAGACAGTCATCGTGCGCCAGTCAAACCGCACCTCATACATGAATCCGACTAAAATGTTCCCGACGAGCAAAGCTGAGAATTGGACCGCGCTGTTTAGTATATCAAACAGCAATCTTGTCACACGCAGATTTAGAATATTGTACGCTATACACAGCAATACAAAAAAATAAATGTGCGCCGTTATGATATCGACACAAAAAACGATCATGCTTAACAAAAAAAAGCAGCGCAGCATTGCCACGGATAACCAAAGGATATTCTTTCTGTTCAGGTTCATGAACACCCCCAGAAATTTAAGCCGTCTGTCCTCCCAGCTTAAATTTCTATTGAGCAGTAGTCCAACCACCCCCAACACTATCCCTGCGGCCAGGGTAAATAGAATCAAGTACTTAAACTCAAGAATTACGGATAAGATATCAACCCACATGGGAATTCTCCTTTAGCAGCAAAGAAAAAACGTTATGTTTGTGACAGAAAAAGCCCCGGATATCATCTAAAACAACCTCCTGCTCTTCCCCGACAAAGCTTATTTTGCCCTCGACCTGACCAAGAATAGGCAGATAATCCTTCATAATAAGGAGGTTGTATTTTGAGCTTTTGATACGAATCAGGCGGATATCACTATACACTTGCAATCCGTTTTCAAAGCTGGAAACACGCGCCTCCATCCCGTTTCCGTCGTCGCCATGACTTTTTTGCGCAGCAGACGCGGCCGGCGGATTCCCTTGTTTTTCTTTATTAGCCATGGTTTATCGCACCCACATAAGAGAAAGTACTCTCATCCTCAGCGTCGTATTTGCCCGAAAGGATCGCTTCAACATCGTCCAGCACAGCGGATATTTCTACAAATTGGCCCGCTAACCCGGTAAACTGCTCCGTTACAAACATCGGCTGCGTAAAATAGTTGCGTAACTTTCGGGAACGGTAGAAAATATTGTAATTCTCTTCCGAAAGGTCTTCAATACCAAGTACCGCCACAATCTTTTCCAGTTCCTGATATTGCGCCAGGTAACGGATAACCTCATTGACCAGCCCATAATGGCGCTTTCCTATTTTTTCCGGAGTAACCAGCCGGCTCTTGGTATGAAATACGTCAATGGCCGGATAGAGCCCCTTTTCCGCAATTTTACGGTCCAGCACCACTTGTCCGTCCAAATGGGAAAGGAGCGCGTTCACCGCCGCGTCGGCAAGGTCGTCCGCCGGAATATAGATAGCCTGAAACGATGTCACCGACCCGTTCTCAGTAGAATTGATGCGCTCTTCTACTTCACTGACATCGGAAAGGAGGGTCGTCGAATAACCGTTGTCGACTAACATATGTCCAAGCTCAGCGGAAATTTCACTGTTGGACTGGATCATGCGGTACATATTGTCGATAAACAATAATACATCCTGCTTCTTTTCATCACGCAAGTATTCGGCCAGGGTCAACCCGCTATAGACTACACGCGAACGGGCCATGGGGCTTTCCCCCATCTGTCCGAAGGCGATCGCCAGCTTATCAAGCAGGTTGCTTTCCAGCATCTCGTCATAGAGTTCCTTGCCCTCACGGGAGCGTTCGCCTATACCGATAAAAACGGAATTAGAACCAAATCCCTTATAGACATTATTGATCAGCTCTTTGATCAGCACGGTTTTGCCAACGCCCGCTCCGCCCAGCAGCCCCATTTTAAAGCCCTTTTGCATAGGCGCAAAAAAATCCAGGGCTTTGATCCCCGTATGCAGGATATCGCCGGCAATCTCGATTTCAGACAAGGTTAGACTTTTATTGTAAATGTTCTTTGTGCAAGACGATTGCAGGGTCAGACCGTCAATCGGTCCGCCAAACGCATTAAACACCCTTCCTAAAATCCGGTCGGAATATTCCATTTGCAGACCGCCTTCATGCAAATAGACGTCAAGACCTTTTTTTAACCCGTTTACACTGCCGAAGGGAATAGCCAAGGCGATACTCCCGTCGATCTGCGCTACCTCAAAATAGTCGCGGCGTCCATCCCGCTCCGCATAGACGATATTTCTGATATCAATTTTTCTGTTTTCCAGCAAAATATCGACCCGCAGATTGGATACCGAGATGATTTTTCCTAATCTCATTGGTCCGTTCCTCCAAAGTTCCTCTTTTTGATATAGCTGTCAAGTACCTTCTTAATGTTCTTCTGCTTTTGCTCCTTACGTATTAACCGCCGTTCCTCTTCTTGCCATTCGTCAATCTTTTTCATGGACTCGGAGGTGGCATTCTGGCGCATGATATTTTCCGAAGCAAAACTGTTTATTGCGGCGATTTTTACCTCGCAATTGATGTAGAACAAAACCAGATTCGTTAACAGCTTATCTACCTTGTCTTCGACCACAAAGTCCTCCGTATACCCGGACCCGCCCTTCTTGGCAAAAGAAGCGGGAAAGATCTGTTTTTTGCACAAGCTGATGTTACTGACGTTTTGGTAATGGTTATAGATGATGTTTATCGCGCTGTGGCGAAGCCCCTGGATGCTGCTCTCCAACTGTTCCTCCACAACGGAATAATTTGTGTCGAACATCTCCCTTTTGATATTGAGTAAAACGTTCGGACAAGAACGGGACAATTTTTTGCCAATGATGATTTTTTCAGAATCGTTATCAACCAGCAACAAGTCGTTGACCTGGGAATTAACTCTGCCGCAAAATCCATAATCGCTCCCAATATAGATATTGAGCGCCGGTTTGGACGGATCTGGCCGTAATGTGTGCTTATCAAGGATAAAATTACGATTATTGAGAATCATATCAATCATCCCGCTGATCTCTTGTTCCAGCCAAAAGTATTTTTTAGCCTTTTTGCGGGCGGCTTCAACACGGAGCAAGGCGTGGAAGTTCATTACCTTTACGACTATTTTTATATTCATTGACGCATCTCCGCTAATTCTTCGAAAAGTTTTACCACTTCCTGGGGAGTACGCGCCTCAAACCTATACTGGTTCATACGCGCTAATATTTCCTTGCCGCGCGACATCTTATCACGTAATTCGTTACCCATCCCATCCATATTAGCGAGTTCAAAGACAACACTTGTTTCCAGATAAAACAACAATTCTCTGCGGACAATGGAGCCAAGCTTGCGCAGGTCCGCCGTCTGGACCGCGCCGCCTAAACGCGATACGGATAATCCAAAGTCGGTCGCCGGTTTTTGCCCTCTTTCATAGTTCTTGGCCGACAACACAATTTGCCCGTCGGTAATGGAAATGATGTTGGTGGATATATAATCGGTGATATCCCCGTTCTTGATTTCAACGATCGGCAAAATTGTGATCGAACCGCCGTTTTTGTGTTGGCAGCCTTTTTCAAGCATACTGGCATGTGTGAAAAAGATATCCGACGGATAGGCATCCCGGCCCGGCGCCTTTCCGGAAAGCAAGCTGATCTCACGGTAATTATCGGCGTGTTTCTTCAGGTCATCTATGATCACCAGTACATCACGCCCTTGCAGCATATATTTTTCAGCGATAGAAATACCTGCCTGGGGAGTATTGAGCAGCACCGGCGCACACTCATCCTGAAAAGCCGCTAAAATGATAGTGTACTCCATAGCGCCATATCTAAACAGCTCACTGTAAACCTCCTTAACTTCCTTCTTACTCTTTCCTATAGCGATATAAATGCACAGCACGTCCTCACCGCGCTGATTGACAATCGTATCTAAGGCGATCTGGGTCTTGCCCGTCTTTTTGTCGCCGATAATCAACTGCCGCTGCCCCCTGCCGATCGGATACAGCAGGTCGATGCTGGAAATGCCGGTATACAGGGGGCGGTGGACTCTCGTCCTGTCCATAATGGGAAGGGGCGGCGTTTCAATATTGATTTTCTCGCGGCCGCTAAAAAATTGGTTGCACAGCTTATCCTCGGCAAAAATATCCACGATGTGCCCAATGGAATTAGCGGAATAATATGCGCAAAACATCTCGCCCGAAGCCGCGACCTCGTCGCCTACAAAGACGGGAGATGATTTCTTGACCAGCACTACGGTCAGAGATTTACGTCCGATACGATTGATGTAGCCTTCCGCCTTGTTTCCAATAAAAACACGTTCGAAAAAAGCCGCGTTTTCCAGCCCGCTGACCTCCAGGATATAGTCATGTATCTGCAAAACACGCCCTAACTCATAAACATTATTTTTATTTTTAATCGCGTTTATTTTATCGTTGACAACTTCGTTGATGTATCCGTCCATCAGCTTATCTCCCTCTTCAGTATCGAATAATCATACAGCTTGTTCTTAACAATAATTTGCACTCCTTCACAAATACTATTGTCATAATGGATCCTAATACGGCTGTCGATACTGCCTATATTCATGAAATCCTTATCCTGTCGGCAGGTACGAATAAAAATATGGGGGTCAGACCGCCAAGCTTCCTCCATAAGCCAATCGAAAAACTCCAAACAATCGAATCTTTCTTGTATTTTCAGATATTCCCGCAAAATGGCCTGTTCTTGGTCACTCAGCGCCTCTTCAAGGACTTGCAACTGCTCACTCCCGTCAAGGGTGGAAAGATTATAGCGTTCATGAAGAGAAAACCGGTCCAGGATCCGCGTGATCAAAGCTGAATGCGCGTCCTCTTTTTCCCCGGCATAATGTTCGATAACGTATTTAATGCGCTGTGAACAGTTCACCCCGAAAGATTCCCGGATCATTCGGTAATTTTGCAGAAAACTCATGTCAAGGTATTCCCCTTCAGTTACAGTAAGGAAGTTTATGGGAATCTTAACATTGCCGGCCGCCTTTTGTACATTATCCGGATAGACCTGCGGTTTTTCGGCTGACAATGACTTTTGCAGCTTCTGAAGCTCCCGCTCTTTTTTTTCAATCAAATCATCATAAACAGAAAGCTGCCGGACTGTGTTGCTCCGGGCCAGCTTACCTACATTCATCACAATCCCTTTAAACACTATAAACAAAAAACCGCTCATAAATATAGTTACAAGTATCACGCCAATAAAAATATCCACCGGCCTTATCCCTCCTCATTACCACCGCATATTATCAGACCAGCAGAGGGTTGTAAAACAGCAGAATAAATACAAAGGCAAACAATAAAAGGAGCAATACCATTAGCACCCCCGACACGACCATGACCGATTGTACCACTTCACTCTTCGTTTCCGGATTACGCCCTACCGCCTCGGCTACTCTTGAACCTAAAATACCCAAGCCGATCCCAACTCCTAAAAACGCCAAACCCAAAATCATACCAACAGCCGTAAGTGTTGATGATAATATTTGTTCCATTTTATGGCCTCCCACACCAATATATTATCGCCTGATTAATCCGAACCTTCATCCCCGGAGCCGCCCGAACCTCCGCCCTCTGTACCCCCGCCGCTATCTGCGCCGCTGCCCTCTGCGCCGCTGCCCTCTGCGCCGCCGCCGCCGGTACTGCCGCCGGTATCTTCATTGGCGGAAGCTGTCGTATTCGTAAAGACGAGGTTGGCAGCCGCTAAGGAAATGGGTTCACCGTCATATTCCATATCTACCAGCTTTAATTCAAGAGTTGTGCCGGAAGTGTATCCCAGGGAAGAACTCCATCCCCCTGAGGAAATAGCCGCTTGCACGTCAATATCTTTTTCATCAACTTCCAAACTGTCCGCCACAAGAACGATCCGGCCACGCTCAACAATATAATCAGGATCCAGCTCCAGGTTAAAATAGACTTCGCCGCTCGTTAAACGCTCCAACCGGATCCGTGCCGCAATGCCGGCTGTTTGGACCTTGACAACATCTACAATAAAATCTTCCGTGCTATCGTACGTACGGTAGCCAAGACTAACAGTATACGACGTCCCCGGATTTAATCCGTACACTGTTTCTTTGTTTTCATCAATACTTACCTGTTTCCGGACAGTCAACTTGTCTTTTTGTGAAATATCAGTCGGAGCGACTTCCAGAAACACTGTGCTGAATTCCCCGCCCGGGTCGGTGACTGAGTAATCAACAGATATAGAGTTGACTCTGGTCTTAACCCCGCGCAAACTTAGTACATTCCTGAATTTTAGGCTGGCGGACGACCCGCCGCCCACAACGCCAACGCCGCCATCTCCGCCTGTTCCGCCTCTTCCTCCCGCTCCGCCTGTGCCGCCGATACCCCCAACGCCGCCTGTGCCGCCGAATCCGCCTTTTCCACCGACGCCCCCGATGCCGCCTGTGCCGCCGAGTCCGCCTTTTCCTCCTTTACCTCCATGGATCACAATTTCGTCCTGCTTGTTGTTTTCCTCTGCCGAAGACAATGATAAATACTTACTAGTAGTACCATAAATCTTTGTTAAATCAATCGTTTTTTGATCCTCCAGCAGCTTTTCATTGGCAATATCAAACCTGACGCCGCCGCAAGCAAGAACCATTGGCTCTACAGTTTTCATATCCACAGTGTCATTGATTAATTGGGCGTTCCCCAGCCGGTCAACAACGACATATAAAAAATTACCGGCGCTCACCAAATTATCATCACTTTTGATGACCGGCCCCGTAATCAGGTATTTACGGTCGGCCAGCTTATAAAAAGCCGTCGTGCTGAAATCATCAATTTGAGTTTCATTCAGAATCGGACGGACGCTTCCGTCATAAAACACCTGATACCCCTTGCCAAAAATCTTTAGTTTGGAGTTGTTGATCTCATAAACTACCGTACTTTTCCCCAGATTATATTTCCCCCGGTTTGCTAAATCCAATTGGAAATCGCCGTCCCACGTCCGGGTAATCCTGCCCTCCACAGGCGTGGTCACCGGTATGTTGCTTTTGTCAATAACCACGCTGTCCGCCGCGATCGCATACGAACCTTCGCTTTGCGCCGCAACGCGCACCACGACAAAAGCAAACATCCCCACTGTCAGAAGGACGAGTACGCCGAACAGGTTAAAGGATAGAATCGCTTTTTTATTCAGCTTTCGCACCGCACATTCTCCTTTATCATGACATCTACCGGTTATAAACCAGCACCCGCGGCTCCCCGACACTTATCTCGCCCTTATAGAATTGTGCCTGGATGTAATGGGCGCCGCTTTGAGTCAGGTCGGTGGGGAGTTCAAAGGAATAATACTCGCTTAACGTGCCCGGATTATTGACCTGAGGTGTAAAGGCGGTGGTAACAGTCGGATAGATGTAGTTGTCCAAGGTATAGATAAAATACTGGATTTGACCCGCCGCGGTCAGATTCACTGAGTTGTTGAACTGCAGCCGTACCCGTTTATCATTATTCGGCGTCATAACGCAACTGATCCCGCCCAGATCAATTCCTACCTCGTTAAGAGTCGTGCCATAACCGGTTTTTAGCAAATAGGCCAAACTGATGGGACTTTCCACCCCGCTGATATTCATAAGGCCCCCCGCGTTCGTCAGATCGGTAGCGGCATAAATTTTAACCGTATAGACACTGTTTTGTTCAAGCCCTGTAAGCGTGAAGTTTCGAGCCAAATCCCCAATGTTGTATGTAGAGTTTTCAACTTCGGAAGGCGTAACGCTATCACCATTTTTATTGTAGAACCGCACCTTGTACAAACCGTCCACGATCACTTTATCCGTATCAAGCGGCACCACTCTAAAGGTCAGGCTATGGCTCCCTTCGCCGTCCATGCCTGGCGTGGAGTTCAGGCCAAAGGCGGGCGTCAGCAATTTACGCAGCGGAAAATCATGGGTTGCAGAACCAAGAATGTTTTCCGCATCTTCACGTTCGTCCAGGCCGCCGGTAGCAACGGCGGTTATTTTGATCCGGTATTTTCTGTCAAACCCAATCACTGAGTTGGCCGGTCTGCAGAAAATATTTTCGACCATATTCTTGTCATTGGTGAGTCTATCGGTAATAATCCCTTGCGCGAGGAGTTCCTCATGCTTCCAAGTTTGCGCCACCGCGCCGGAATCATCCAGCCATTCCAAATCGTAGAATACTTTAAAGCCCAATACCTGATCGAGGTTATAAGACAGCTTCAGATATTTTGTTTCATAATCCACCGCCGTATATACAATAGACGGGCCGCTGATACTGACATTTTGCAGCGTACTGAAACGATACATAACTCCGGACAGTTCCGCCTTGGGATCATACAGATAAACCTTCTGGCCGCCGATCGTCCCATAGACCTTGAAAGCGTAATTGGTCCTGGGCGTCAAGCCCTCCAGCTTGGCCGCATAGGCTGTCTGACCCCCAACGACCGTCCCCGTATAATAGTTTGCATCAATCAGTTCATCGCCAATATTTGTTTTATACAACTCAAGATGGAATTTCCCGTCGTCAAACGCGTCGCCGCCTTCAATAGTAAGGTTGATATTGGCCGTAGTAAGGGTGACGTCAATATCGCCAACGGTCACACTAGGAACAACCGTACCCAGCAGATAATCGACGCCGTTTTCCCCTGCCGCGGTTTTGATTTGTTTATCGGCAATAACTTTCAGCGTAAGAAAATCGTAGGAGCTTTCATATCGCGCACCGGCGTCTGTAAAGGCAAGTCCTATCGTGCCGCTGTTATCTGTGATTTTGTTAATAAAATCTATCCTGGAGCCAACTAAGGACGCGTCAAAAATCGAACCGCTGGCATAATCCGAATCTATCAGGATAGTTCCGGAAGTACCAGGCGCCTTGTATTTACCTATCGTCCCGCCGGGACAAAGCTGTATGGCATGGTACGCGCTTTCCGTACCAAAGCCGGATCGTCCCGTATCATAACACAGGGAAGGCCGCAAGGTAATGGTCTTGCCCTGGAACGCCTCAAGTTTAGCAAACAGCAACTGCGCGGCTACAACCGGAGCATTGTTGAAATCCACATTTTCCAAGCTAAGATAAACCGTTTGGCTGGCTACTCCCGCGGCGCTTACCTCAACCTTGAGGGAGGCAAGCCGTTTCAGTTCATTATCCGTTATACCTTCTAAAATGATGTACAAACGGTTCCGGTCCTGGATCGGCTCTACCCGGAAGGTGATACCATCACTGAGTCCCTGTTCCCCTTCAAAATACCGGGTAAAGAGCGTACGTGTCACTTGCTTGCCGCTATACTTCGGATAAAGGTTCTGTATAGCCGTAACCGTATAGGCCGCCCGGGTGAGATTCGGGAACTGCACATCCCTGAAGTCCGCGCTTCCGGCAATAAGCTGGGCGGTTTGATTCGTGGTGCTTCCTTGTTTTACGGTAAGCACCCTGTTACCAAGCACAGCGCTGTCCGTGTCAACCAGCTTGTATTTCCAGGTAGCCGAATTATGGTTGGAAACCCACGGATAGAATCTGAACTCCGGACTCTCTTTCGGCGCGTCAAGCAGCTTTGAGCGCAGCAGCAAGTCAGCTTGGTAGTCCTGCGGATAAATGTACTCCCCGTTCTTCAAATTTAAAGCGGCGGTATATGTAAAGTAATATTGAGCGCCTCTGGAAGCCTCGGGATTATACCGGACATACCGGCCGCCTATCGTAGCATCGGCGCCCGTTCCAAACAATAAAAGCATCTCGGGGATTTTACCGTCAACCGCCGGTAATGTATAAGACGGACCAACCTTCTGCGCACCTTCCGGGATATCCGCGTCACTGTTATATTGATGGTAGTCGGCGGGAGAATATAGGGTATAGGTGAAATCCCGGGCTAAAGTATCATCGTTAAACTTAGCCTTGACAAGATAGCCGATCACTGTATTATCCCGGAGCATACTGTTTTTCGCAACACCATAATTTTCGGCGTCCCCGTTGTTGACCGCGGTTACCTCAAAGGCGTCATTTGCGGTAGGCGGCGGCGGTGCGGAGTTTGTCTTATTGATACTGATGTAGTTGTTCATAATATTGATTTTATTTTTATAATCCGTATAATCCGACGCATCAGTTACCTGTACCGTATAGACCGTCCCTGTGAGATTTTCCGGCAGGAGTCCAAAGGTTGCCTCGGTAATCAGGGCATCCTTATCATAATATGACTTCTTTAAATCACTCACATACGGTTCGGCGTCTGAATCGTGCAGAGGCGCAGTGGCAACCAGGTTCCTTTCTTCGGTATTCGCGCCGGCGAACAGTTTTAAGGTCAGGTGGGACAAGGTATTTGCTTCCAGTTCCGCATCAACCGTATCCGGCTCGCACAACTGGAAATTCACATTGATCGCGGTACTCCCATCGCTTGATTTATCACTTAGAACCGCCCGCAAAGATTTTGTGGACAACGTATTAAAGATGAAACTGCCGACGAGCACATTTTCTTCCCCATTTCCGTCAAGGAGATCTACAAGCCCATGAAGCGATACAACATAAGTGTCGTTGGCCCGCAAATTATTCACAATAAACGGAATGGCATAGGTGGTAGCCGTCTTGTATTTGGCGAGGTCGGTTACCGGCCCAAATATTTCCGCTTTGTTGAGTGAGTTTTCATACATAATGGCGAGCGGATTGTTGGCATCCACAACGAGTTCCGCCGACGGGGCGTCAATATAGATAATTCCCTCGACCCGCTCAAAGGTTAACACTTTCGTTTCGAAGCGCACGGTCGGGAAGCCCACGCTATCCATCTGGAAAGCTTGGGAAAGGCTGCTTTCATACTCTACTGTTTTTTCATTATCGTAAAACTCGGCGATTACTTTGACCTGATAGGCTTGATTGCGCTGCAGACAGATATTGTCTATAAACGCCGCGACACTGTTTTTCGTGGCGGAAGTGATTTTCTTGACCGGCGCGGACTTCGCAGCGACCGGCGAAGAATAGATTTCATAGCGGTAGCCCTTAATCCCGCCGTGAGGATCGTTCACGGAACTGACCTGCATTTCAAAGGACGAGTTCTTTTTATTGATGAGAACATTTGGTACGCCGAGAGCCGGCGGCGTTTTCAGCGTACTGAACCCTAACTTTTTCCCATAGGTGGATAAATCTAGCCCGTCGCCGCTTTTCACATCGGCAATCTGAATATAATAAGTCGTATCGGCGCTCAAATTTCTGAACACCACCAGCTCGTTGCCGTCTGTGAAGTTCATATTTTCGGCGCCGCACGATGTCCCGCTCCCGTCATAAAGCTGCAGATTGGCTACATCCACAGTGGAATACGACTCTTTTCTTACGTTGAAAGCCAGTTCCGTTTCAGTAGCGTATGCTTTTTCAAGGGTCAAGCCCACATTATCCGTTACAAATATTTTGTTCACAAAGTCCCTCGCGTATACTTTATCGCTCACGGTATAATCGGCGCTGATAACCATTTTATATTCCACGCCGGATTTCAGGGGCTCCGCGGCAAAATTGAAGTTTAAGCCTGTATGCTGCTCAGGCCCAAAGACAACTTTGTCCGTATCCGTATCAATGATCTCTAATTTGATGGAATCACTAATCAACAGGTTCTGCTCGTCGATGACGGAAACGCTTCCACTGACGCCCGCGGCAGTTACCTGCCAATCACTCACTTCAAAAACAGGCAGTATGACTTTAACACCCGGTTCCGCGCCGCTGCCGCCGCCGCCTACGGTCTTTCCGTCGTCACCCTCCTGACCCGCAGAGCCTTGCTTGCCTGCAGCGCCCGCTTCGCCATCTTCACCTTCTTCGCCGTCTTCACCCTCTTCGCCGTCTTCACCGGCCTCGCCGTCTTCACCCGCTTCGCCGTCTTCACCCGCTTCGCCGTCAATCACTGTAAATTTGGGCAGTTTAACACCCGCGCCGGCTAACATTGCGGACGCCTCTTCAATGTCGTCATCAGCATCCACCATCATTTTAGCGAACATCAGTTTTTGGCCGTCATGATAGTTGATCGTCTTATCACTGAAATCAACCATCGCCCCATCCGCAAACTGGACACAGCAATCGGAGGAGATCGTTTGTATGACCTCCTCGTTATTTGCCAGCCGCACCACATTTTCGTCGATGTATTTTACTTCGAGATATCCTTTAAACTCTTTAACGTTTCCGTTTGAGTTATATATCATTGTTTCATCCGAAGCGATAATATATTTGTCAGGCGACAGCTTCCAAAAGATGCTCTTAAATTGAACAGACGCGCCCATGTGTTCCAGGGAATAAATTTTACCGTCCTTTTGCATAACCGACTTGGAAGACACGTTATAACATCTTATTAAATTATCTTTCATTGCCGCCAGGTTCAGCACCACGCCCTTTTTAAGTGCGCCAAGGGAACCGTCGGAGTAGTGCAGAAAGCTGTTTTCGCCGACGGCGATCTTTTGATCCCGGATATCACGAAAAATAATTTGTTCCGGATACTTGCGCCGGAAATTATCCCCCGCCTGAAAGTAGTATTGAAGGTTATCATCTTTAACAGCCGTCATATCTTCGTTATATGTCAAAATATAGCCGTCCTGCCAGAAAGTCTGCTTCGTTTTATTGACCGCACGGACAGATAAAATACTTCCTATCAGGATTAAAGTAAATGTCGTTGTCAAAATAAATATCATCGTTTTATTCTTCAACATTTGAAAACTGATCCCTCACCTATATATATTTATTTTACATTATTATGTTTATGCCATATACAGAATATTAAAAATACTTTCTGCACATTGCCGGCCCGTTTTATATGAAATTTCAGTTTTTTTATATGTAAAAAACAAAATACAACAAAATAAGACCGATTAATATGTTCTATTTTAACACAAAATCCCTATTGTTGCCATAAACAAAAGCATAACAACGAACCATAAAAAAACTGCCTTATGACCTAATTTATAAGGCAGCTCCGGATTAATAATTATTTTTTTGTTATTTTTTCTTTATTACCCTATATGCCGCCGCTTTGATATCCTTAGCCGTCAGGCCGTACTTATCCAATAGCTCTTGCGGTTTGCCCGATTCCCCAAAAACGTCCTTGATCCCGACCCGTTCCATGGGTACCGGGCAATGCTCCGCCAGGACTTCCGCCACGGCGCTGCCCAGCCCGCCGATGATGCTATGCTCCTCGGCGGTAACGATGGCCCCCGTTTCCCTGGCCGCCTTGACGATTGTTTCCACATCAAGGGGTTTGATACTGGCGATATTGAGCACCCGGGCCGAAACGCCTTCCGCCTCCAATTCCTCGGCAGCTTTCAGCGCCTCCGCCACCATGATCCCACAGGCCAAGAGGGAAACATCCGCGCCCTGGCGCAGTTCTTCCCCTTTGCCAATAGCAAAACGGTCCCCGCCGGCGTGAAGGATAGGTACCGCGGACCGTCCCAGCCGGATATAAACCGGCCCGTCCATAGCGGCCGCCGCAAAAACCGCCTGCTCCGCTTCTACTCCATCACAGGGAACCAGCACTGTCATATCGGGAAGGGACCGCATCAAGGATATATCTAAAATCGCCTGGTGCGAGGCTCCATCCTCCCCTACGGTCAAGCCCGCGTGCGTGGCGGCTATTTTCACATTCAGCCGCGAATAAGCTATAGAATTGCGGATCTGCTCAAAAGCCCGGCCTGTGGCAAAAACGGCAAAGGTGCTGGCAAAGGGGATTTTGCCCGCGATGGCAAAACCTGCCGCCGTGCCGATCATATTTTGCTCAGCGATCCCCATATTAAAAAACCGTTCCGGATAAACCTTCTGGAAATTGTTCGTCTTGGTCGATTTGGACAGGTCAGCGTCCAATACTACTACTTGCGGGTTTTGCGCACCCAGCTTGACCAGGGCTTTTCCATAAGCTTCCCTTGTTGCGATTTTCTCCATCTTTTTTCCCTCCTAAACCAGTTCAGCCAGGGCTTTTTCCGCTTGTTCCCGATTCGGCGCGGCGCCATGCCAGCCGGCTTCGTTTTCCATAAAAGACACGCCCCGGCCTTTCACTGTTTCCGCAATAATCATAGTCGGCTTCCCCTGGGTCTTTTTCGCATGGTCTATGGCCTGCCGGATCTCGGGGAAGGAATGGCCGTCGATTTTCACCACTTCCCAGCCGAAAGCCTTGAATTTATCGGCCACCGGTTCCGGCGACATCACTTCCGTTACAGGCCCGTCGATCTGGAGTCCGTTATGATCTAAAAAAGCTGTCAGGTTATCCAATTTGTAATGGGCCGCCGCCATGGAAGCTTCCCAAACCTGCCCCTCCTCTATTTCCCCGTCCCCTAACATAAGGAATACCCGGTAGTCTTTCTTGTCCAGCTTCCCGGCCAAAGCTATTCCGTTGGCTACCGAAAAGCCTTGTCCCAAAGAACCTGTCGACATCTCGACTCCGGGAGTTTTTCTCATATCCGGATGTCCCTGGAGACGGCTGTCGATCTTACGGAAGGTCAATAGCTCCTCCCTGGGGAAAAAGCCTCTTTCCGCCAAGACGGAAAAAAGGGCCGGGCCCGCATGGCCCTTACTGAGGATAAAACGGTCCCGCCCCGGCCATTGGGGATCAGCCGGATCAACTTTCATCTCCCGGAAATAAAGATAGGTCAGGATCTCCACCGCGGATAAAGATCCGCCCGGATGACCTGAACCGGCTTCCAACAACATCGTAATAATATCCCTGCGGATCTGCCGGGCTGTTGTATGCAATTCGCTCTCGCCGATCATCTGTTCCATCTTCCTAAACCTCCTCATTATCCCGTTTTTGTTCACGGGTCGCACTATTTTCTAAAGCCGCCTGTTTTCTCAGATAGCCGTCAATAAAGGCGTCCAGCTCTCCATCCATTACACTGTAGACATTGCCCGCTTCGATATTGGTCCGGTGGTCCTTGACCAAGCTGTAAGGATGAAAGACATAAGAACGGATTTGGCTGCCCCAGCCGATCTCCTGTTGATCGCCCCGTATTCCGGCCATCTCTTTTTCCGCCTCGGCTCTTTTTAAGTCCAGAAGTTTGGCTTTCAGGATTTTTTCACAGGACAAGCGGTTGGATATTTGCGAGCGCTCATTTTGGCATTGCACCACGATCCCTGTGGGCAGGTGAGTCATACGGACAGCCGAATCGGTTTTATTGACGTGCTGGCCGCCGGCGCCGCCGGAGCGGTAAGTATCTACTTTAATGTCGGTATAGTCCAAAACGATTTCTTCCGTGTCGTCACCGACTTCCGGCAGGACATCAACGGCGGAAAAGGACGTGTGGCGGCGGCCGGAAGCGTCAAAAGGCGAGATGCGCACCAGCCGGTGGACTCCTTTCTCAGCCTTTAAATAGCCATAGGCATTTTCCCCTTTGATCAAAAGCGCCACGCTTTTGACGCCGGCTTCATCACCCGGCAGGAAGTCCAGCATTTCCACACCGTACCCCCGGCGTTCCGCCCAGCGGGTATACATCCTCAGGAGCATCTCCGTCCAGTCCTGGGATTCCGTGCCTCCCGCTCCCGGATGTAACGAAAGGATCGCATTGCTGCGGTCATATTTATCCCGGAAAAGGAGCTGCAGTTCCATTTGATCCAGGACCATCTTTAGTTTTTCCAGGACTGTTCCGGCTTCCCGGAGGTAGTCTTCCTCTTCCTGGCCCAATTCATAGAGGAGTTGCGCTTCTTCATACTCTTTATAGAGATCCCGGTATTCCTGAATCTTGCTTTTTAGCTGACTGCTTAGCTGCACTGTTTTTTGCGTTTCCGCCAGGTCATCCCAAAAATGGGCGTCGGCCATCTTGGCTTCCAGCGCTAAAACCATCTGCTCTTTGCCGGCGATGTCAAAGAGACCCCCTAATATTTTCTATTCTCTTCTTAGCGAGTTCCAACTCGCGTTTTATTTCCATATCCAAAATCAATTCCCCCTAATTTTTACCACAGCATTTCTTATATTTCTTCCCACTCCCACAGGGGCAGGGGTCGTTTCTCCCAATCTTGCTGGCATGGACCGGGCTCTTGGTATCGCCCTCATCAGACCGGTTTTCGATCAGGTCCGCCCTCTCCTGGGGCCTTTCCACAATAGAAACGTGGTAAACATACCTGACAATATCTTCCTGGATCTCCCCGATCATCTGGCTAAACATATCATAGGCTTCATATTTATACTCCACCAGGGGGTCTTTCTGGCCGTAAGCCCTAAGGCCTATGCCCTGGCGCAGTTCATCCATAGCGTCTAAGTGGGCCATCCATTTGCTGTCCACGACCCGCAGGGTCACCAATCTTTCCAGTTCCCGCATATTCTCGGAGCTTATTTCAGCTTCCCGCTTTTCATAACCCTCCAGAGCCTTTTCTAACATAAACTCGCGTATCTCCAGCGCTTCCATCTGGGCCAGTTCTTCAGGCGTCGTCGCTTCACGGGCTAAGAAAAGCAAAGCGGCCTGTTCGAGCATTCCTTTCAGGTCCCAATCCTCGGGATATTTACTGTCCCCGGAAAAGCGGTCAACAGTTCCGGCAACCACCTTTTCCACCATTTCCAGGATGCTGTCCTTGACGTCCTCACCCAGCAAAACTTTGCGGCGCTGACCATAAATCACTTCCCGCTGTTGATTCATGACGTCGTCATATTCCAAGACGTGCTTGCGGATATCAAAGTTACGGCTTTCCACGCGCCGCTGGGCATTTTCGATGGCTTTACTGATCAATTTATTCTCAATGGGCATGGTGTCATCCATACCCAGTTTATCCATCAACCCGGTAATGCTCTCCGCCCCAAACAGACGCATCAGGTCGTCTTCCAAAGAAATATAAAACTGGGTAGAACCCGGATCTCCTTGCCGTCCGGAACGGCCGCGCAACTGGTTGTCGATCCGGCGGCTCTCGTGACGCTCCGTCCCGATGATATGCAGGCCTCCCAGCTTGATTACTTCCTCGTGTTCTTTTTCCGTTAACAGGCTTTTTTCCGCATAGATTCTCTGATAATGTTCCCGCGCCGATAACAGCTCCGGCTCTTCTATCATGCCGTGGCTGGCCGCTTCTTCAATCACATGGGATTCAAACCCTTGCGCCAGCATCTCCTGGCGGGCCAAAAAGCCGGGGTTTCCTCCCAGAATAATGTCCGTGCCACGGCCGGCCATGTTGGTGGAAACAGTAACCATATACTTACGACCCGCCTGGGCAACGATCTGGGCTTCCATTTCATGATACTTGGCATTCAGGACCTGATGGGGTATCCCTTTGTCTTTTAAGAGTTTGCTGAGCAGTTCCGATTTCTCAATAGAGATCGTACCCACTAAAACGGGCTGCCCCTGGGCGTGGCGTTCGGCGATCTCTTCTACCGCGGCGTTAAACTTTCCCAGTTCGGTCCGGTAAACCACATCAGGGATATCATCTCTGATCATCGCCATGTTGGTAGGGATCACATAAACATCCAGCTTGTAAATCTTGCGGAATTCCTCTTCTTCTGTCAGGGCCGTACCGGTCATGCCCGCCAGCTTCCCATACATCCGGAAATAATTCTGGAAGGTAATGGTAGCCAGGGTTTGCGACTCCTTCTCGACCTTCACGCCCTCCTTGGCCTCAATAGCCTGATGTAAGCCCTCGCTGTACCGGCGGCCAAACATTAAACGTCCGGTGAATTCATCTACAATGATAATCTGCCCGTCTTTTACGACATAATCCACATCGCGTTTCATGAGGGCATGGGCATGAAGGGCTTGGGTGACATGGTGGCTCAGCTCGTTATTGATATCGTCATAGAGATTATCAACTCCCAGCATTTTTTCAACTTTATCCACACCCTGCTCGGTCAGGGCGGCGCTTTTCGCCTTTTCGTCAACCGTGTAATCATCCGTAAATTTTAAACGCGGTATCATCCGGGCTACTTTTTCATAAAGATCCTTGGGTTTATCCCCCTGTCCGGAGATGATCAAAGGAGTGCGCGCTTCATCAATCAGGATGCTGTCCACTTCGTCCACAATGGCGTAATGGAGCTCCCGCTGCACCATATGGGCCGGATGGAACGCCATATTGTCCCGCAAGTAATCAAAACCAAATTCATTATTGGTGCCATAAACGATATCCGCCCCATAGGCGGCCTTTCTTTCGTCCGCGTCCAGGCCATGGACGATCAGCCCAACGGAAAGGCCCAGGTATTTATAGATCTGTCCCATCCACTCACTGTCACGCCGGGCCAGGTAATCATTGACGGTAATAATATGTACGCCGTTCCCCGTCAGGGCGTTCAAGTAGGCGGGGAGAGTAGCGACCAATGTTTTTCCTTCCCCTGTCTTCATCTCGGCAATATTGCCCTCATGCAAAACCATGCCGCCGATCAGTTGTACGTCAAAATGCCGCAAGCCCAACACCCTGCAGGAGGCCTCGCGGACGACGGCAAAAGCCTCCGGCAAGAGATCGTCCAAGGTTTCGCCTTGGGCCAGACGTTCTTTGAACTCCCGGGTTTTTTCTTGGAGCTCCCCTTCGCTTAACGCTTGCAGCTGCGGTTCATATTTATTTATCACTTCAACTTTTTTGCTTAATCGCTTAATCACCTTCGTATTTTCATTCAAGATGTCCTTTAAAAAACCAAATACCATGAGAGCACCCGCTTTCTAAAAAAGGAACCTACGCTAGGCTCCCTAATCACCATTTAATTTTAGCACTTTACCCCTGAATGCGCAATTTAAGAAAAACCTTTGCTAATAATACAATTTACGGAAATAGAACATATCAGCGACATAAAAAAGATTAATTATGCCAAGCTTCGACAATTTTCACACAATTTATATGATAGTATGGCGATATTAAAAAAATTGGGGAGGGAAAAATGTTATGAAAAAGAAGTTATCAATCTTATTGTTTCTGGTTTTTTGTATCACAATAATATCGCCAATGATTTATCCATCACAGGTATATGCGGCTTCGGCGAACGTCAAGATGATTGTGGGGGGGAATAGTTATACATTAGCTCTTAAACACGATGGAAAGGTGTGGGGCTGGGGGGAAAACACCAGTGGTCAACTTGGGGATGGGACTACCGTCAATAAAAATACTCCTGTTCAGATTCCAGACTTTGATAATGTATCACATATAGCAGCAGGTGTTAAACACTCAGTCGCCCTAAAAAACGATGGGACAGTATGGGCTTGGGGTTCAAACGATCATGGTCCGCTTGGCGATGGTACCACAGTAAATAGAACCTCTCCTGTTCAGGTTCCAAACTTAGTTGATGTAATAAGCATATCGGCAGGTGAATATTTTACATTAGCTCTTAAAAGTGATGGAACAGTGTGGGCCTGGGGTAAAAATGAACATGGTCGGTTGGGAGATGGTACTACTGTAGATAAACTTTCTCCTGTTCAGATTTCTAATCTATTAAATGTAACGTCTATTTCAGCAGGTTATGGACATGCTATAGCTTTAAAAAGCGATGGAACAATATGGACGTGGGGGTTTAATAGTATGGGACAACTAGGTGATGGCACAAATGTAGATAAACATACTCCTGTTCAGGTTTCCACCCTCACAAATATAATGGCTGTTTGTGGCGCTCCTTATCATACAGTAGCTCTAAAAAACGATGGAACAGTATGGGCCTGGGGTTCAAACAGTTCTGGGCAGTTGGGTGATGGGACTAAGGTTAACAAAAATATTCCTGTTCAAGCTTCTAACCTTTCAAATGTTACAGCTATCTCAACGGGATATAGCCATGTCGCAGCGTTAAAAAGTGATGGAACAATATGGGCTTGGGGTTCAAACAGTTCTGGGGAACTAGGTGATGGGACAACAGTGGGTAAGACGACTCCTTTTCAAATTCCGAACTTCAGTAATGTATCTCTAATTGGCACGGGAGGCTACCATACGCTTGCCCTTAAAAACGATGGGACAGTATGGGCCTGGGGACGCGGTACAGATGGGCAGCTTGGAGATGGAGCTGATGTAAATAGGACTGCGCCTGTCAATATCTTTACAAATATCGTCGTTCCCAATGCTCCACAAAATCTTACAGCTTCCGGGGGCGACACAGATATTAATCTAAACTGGAGTGAGGTAACAGGCTGCACCGGATACAATATTTATAGAGCTACTACAACCGGCGGTCCTTATAATAGGATAGCTAGCAATGTAACCAATATGTCTTATTCAGATAGTAGTGTAAGTGCCGGAATTACCTATTACTATACCGTGACCGGAGTTAATGATGATGGAGAAAGTGATTATTCCAACGAAGCTAACGCAACTCTGGAAACTGTAATCCCATGTCCTCAAAACCTTACCGCAACCCCAGGCGATACTCAGGTTTCACTGTCTTGGAATGCCGTTACAAGTGCAGTAAGCTACAACGTAAAACGAGCCATCACTACCGGCGGTCCATATCAGACAATCGCCAGCAATGTTACGGAATTAGTATTTGCGGATACCGGATTGACAAACGGGATAACTTATTATTACGTTGTAACGGCTGTCATTGAAGGGATGGAAAGCCCAAATTCAAATGAAGCCTTGGCAACACCGGAGGCTACTGAAAATAATCGGGCGCTTCTGGTAATAACAATGGTTAATGGCTTCGAAAAAGAATATGATTTGCCAATCAGCGAAGTAGAAGCTTTTATTCTGTGGTACGATATGAAAGCTGCCGGAACCGGAAAAGATTACTACATCATGAATCAAAACTATAACCTGGGGCCTTTTTCGAGCAGAAAAGAATATATCGTCTTTTCTAAAATCTTTGGTTTTGAGGTTCAGGAATATTAAGAATCATCTATTCATCTAAATATCTGTAACTAAAAATCATGGGGACGTAACGAAACTTCGGTTTTGTTACGTCCCCATTGATCTCTTAAAACTCGGGTTCGATCAAGCCGTAATTCCCATCCTTGCGGCGGTATAATACGTTGACTTCTTCAGTATCAGCGTTGAAGAATACATAAAAGCTGTGCCCCAACAAATTCATCTGCATAACGGCTTCATCCACCGCCATAGGTTTTATGGCAAACCGTTTGGTCCGGACGATCAGGGGTTTTTCGTCGCCTCCGGCTTCATTTAATCCAAAAGCTTTCTCCCGGATACCGGGCATTTTTATTTTCTTGCCCAAGCGGGTTTTGTATTTATTAATTTGCTTTTCCAGCTTCTCTAAAACCAGATCCACCGAAGCATACATGTCCGGGGATTCCTCTTCTCCCCGCAGGAGATAACCGTTAAGGGCAATAGTGACCTCAACACGGTGCCGGTCTTTTTCTACAACAAGGGTGACGATGGCTTCAGGCGAAATCTCAAAATACTTGTCAAGTTTGCCAAGCCTTTTTTCTACGTAGTCCTTCAAAGAATCAGTGAGCGGAACATTTTTTCCCCTTATTTGCAATTTCATACTATCCACTCCTCTCCAAGTAACTATATTATAGTTATTCCCTTTAATTAAAATAAATCCTGCTAAAAGCGGCCGGTTGCACCTCATTTTTTGGAAAAACCAAAACCCCCGGCAGCGCGCTGCCGGGGATCATCATCAAGTTTCTTATCTAATTAGGCCTTAGATACGTTGGCGGCTTGCAGCCCTTTTGGCCCTTCAACAATTTCAAACTCTACCGTTTCACCTTCTTGTAAGGTTTTAAAACCGTCCTGATTGATAGCGGAAAAGTGAACGAAAACATCACTGCCGTCTTCTCTTTCAATAAAACCATATCCTTTTTCCTTATTAAACCATTTTACTTTACCTTGCATGAAAAACATTCCTCCTAAACATAATACAGTGGGTTTTTTATCCACCTCGTTGATTATAGCATCGAGCTGAAATTTAGTCAAACTTTTGTATATACATATCTATAGCGAAGCATGACTTCGTTTTCACTTTGCAATAATCACTCCTTCTTTATTTTTTCGGCAATTGTTTACCCAACTTGTCCACTCCGTACGCACATCTTTTTTTGACAATTTATCCGTTCTTTTTGCTAAATATTTTTCTTTTTTCACGTAAAAACTGTGGATAATGTGGATAAGTCTGTTAATAACTTTATTAATCAATGTTGCAAGTGTGGATAATAAGATAAAAACCTAGTATCTTATTCCTGAATACCGAAAATTATTCCTTGACAAACGCGGAAATATACTTTTATGTAATGGACACCATTGATAGAATATTATTCACATAAATTTTAAATAAAATTAGACAAAATTTTACCCCCATTTGCTGGGGGTCGTGTTAATTCGCTTTATTTTTTAAAATCCAGAAAAACACCGTCTTTCGTGACAGAAAGAGGCTTATAGGCCTTATCCGCAGCTTTGGCGTTATTCAACTGAGATAATTTATCCTTCGTTTCCTGAATCCTGGAACGAAGAACTTCTTCATTCTTTTTGTCCAGTTCCTTGATCCGTCCCAGTAACTGTGTGAGATCCCCGATCACTTTGTCCAGAGCTTCCACTCCCTCCCCGCTCAAGCGCTGTTTTACAGCGGAGATAGTGAATTCCTGAAGCTCCAAAGACTCCTGGATCTCTTTTTTCAGACCGGTAATTTCCTGATTAAGTCCTTCCAGCTTTTCTATTGTTTCCTGACGCTGATAAATAAACTCCAGCAACCGCTCCGGATCAATTTCCGGCAATTGTAAACATTCGGCCTGCGCTCTGGCTAGTTCATCCATCCTTTTGTAAAAGGGGATCTGCCCCTCGTAGCTTTGCGCCAAACGAAGCAATACAAAATTGAGTATGTTATCCTTCAAAACCCCCACCGCCTGTCATATCAACCTTCCCCGTCCTCGCAATAACGGCTGCCTGAACCCAGGTTTCCCGCAGCTCGATCAGGAAACCCAATACTTCGTCAACGGCTTCCGTATTCTTTTGGACGTTCGCCTCGAATAAACGCCGGTTAAGATATTCATATAAAGCTCCGAGGCTTTTAGAGATCTCATAATCCATGTTCAGGGTCATGGTAAACTCTTCAATGATCCTCTCCGCTTTTAGTATAGCATCATGAGCTTCCTGTGTCTTGTTATTTTCCATCGCTGCTTTGGCCTGATTGCAAAAACGAATAGCGGCGTCATATAAAAGAAGCAAAAGTTTATCCGGCGGAGCAGTGTTGACTTGCTGCTGCCGATATTGCTGGTAAGGATTCGCCAATGCCATCGCTACTTCCTCCTTTTATTTTCGATTCTAGCTGGAAGTCGTGAAAAACTGCTGGCTAAGCCAGGCGCTTTGCTGATTCATCTTATTGATGGCTTCCTCCATCGCGGTGAATTGCTTGTAATACCGTTCTTCCGCCCTCGCAAGATAATCGTTCAGCGTATTGATTTTATCGTCTAATTTATCGGCGTCTTTTTCCAACATGCTGATACTGCCGTAATCTACCACAAAATCTATCAGGATCGTGGAACTGACATTACGGTAAAGGGTGGAGTTATCTCCCACACCAGCTTTGTTGATGACTTCTTTCATTCCGCTGATCAAATTATCATACAAGCGGCTGACAAGTCCGCTCTCACTTCTCTTTTGTTGTAATTCGGCGCCCGTCATACTGCTTTCTGATTTATTCTGCAACCCGCTGCTCGGCTCCTTGAAGAGCAGTTCCAATACGCCATTGGCATCCTTTTCAATGGCTTCGGCAAGTTTGGAGGGATTGATTTCCAGTTTACCCCCGCGCGAACCGCTGGAATAACTCTCCGTATAGATGCCGATCTCCGTCAATTGGTCAAAGATGCCCGCAACCCCGCTGACTTTTTCGTACATACCCAGGCGGGCCTTTTGCAGGGTCCTTTCAATAGTGGTATCGCCTTTCAGCAAGCCGCTTTTGGCCTTGGTTTCCCATTGCTCGATCTGCTTATCAGACATTTCTTCGCGCTGGGCGTCAGTCAACGGCTCAAAATTTCTATAACGTTTCTCGCTCAACTGCGTATTAAGCTGGTCCATCAATTCATTATATTTTGTAACAAAATTGTTGATCTTTTCGTAGATAGCCGCCGTATTTGTCGCCACATTCACAGTTGCCGCGCCCGTTTCTTTAAGGGTAAAGCTGATGTCGTTGATGGTGAAGGTATTGCTGCTTTGCTTGATCCCGACAGCGGCGCCAAAGTCTATGATCGCGTCTTTTCCTGTGTAAACTTGGGCCTCGGTAACGTCTTGGGCCACGTGGCCCTCATCCAGGTATTTCAGCTTCAGCGCACTTTCCGCCCCCGTCAGAAATTTATTCCCGCCGTTTAAAACGCTGTTGTCGGTAATGCTGACCGTGCCGGCTTCCCCGCTGTTTTTGGCCTGCAGGAAAAAGCGGTCCGAGCCTTCGTCATAACTGGCTGTAACGCCAATATTAGCCGCGTTGATCTCTTTAACGATATCAGTGATACTGACATTGGTCAGGTTCGTTTTGTTGACCGTTACCGATCCGGAACTTCCGGTAATCGTGAAATTCAACGTATCGGTGTCATGGAAACCAAACTGTGTAGCCAGATTCGCCGCGGACCCCGCGGAAATCTTCCCGGAACTTGCAGCCGACCAGTTTTCAGCCAGTTGCCGGACTGTGACGGAATAGCTGCCTTGTACCGCGTTAGCCCCGGCCTTTACGTCAGCCACCGTTGAATCGGAAACCACGGCGCTTTTGACCCAATCAAGACTGCTGACACTGCTGTTGATCATGGTTCCTGTGGAGGTGATTTTCGTCAGCCCCAGGTCCTTTTTGCTGTCCAGAATAAAATTTGCCAGGAGCTTGTTAAAATCATTGTAGCTTTCCTGACGCCATTCGATCAGAGTCTTACTCTGCTGAACCTTATCCAGCCGGGCGCGTTGGGCCTTCATCATATTGCTGACCATGGCGTCGATGTCCATGCCGGACGCCAACCCGCTGATACGCGAAATACTCATAATTATTCCTCCTTAGGCTTTCTCATCAACTAATAACCCGGCCATTTCCATCATCTTGGCTACCAGATCCAGGATCTTTTCCGGCGGGATCTCCTTAATAAGCTGATCATCGCGATAGATTTTGATCATGATTTCATTGGTTTTCTCATGAACGGAAAATTCTGATCTGGTATTACGAATCTCAAACTTCATATCGGCATGTTCAATTATCGCAACAATCCCTTCCCCCACGATATTTTCCTGTTCTCCATGCTGAGCATTCGGATAGATATATGTCGGCTCGAACCCCGAAGCTGCGGGATTTTGAGCTTTCCTCGCCCCGCTTGGATCAGGGGAAGCCTGCGGTATCCGTATCGTCAGATTGTTGATTTGCATTTTCCATCACTCACTTTATAAAAATAGCTCTATCTTAAGTATCGGATTATTTGAGAAATTTTTTAGGGTTTTTATATCAAATTCCAAAAAAACATATTTTCGGCTGCGACTGCAACAGCATATCCGGCGGTCTGATAGGCTTAACCGCCGTAAGCTCCACCATCATTTCTTTGACAATATTTCTTTTGGTATGGACGTCCTCCAGCACTTTTTCCACATTCAGTTCCCGGACATACCTGCTTTCCACAAAAAGCGTGATCTTCTCCACTTTCCAGTCCCCCCGGTAGCCATAATCCGCCCGCCAGTAAAAAGGCTGAGAGAAGTAACCGAAAGAACTAAGAAAATACTGCCGTTGATGGGTAGGATCATCAAAGGCGTCGTCGCTGGAACCGTAGGGACATCTGAAAACGGCTTTCGCGCCGGGTTTGGCGATCCGATGAAGCTCCTGCATCATCGGCAGGGGATTTTTGAGATGCTCGATAACGTGACCGGCCAAAAACTCGTCAACGGTATCCTCTTCCAGCGGTAAAGGAAGATGAGCGCACTCGTCTAAATCGGCGACAATGTCGATGCCCTCACCGGAGGCAATGTCCAGGTTGAGCCAATCCTTTTTGATATCTTTGCCGCAGCCAAGATGGAGCCTGGTCAATTTAATCTGCTTACGCACTGCTTGGTTATGTAAATCTGCCGCCGCCTTTTTCATTTTTTCATCGGCGCATTGTTGTTCAATCAAAGCCAAACACTCCAGAATTTCCGGGTCATGATGTCCTTGGACCGCGGCTTTGGCAAAAAGCTTCAGGGCGGATTCATATTTTCGTTGCCGATAGGCGCAGAAACCGGCCATGAATAAGGACCGGTTGCGGATCCCGGAGTCAACGGCTTTTGCCGATATCATTTCATAATAGTACTGCGCCGGCTTTAATTTACCAAAGGCCATAAAGGCGTCCAGCAAAGCGTAAGCGTCCGTTTCCGGCAGGACTTCCAGGGCCCTGTCCACATACCGGCAGACTAAATCTTCTTTGGCATAAGCCATCACCGGGGGCATCGTTTCCAGGAGTGTTTTCCGTATTTCGTCGCTCAAAATATAAGGAGTTGTCGGTTCATCCAATAATGTCAACGCATAAGCGGCGGCCTTATTCAGGTTGGCGATCCTGGTCCGATAGGCTTCGTCCAGGCTGCTTAAAAGGATGGCCGCGCAGGCCAAGGGCAACGCTGAATATTGACCGTGCTGCTCCGCCATAAGCAAAACCGTTTCCGCCACTTCCCCATACTTCCCCAGGGCCAGCATGGCTTCGATAATAGCCTGGTCTTGCTGCTCAAAGGTCGTGTTCCAGATTTTAGCGTAGTACCCCAGCACGATAGGGAGTTTTACTTTCATCAGGACTTTGATAATAAATTCCACGTCTTGATAGGAAGATTTATCATAGATGCTTTGTAAAAATACAATAATCTCTTCCGGCTTCTGTTGCTGAAACAGCCGCAAAAGACGAATCAAGGCGTTTTCATGATACCGCTCTGTTTTTATGGCTTGCACCAAATAATCCAGGGCCTTTTCTTCCTGATTTAAATAGGTATAAAGCGACCCTATTAAAACATACGTTTCCGTTAAATAATTGGCAAAATTATTAATTTCATTTTTGTGATGGTTCTTATGCAATTCCAAGGCCTGCAAATAACCCTTCAAGGCCGCTTGGATTTTTTTCTCTCTTAGCAATATTGTGGCTTGATACCAAACGATTTCTGGATGATAACCGTACTCTTTGAGGGCTTCTTCTAAAACGTCGTTAGTTTCTTCAAGGGAGTACTGCGGTCCCAGATTGATCATTGATCTTAACAAGATGATATATAATTGATGCCGTACCGAGGGCCTAAGCCGCTGCTTGTTTTCTTTTTCCCACTGAAACACTTTTTCAGCATATTCTATCGCCTCCGTGTACATATTAAGACCTTCATAACAAGTGCTAAGGTAATAATACGTGATGACATCTGCGGCGCCGTCGCGTTCTATTTCTAATAATAAATTCAAGTTTCGATTAAATTTTGCTTTTATCACTGAAGAGGAATATCCGGTATGGATAATCGTAATGGCATCGGTTGATAAGGACTTTAGAAAAGCATTTTTCTTGCGGGGCTCTTCATGAACTTTACCGACATAGCGGATATCTTCCAGGTTTCGGAATACTCGTACGTTGGAAGTCCTGCCCATAACGATTTGTTTATCCGTATCAAAATCAACCATGGAGCATGCGACAGATTCAATATCCTTGTTTTCATTATTTTTCAGCAATAAGTCATAAAGCTTTTGATCATCGCCTGCCTGCAGGTATTCATCGGCATCTAAGAAAATGATCCAATCCCCGCCGGCCTGGGCGAGGGCCTCATTCTTAGCCGCGGAAAAATCATTATTCCAGAGAAAATCAAACACCTTAGCCCCGAAGGAAGCGGCGACTTGTTTCGTCTGATCCGTGGAGCCGGTGTCCACAACAATGTATTCGTCCACAATTCTTTTCACGCTATTCAAACAGCGGGGCAAATTATGCTCTTCATTTTTGACAATCAGACAAGCCGAGATCTTCATGATTTACTCCTCCCAGAACAGTGAAATGATTAAAGAAAAGGGGAGAGAAACTCTCCCCTTTTCGTCCAAGGTACGAATTACTTGAGCAATTGCAGCACGTTTTGCGGCTGTTGATTGGCCTGGGCCAGCATAGCCGTAGCGGCCTGGGTCAGGATGTTCGTCTTGGTGTAGTTCATCATTTCCTTGGCCATATCAACGTCGCGGATCCGGCTTTCGGAAGCGCTCAGGTTTTCGGAGGATGTGGTCAGGTTGTTGATGGTATGCTCCAGACGGTTTTGCATAGCTCCTAATTTAGAGCGTTCCGCCGAAACGGTGGTAATGGCGGCGTCCAGCGTGGTCAGAGCCGCGTTGGCGCCTACTTGCGTACTCACATTCAGAGTATTTACACCTAAGGCGGTCGCACTCATGTTGTTAACTGACAGAGAAGCACTCTGATCCTTGTTGGCGCCGATATGGAACTTAACTGCTTTATCAATAACGGTAAATGTGGCATCGTCACCATCACTGCCGTGACCTGTCAAGAGCTGAAATTCAAATCCGCCCAAGTCGATTGTGCCGCCTGAATAGGTAGCGGCAGAAGGATCTACGCTTTTATCACCCGTCAAAACTAAGTCCACACCAGTCGCAGTAAGGGTGAAACTAACAACGCCATTCTGAAGGATCCCTTCGGTAGCGGCGTCAATATGGACTCCTCCGATATCAAATGCTGCGTCGGTAGATTGCCCTGATCTAACGGTTGTTGTGCCATCAGGTCCAACCAGTGTAAAGGTAGCTGTTTGACCAACATCAGTACCGGCGGCGCTATGGCCAGAAACAGTAAGAGCATAGCTGCCATATTTAATATGAGCACCTGCAGCTACCGTTAAATCGTCTGCAATCGTCGCCGTAGTTACGGCGGTGGCACCGGCACTTACTGTAAACGTGTCGGTACCGACGGAAGTAAACTCGAGGTTGTAACTGCCATTACTTATATCCGAACCCGTTACCTGTAGGTCCGTAAAAACAGGAGCGCCGTTTACTGAGGTCTGAGTGGCGACTTTCCCCATATCCCCGTTCAACAGCTTTTTGGTGTTGAATTCGGTGTCGGTGGAAATTCTGGTGATTTCCGTAGCTAACTGGTCGACTTCCTTCTGGATCTCAGCCCGGTCGCTGGCGGTGTTGGTGTCGGAAGCCGATTGGACAGCCAGTTCCCTCATTCTCTGCAGGATGCTGTGGGTTTCGCTGAGGGCGCCTTCAGCCGTTTGGATCAGCGAGATGGCATCCTGGGAGTTCCGGGTGGCCTGGTCGAGGCCGCGGATCTGGCCGCGCATTTTTTCTGAAATAGCCAGTCCGGCTGCGTCGTCGCCGGCGCGGTTGATCCGTAAACCGGAAGACAGTTTTTCGAGGGCTTTGCTGCCCACGCTGTTGTTAGCGGACAAACGGTTGTAAGTGTTTAACGCCGCAATATTGTGGTTGATAATCATGGATTCATTCCTCCTTGAATTTTCTTTTATCATCCTTGATAAACGCAGGGCTTTTCAGGCGGGGCCCTCGCCTAAATGACCTCTGCAATACTTATATCGTTTTTTATTGAATAAAGTTTAGGCCTTTCCCCTAAATTTTTTCACTTTTTTTCTAGGACCTTTCTTTTTCTTGGTCAAGAAGCTCCTTCAGACTGCCGCCAATTATGCCGGGCCCGGTCTGAGAGCTTCCGGCCTGGCGGTTTTCCTCCTTTATCGCCAGATAAATTTCTTTGCGCATGATCTCCAAATTGGAGGGCGCTTTGATGCCTATCCGCACCTGGGTGGGACTAATATCGGCGACGACAACCTCAATACCCTCGCCGATCACGATGCTTTCTCCCTTTTTTCTTGTCAGCACCAGCATGTCAGGCTCCCTCCCTCGGGCTTTTCCTTAGCTCCTCCAAAATATAGTGCCGGGTGGTATAGCGTTTGTCCAGCAGGACAACTTGTTTAGACTGTTTGGTATTTAAATTGACTACGACCGGCGCCAGCAGGTTGGCCGAGATCTTGGCAATGTTTTCCGGCACAACGACGATGCAAAAGACCGCCGTATCCTCCTGCTTGCGGATCCCTAATTCCAGCAGATGTTCCGGCGCAAGCTCAAATTCATAATCCTTTTTAAACCAAAACGGGTCGACAATCACATAGGCAAGCTTTGGATCATCCAACGATTGCAGCCAGTCAAACGGTACGCCGGGATCCGGATTTTTGACGATCACAAAACGCTTCCGATCCGGAAAACCGATCAGGCCGCCGGGAAAATGGATCACATCCTCATCGGTGATCTCCAGTTCGCCAAAGTGGTGTGTGTCAAGCTTCATCATGCTATTTCCTCCCTGCATACTTGGATTTTTTCACTACATATTACCTCAAATAATCCATCAGTGAAGGTACAATGATGCGGGCGCCGACCGACAGCGCCGACTGATAAACGCTCTCCTGGCTTTTTAAGTCGATCATGACCTGAGCCGGGTCGATGTCCTCCGCATCGGAGCGCAAACTGGTATAGTTGATTTCCAACTCCTTCAAACGGGAGTCGGTCAGCTCCAGGCGGTTCATACGCGCCCCCAGCTGGGCCCGGCAGGATAAAGCCTGCTCCTGATGCTGCTTGACAAGATCCATGCTGGCATTGATGGCTGCACTGTCACCGGCTTCCACTGCGGCGATCAGGTCGCTGGTCGTCTGAAAAATATCCTGGGGCACTTTGAAGATCTGATCCGCATGGAGATTCACGGGGATCGTAACCCCTTTGGAGATTTCATATTCGGTGACCGACGTGTTGTTATGCCAGCCTGTTTCATCATAAACGACTTGTTTCATTAAGGTTCCGGCAAAAATATATTTATCCCCCATCGTGGAATTGACAATTCCTTTAAATTCCTCACTAATCTGCTGCAGTTCCGCAGAAATAGAATTAAGCTCGGCGTCAGCCAGGATACCGTTAGCCGCATAAACAGTCAATTCATACATCCTGTTGAGCGCGGCGCTCATCGTATCAAGCGATTCATCGCTGTTAGCCATCCAGGCCATCGCGTCGTCCACATTCTCCTGATATTGCTGATTTTCAGCCAAGCGGGGCTTTAAGCGCAAAATATCCACGATCCCAGCCGGATCGTCGGACGGCTTGCTGATCCTCTGCCCGGTCGCCAGCTGGTTCTGAGCGATATTCAGCTTCCCTAAGCTGTTAGACAGGTTCCTTTTTAAATTAGTGATGAGTATATTATTAGTCACCCGCATTTTGGCGCACCTCCTTTATCGGCCCACGATCCCCAGCCGGTTGACAATCAAATCCAACATTTCATCCATCGTATTGATAACCCGGGCCGCAGCCGTATAGGCATGCTGAAACTTAATCATATTGGTCATTTCTTCATCCAGCGAAACGCCCGAAACCGACTCGCGTTTGTTCCGCAGCTGCTCCACCAGAAGCTCGCGGTTCTCCAAACTTCGTATCACTTCTCTGCTGTCTACGCCCACATTACCGACAATCCCGCTGTAATAATCATCATAGGTATTACGGAATTCTGAAGCGATCCCCAAAGCGGCAGCCGCGGGGCCGGATAGATCCCCCACCCCCTGATAGGGACTGACGATGTTGCTCGTCAGCATCAGCATATTACCGGCGGATAAAGAAGCGGTCACTGCCCCGGGCCCGAAAGATGCGGGATCGTTTAAACGGGCCTGGATCTCTGCGACGAGATCCGCCCCGCTGGCATAGACAGCCGGCGTCAGCGTCAGGCTTTTGCTGACGCCGTTTACGGTCAGGTTCAGTATGTTATTGTCTGCGGTGATCTCAAGCCCAGCCGAAAGATCCTTCGTCCCCGCAACTGTAAGCTGCGGCGCGGCGATCCCCGAATTCATAAGACTCTTGTTTTTTACCTGGGCGATGGCTAAAGCCACTGTCGCGTCGCCCTCCGAAGCCGCCGCATCGCCGGAGGCGGCGACCAGGTTGGCGTCGGCCAGCAGTATCGGATTAACCTTAATATTACCTGCGCCAAAGGGCTTCGTGTCATCCAGCTTGACAAAAAAATCCCGGCCGGCAGCGCCATTAAAATCAAAGCCGTTGCGGTGCAGGTTGTTAACTTCAATAGCGATCCTTCTGGCCATCTCGGAAAGTTGGCCCTGGATATCCGGAATCACTTTATCCCGCATATCCAGATAGCCCTTGATGGTTCCGCTGCTTACCGAAACGTTGAACCAAGGGTTGCCGTTAGCCGGATCCAGCCACATTAAAGTAGATTTCTGCGGATAGCTGTCATTAATGGAAAACTCCATTTCGATAACCGAACTGCCTGACACTAAGGGCACTCCGTTTGCAACCACCGTCAGCGAGCCGGTCCGGTCTTCGTTAACGTCGATATTGAGCGCTTTAGACAAATTCTCCAGTAAAAGATCACGTTTGTCCCGCAGGTCGTTGGCATTGGAACCATCAGTTTCCGCTTTGACGATCTGCTCATTCAGATCGGCGATCTGACGGGCATACGTGTTGATTTCATCAACCTTTACCGCGATTCCTTTGTTAATATCAGCCTGAAGCTCATTCAGCATCATATCCATTTGGTTAAATGTGTCGGCTAACGTGACTCCGGACTGAACAGTAGTATCGCGGACCGCCACACTGTCCGTGTTTTTTGAAAGATCCTGCCAAGACTGCCAATATGAGCTGAGTACCGTTTGTAGACTGGAATCCGAAGGCTCGTTAAACACCACTTCCAGCTTATCATAAATATCGGCTTTGGTCTGTAATTCACCCAAAGACTTATTTTCGGTCCTAATCTGCGTATCGACAAACGCGTCGCGGATGCGGCGGAATTCGGTCACATCCACGCCTGTCCCCACATAGCCCTGAAGTACCTTATAGGGGGTGGAAGGCGCCATCATGACATCCTGCCGGGTATAACCCTCGGTACTGGCATTGGCAATGTTATGACTGGTGATATTCAGAGCCAACTGCTGAGCCACCAATCCCTTATAAGCGGTATTTAATCCAGCGAAAGTGGACATTTTCTCACCCCTGTCCCTATACTTTTTTATCCAGCAGTTGTGTCAGACGCTCAACTTTAACCTCTTTGGACGCATTATAAGTGGGGTTGCTTTGCGGGCTGATAGCGTCCATCGCAAAAGAAATAAAGTTCAAGGATTGCTGGATCAAGCCGGTATTTTGCTGATTCAACTGATCCAGTTGCGCCATGATCTCCATTAATTCGTGCGCAACTTCCCCCAGCCCGGCTTTTTCAGCCTCGGGTGCCAGAGCCAAAACATCCCTTAAGGTCGCATTCTCATCCAACTGATATAAAGAGGCTAACTTCTGCATCAACGGCAAACGTTCCTCTTCTCTCCTGCCGATCTGATAGATGAGGGCTTCCTCCTTCCGGGTCACTTCGTCCAGTTCGGGGATCATTCCTTTGACTAAATATTGCTGTTTTCGCTCTGCCAAGCCGGTGATTTCCCGATAAAGAGCCGCCTGTTCTTCCAATAGACACGATAATTTCTCAAAAACGGGTTCCATAGCAGCACCCCTTATACTGTTTTATCCAGATAATTTTCCTGATAGATTTTCTCGGCAACTTCCTCATTAGACACCTGATAGGTTCCGGTCTTCACGCTTTCCTGAAGAGCGTCGAGCCTTTTTGGTTCTGTTTCGGGCAAATCCCGCAACCCCTGCATCGCTACGCTATAAAACCGGGCTTGCGGGGATAATTCGATCCCATCGTCTTTAGCCGGCTCAATTTTCTTTTCCAAGCCTGCCGCTTTCCTGATTTGATTATAAGTCTTCTGCACCTCAGAGATATACTGGTTGTTAACGCGCATCCAACAACACCTCATTACCGTAAATTACCAAAGAAAAATACACCTATTATTATTTCGAATAGGTGCATTTTTTTGTTTAGCCATTTAAATAAACATTATAGCTCATTATCCCCGGTTATATTCAATTAGCTGTTAATAGCTGCTATTTATTACTTCTTCGTTCTAAATCAGCCGTGTACATGCGCGGCCCCTTTTTTTGTTTTTCTTCCAGTTCCTTTTTGTTTTCCGCTTCAATGCTTTTTCTGAGCCCCGCGGTCAACCTTTCATTACAACTGCTGCAAAAGCGCCCCATTGAGATGAGTGTGCCGCAGACCTCACAATTCAACTGGACATTGGCGGACAAATTGCCCGTGGAGATCCGCCCCTCCCGGATATAGCGAAAGACTTTGCTCTCATCCACGCCCGTTTCTTCGCTGACTGTGACAATATCTACACCCGGATGCTTAATAATATACATCCGTACCTTTTTAAATTCAGCTTCATCTTTTTCCTGGCAAGCCGGGCACAAATTCGTTCTGATAAAACTAAAAATTTTCCCGCACTCAGGACAATTTCTAGGTACCATACCCGTTCCCTCCTCACCTCAACTTACTGGCATAATTCTCTGTTTTTCCTCTATTTCCTTCCGGCTCCGATAAATTTTTCTTACTCCCCGCCGCCCAGGTAACTCCGTTGATTTCCCTGGCCCCTTTTTGCCGTAAGACACCTGCGCAAGCCAGCAAGGTTGCTCCCGTTGTAATAATATCATCTACCAGCAAAATATTTTTGTTCAGGATCTTCTCCTCGCCGATGACACAAAAAGCTTGGGCCATGTTAGCGACCCGCTCGTTTTTGCCCAGTCCGGTTTGGGTCTTGAGATAACTTCGCCGGATGAGAGCGTCCGTCTGGAGCGGCAATTTTAAGCGCCGTCCTATGGTTTCCGCGAGCCAGAGGCTTTGATTGTAACCCCTTTCTTTTTCCCGCAAGGGATGAAGCGGCACAGGAATTATTATATCGACCGTTTTGACGAGTCCGGCCGTCCTCACCTTTTCCGCCATTAACATTCCCAGCGGTATGGCTAAGTCATGCTTGCCCTGGTATTTGAGGCTTTGAATCATCTCCCGGTAAGCGCCCTCATACGGAACCACCGTGATGACCCGCTTTAAGGAATCCTCCCATTCCAAACAGTTGGGACATGGTGAAACCGGGGCGAAATACCCGCAGCGGCGGCAGGAAGCTAACGTACGCTCCAGGCTGAGGATCTTCCCGCCGCATTCCCCGCAAACGCCTTTTATTTTTTGCCCTGCTGTATTTTTTGCGCAAAAATAACAAAAATGGCTGCCGGGGAACAAAAGATCTAACAGCGCTTCCCGCCAGGACCCCTGCACAAAAGTTTCCTCCCGTCATAAGCATGTTTTTTAATCTATTTGCTTTGATGGCGTTTTTCCAGTTCAGCCCAGATACTGGTCAAATCAATGCCGCACTCTCTTAACAAGACTAACACGTGGTAGAAAAGATCCGCCGTTTCATAGACGATCTCTTCCGTGATCCCGCCTTTGGCGGCGATCACTACCTCGGTGCTTTCTTCGCCGACCTTTTTAAGTATTTTGTCGATGCCCTTGCTAAAGAGATAAGTAGTATAAGCATTGGCCGGCATTTTTTCTTTACGGTCTTTCACCACATCTTCCAGCCAGGACAAGGCCGCCCAGGAAGGCGGGAGCGGTTTCCCGTTTTCCTGCAGCCCATTGGTAAAGCAGGAAAAAGTCCCCTCATGACAGGCGGCTCCCGTTTGCCGAACCTGAACCAACAGGGCATCCGCGTCACAGTCATAGTAAACACCCTCGACCTTTTGCACATGTCCCGACGTTTCCCCTTTAGCCCATAACCGCTGCCGGCTCCGGCTGTAAAACCACGTCCTTCCCTCTTCCAGGGTTTTCTCAAGGGCTTCCCGGTTCATATAAGCAACCATTAGCACCGCGCCGCTTTTGACGTCCTGGACCACAGCGGGGATCAAACCATGGGCGTCAAATTTCAACCGGGCAATTTGCTCCGCGAGTATTTTCATAGGCGAACTGCAACTCCCTTTTCCCGTAAATAATCTTTGACTTCCGCAACGGAGGCTTCTCCAAAATGGAAAAGGGAAGCCGCCAGCAGTCCATCCGCTTCTCCTTGAACAGCTCCCTCATAAAAATCCTCGATTTTTCCCACGCCCCCTGAAGCGATCACCGGTATGGCCACCGCCCGGCTCACCGTGCGGGTTAATTCCAAATCATAACCTTCTTTAGTCCCGTCCCGGTCCATACTCGTCAGCAGAATTTCCCCGGCTCCCAATTCCTCAGCCCGCCGGGCCCAGGTAACTACATCAATTCCCGTAGGGGTACGGCCTCCGTGGGTATAAACTTCCCATTTCTTCCCGGAAACCCGCCGGGCGTCTATAGCCACCACGACGCACTGGCTGCCAAACTGATGCGCTCCTTCCCGGATCAGTTCCGGATGATTCACAGCCGCTGTATTCAGGGCCGCTTTATCCGCTCCCTCTTTTAAGACAAGCTGCATATCAGCGACAGTCCTCAAGCCCCCGCCTACTGTAAAAGGGATAAAGACCTGCCGGGCCACCTGAGCTACCATATCCAGCATAATGTTCCTATACTCACTGGACGCGGTAATATCCAGGAAGACCAGTTCATCCGCGCCGGATTTGTCATAAAAAGCCGCCAGCTCCACGGGATCTCCGGCATCCTGTAAATTTAAAAATTTAGTGCCTTTGACAACGCGTCCTTTTTCCACATCCAAACAAGGAATAATCCGCTTGGCTAACATAAAAATCTAATCCTCCATAATCTTCAGAGCTTCTTTTAAGCTAATGGCTCCCGAATAAAGGGCCTTCCCCATAATGACCCCTTCCACGCCATCGGCTTTTAATGATTTTAAGGCATACAGATCCTCTAAACTCGATACGCCGCCCGAAGCAATAATCTTTAATCCGCTGGTGCGGGCCAAATTTTTGGTGGCCTCCAGATTCGGGCCTTTCAATGTGCCATCTCTTCTGGTATCCGTAAAAATGACCCTTTTGGCCCCCACGTCGGATATCAACTGCGCCAAATGCTCTACTGTCATTTCTACTGTGGCTTCCCAGCCTTCAATAGCCACAAGTCCGTCCCTGCCGTCGATCCCTATGACAATATGTTCTCCAAACTCACGGCAGCATTGGGAAACCAGTTCCGGAGAAAGGATTACGACGGTCCCCAAAACGACTCTGTCCACCCCCAGATCCAATACATGGCTGATATCGCTTTTAGTACGAATCCCGCCGCCTAATTGAATCGGTATTTTTACTGCTTTCACAATTTGCTTGACAACTTCCAGGTTTTGCGGCGAACCTGTAAAAGCGCCGTCTAAATCAACGACATGAAGGCGAGGCGCTCCTAAAGATTCCCAGCGGACTGCCATTTCTACCGGTTCATCGGAATAGATGGTTTCCGTTCCCCGTTCGCCCTGAACCAGACGAACGCAGCGGCCATCCCTCAGATCAATGGCTGGGATTACTAACATCTCTTACCAACCCCCCAAAATTTTTCAAAATCTCTAACCCTACCCGGCTGCTCTTTTCTGGATGAAACTGCATTCCTACGATGTTATTAAAGCATACAATAGCCGGAAATTCCACCCCATAATTTGTACAAGCCGCTATATGTTCAAGATTTGCCTCTTCTACATAATAGGAATGGACAAAATAGACATAACTTTGCGCCGGGATATTGCGCAGCAACAGATGATTTTTTGTGCCGGTCAGCATGTTCCACCCCATATGGGGGATCTTCAGGCCTTGAGGAAACCGTCGCACCCTTCCTTTCAGCAGCCCCAGCCCCGTATGCTCTCCATGCTCCTCACTTTTTTCAAAAAGAAGCTGCATTCCCAGACAAATTCCCAATAAAGGGGTATTACGGGCTGCTATCTCATGGATTACCGGGATCAGACCGCTATCCCGCAAATTATCCATGCCCCGGGCGAAAGCCCCCACCCCCGGCAAAATGACAGCCCCGGCTTTTAGTATTTCCTCTTTATCCAAGGTAACCACCGGGTCCATCCCGGCCATTTTGAGCCCTTGGGACACACTGGCCAGATTTCCTACTCCGTAATCGATGACCGCGACCCTCATTTACAAGACTCCCTTAGTAGAGGGAACTTTCTCCCCTTCTATGCCAACCGCTGTTTTCATACACCTGGCGGTCCCTTTAAAGACGGCTTCGGCTAAATGGTGAGAATTACCGCCCGCCAATTGCCGCAAATGGAGGGTGATGTTAGCTTGATTCGCGAAGGCCTGCCAAAATTCCCCGACCAATTGGGTATCAAATTGGCCGATTTTTTCCGTTGAGAAGTTCAGGTCGGCAAAAAACCCCGGTCGGCCGCTAATATCCACCGCACATAAAACAAGAACTTCATCCATGGGTAAGGCCAGCGACCCATAACGGGCAATCCCCCGTTTATCCCCCAGGGCTTGCGAGAATGCCTGTCCCAAACTTAATCCAATATCTTCGGCGGTATGATGCCCATCTACGGACAGATCACCCCGGCACCTGAGGATTAGGCTGAAATCCCCATGCTTTGCCAACAGTTCCAGCATGTGATCCAAAAATCCGATCCCGGTCGTTCCTGTAAAACTGCCGTCCCCATCCAGGTTGAGTTCCAGATCAATCTCCGTTTCCTTTGTTTTTCTTACTACTGTCGCTTTGCGATCCATCATTTTACCTCCTTATTACCACGTGCCGCATTACCCCGTGCCGCCACAGCCGCGCCATGAGCCGTCAGCCCTTCTGTTTCCGTCAGCAGCCGAATAGAACCTTCCGCCTGTTCCAAGCCCGGCCGGGTATATTGAATGATACTGGAACGCTTGCAATAATCATCAACAGTCAAAGGCGAGGCGTACCGGGCGGCCCCTCCTGTCGGTAGGACGTGGTTTGGTCCCGCCCAATAATCGCCCACCGGTTCCGGCGAATAGGGTCCTAAAAAAACGGCTCCCGCATGACGCACTTTTATAAGATTATCCAGCGGGGAGGCCAGCAATAATTCCAGATGCTCCGGCGCCATCAGGTTGGCTACTTCAAAAGCTTCCTCGAGATCCTTGACCAAAACAACCGCCCCGTTTTTTTCTAAGGCTTCCGCCGCCATTGTTTGGCGGGGCAGCCGGACTATCTGTTTTTCCAATTGCGCACAAACTTCATCAGCCCAGGCCTTATTGCACGTAACCAGGATAGCCCTGGCCCTGCTATCATGCTCCGCCTGGGACAGGAGGTCTGCCGCGGCAAAAGCGGCGTCGGCGGTTCCGTCCCCGATAATCAAAATTTCACTGGGTCCCGCCAGCATATCTATACCTACCGTTCCAAAAACCATCTTTTTCGCCAGGGTCACATAAATATTGCCCGGACCAACGATTTTATCGACCCGGCGGATCATCTGAGTCCCAAACGCCAACGCAGCAATAGCCTGGGCCCCTCCGATCCGGTAAATTTCCGTAACCCCGGCCTCCCCGGCAGCCGCCAGGGTTGCTGCCGGAACACTCCCTTCCTTTCCCGCCGGCGTTACCATGACAATTTCCGGAACACCGGCTACTACAGCGGGAAGGGCGGTCATCAAGACTGAAGACGGATAACTGGCCGTTCCCCCCGGGACATAAATCCCTACCCGGTCCAACGGACGATAGACCTGTCCCACCAAGGAACCGTTCCCATCCTGGGTAAACCAGTCCTGCCGTTTTTGTCTTTGATGGAATTGAAGGATATTTTTTTTGGCCTCCCGCAAAGCCCTTAAGAACGGCTCCCCAACCTTTTGATAGGCTAACGCCAGTTCTTCTCCGCCTACCCGTAAGGTTTCCGGGGTGAGGGAACAGCCGTCAAAGGCCGCCGTATATTCCAGCAAAGCTTGATCTCCCCGCAGCTTAACGTCCTGCACAATAGCGGCCACCTGCTCCCGCAGAACATCATCATTGCAGTCGCGCGGCCTGATTTTATTTAGCGCCTCCTGCGAAGGCCATGAATAAAGGGGTATCATCCGGCCCGCCTCCTTACTGGGATAAATTTTCCCGGATCTTATTGACTAATTCATTGATTTCCCTGGACTTCAAACGGTAACTGGCCCGGTTAACAACAAGCCGGGCAGTCGCCTCACTGATAGTATCCAGGGCTGACAAATCGTTTTCCCGCAATGTCTTCCCGGTAGAAACCAGATCGACGATCACTTCAGACAAGCCTACCCGGGGAGCTAATTCCACATTGCCGTGCAGCTTGATGATTTCACCCTGGAAACCTTTTTTTTGTAAATACTCCCGGGCGATGGCCGGAAATTTGGTAGCGACACGCAATCCCTGCTTCCAGGGGTATTCCCCCTCCTGCGGCACATCCTTACTGGGAGCCGCGATGACAAAACGGCAATAACCGTACTTCAGGTCCACCAGTTCATAAAGGTTTTTGCCCGCCTCCACGATACTGTCTTTTCCTACGATTCCCAGGTCAGCCGCACCATACTCGACATAGGTGGGAATATCTGTCGAACGGCAAATAATAAAGCGGACCCGGTTTTGGGAATCCTCGAATACCAACGTACGCGACTCATCCGACAAATCCAACGTGTTTAAACCCGCCCTAGCCAAAAGGGAAACAGTGGGCGCAAAAAGTTTCCCCTTGGGCAAGGCAATGGTCAATTTATACTCCACAATTCCTCACTCCCTCCATTGCAACTCAAATCCCCTTTCCTGCGCCATTACCTGAGCTTCTTCCCTGGTGATATTCCTTGTTTCGGCAATCACTGTATTCCCTTTTTCCCGCAAGCCGCGGCAATCCCGCAGCACCGTCCGGGGATTCTTTCCGGCCACGAGAATAGTGTTTTTGGGGTCCCGGTTTTTGGCCGCGCTCATTAAAATCCTTTCTATACCTAAGGCAAAACCCGTCGCCGGGAGTTCCCTGCCAAACACTTCGAGAAGCCTGTCATAACGGCCTCCCCCGCCAATGGGATATCCAATGCCGCTGGTATAGATTTCGAAGACCATGCCGGTATAATATTCCTGGTTCCGCAAAGTGCTAAGATCAATATGAATATGGGAACCGTGCCCCTGTATTTCTAACAGTTCCGTAATAGCCTGTAAATCAACGAGGGCCTTTTGGATTTCGGAAGGCGGGTTTTTCAGGCACCCCGCCAGATCCGCAGGCGTCAACTGGCGCGTAAGTAATCCGATCAACTCTTCCTTGCTTTTACCCTCAAGTCCGGATTGCTCCATCAATTGATTCAGCCCGACAAAATCCTTTTCCAAAACGAGGCTGCGCACGCTGTTTAATTGTTCTTCTTCCCCGGACAGGCTTTCCAGCAAGCCGCGCAAAATACCCATATGACCGAGGCTAACTGTAAACTGTTCCAGTCCGACAGCTTTCAGCGCATCTATAGCCAGGGCTAATATTTCACTATCGGCTTCCGGCCCCGTTTGTCCAATCAATTCCACTCCGGCCTGGCCAAACTCTCTTTGCCGGCCGGCCTGAATATCCTCATAACGGAACACTTGCGCTCCATACATCAACCGCCAGGGCGGCTTTCCCGGAAGCTTACTGCTGGCAATGCGGGCAATGGGGGTTGTCATCTCAGGCCGTAAGGCGAGAATACTGCCGTTTCTGTCGATGAGCTTATAGAGATGGTCCTCCTGAGCAGTACCTTCTCCTTTTTGCAAAACCTGGTAATACTCCAACACGGGCGTAGTAATTTCTTCATATCCCCACAGAGCCATTTTTTCCAGTAAGCGATTCATCAATTCCCGTCTTGCGCAGGCCTCTCCGGGCAGCCAATCTTTCATGCCTGCCGGTGTGTTCCAGATATTTATCATACTCATACAAGCAACCTGCCTTTACTATATTAAAGTGTTAATATGTCACTAGGTCAATTGTAAGAATTGCGCCTCTCTTTGTCAATAGTTTTTTATAGCCAAATGGTTTTCCCTTTGATTATTTCTCAAGCGGAAAATATAATAGATAAAAAGAATGACCGGCGAAAGAAGGAGGTGCTGTGCTGCGTATCAAAAAAATAATTTATAGGTATAGGCTGCTGTCTATCGTATTAGCGGCGTTTCTAACAACGGCGGCACTGACGGCGCTGGTCAGCCTGGACTGGCTAACGGGGGAGGCTCAAAAAAGCGTCACCGTCACAGAGCAAAACGGTATCTATGACCTGACCGGTATAAGCAACTTGGAAAAAACGGTTATTAAGCTGGCTCCCCAAGCGGTCTATTACCCCAATACATACCTGATGCCGGAAAGCGTGAATACCGCCATACCGGAAAGCGCCGACCGTTTTGAAGAAATCAGGGCGGACTACCTTTCTCAGCGGTTTGTTCTGAAAGTCCCGGAAAGCGGCGGCGTATACGTCATGACCTTCACCCTGTCAGGCCGTCATGCCATGAAAGTCTATGTAAACGGCAAGCTCACGGCGCAGACCGGGCAAACCGGTACCACCAAGGAGGATACAGAGGTTTGGGAAAACAACATCACCTTTCATGGGGCTGCGGCAAAGGGTGAAATAGACATTCTCCTCCACAGCGCACAATTTTACCACGCCAAGCGCGGGGCATCCCTTGCGGAGCTGAGCCTTAGCAAAACCGAAACCGATCCGTTCTTTTTTAGCCGCATAAAAGGAATTGCCGTGACGGGCGCGTTTTTGTGCGCGGCGGTATTGCTGCTGGGGATTTACCTGACGCTCTCCCGTACCCGGGCAACCTTGTATTTCGCTCTTGCCTGTCTTGTCATGTCACTGCGGGAATGCCTGCAAAGTCAGGCCTGGACTTATTTCCCCCTATCCGGAAACCTGTCTTTCATGCTGGAATATTTAAGCGTAGTGCTGCTGACTATTTTTCTTACACTGTATCTCGCACAGTATGCAACCGGGATATTCCTGCGGGTCGTTCAATATACGGCGGTCCTCGGTTCCCTGGTTTATGGGGTGTGCGTACTTCTTGGGGATTCCCTCTTTTATACCTCGGTACTCAAATATTATCAGCTCCTGCTTGTTATGTGTATTCTTCCGGGGCTTGCGGTTCTGTTCTGGAACATGCGCAATCCGGTCAAGGAACAGGGCGCCGCCATGTTTGGAATAGCCGTCTTTTACCTGGCCGCCCTTTCTGATATTGTGATGTACAGCGATATTTTTGGCGATGGGCCCAACATACCTGTTTCTGAGGCCGCCATGCTGGTGTTCGTGCTGGCACAGACGGTGTCCCTGTTCCAGATGAACAACCGGGTGCTGGCCCAGGCCAAAGAAGCGGAGCAGAAGCTGGAAGCGGAGAAAACCGCCTTGGAAAACCTGAACCGGCTGAAAACAGAATTTTTGGGCAACGTTTCCCACGAGCTGAAAACACCGCTGACGGTCATGTCCGGCTATGCGCAGACCACAAAGCAGCTTGCACAGCGGCCCGACACTCTGGATGGCGGCGAAGTGGCCCGCCGGATGACGCTTATTTCCTCCGAGGCTGATAGGCTTTCCCTGATGGTAGGGCAGGTTCTGGATGTGACCCGCATGGGGGAAGGGCGTATGGTCATGGAGCCGGTGCGTTGCTATGCGGATGAAATCATCCATGCCGCCGTTGAAACCCATTATCCCATCCTGAACAAGAATAAAAACAGGCTGGACATCCGTATCGAAAACGGTCTTCCCGCCGTTCATGCGGACCCGGCGAGAATTTCACAGGTCATCGTCAACCTGATCTCCAACGCAGTGCGTTTCACCGCAGACGGCGTGATTACCATGTCCGCAAAGAAAAAACGGGGCAAAATACTGGTCTGTGTGTCTGATACCGGAGTTGGAATCACGGCGGACCGGCTTCCTCATGTATTCGAGCGGTACGGCAAAAAACAAAAATCCGGCGGCGGTCAGGATACCGGCACCGGACTTGGATTATATATCTGCAAGCATATCGTAGAACAGCATGGCGGAGAAATCTGGCTTGAAAGCGAGGAAGGCAATGGCACTTCAGTGTTTTTCACCCTGCCTGTGGCGGAAGGCTAATACCGCACCTTGCTGAATATATACTCGCTTTTGCCGGGGCTTACCAGTTCAAACCAGCCGCCGTTATCCAGCTTCAGCTTCTTGCGCAGATTCGCCACATGGGACTTGATGGTTCCGGAAGCGCCGGGGAACATCTCACCCCAGGCGCGGCGGTAGATCTCTTCAAGGCTCAGCCGCCGTCCCGCAAACAGGGCAAAGCAGCCTAAAAGCTGCAGCTCCTTCTGCGTCAGTGGGATTCGTTCCCCAGCGAGGGTTGCTTCCCCGGATAAAAAATCAACGGTCAGCGGGGCAAGCTCAATTTTTCCGGCGGTCAGGATACCGGCTCGGCGAAGCTGTGCCGCTACCCGCGCACTTAATATGTTCAAATCATAGGGCTTAGTGACGTAATCGTCCCCGCCCTGCAATAACCCCTTCACAACGTTCTCATTTTCGTCCCTGCAAGTCAGGAAGATGATGGGGGCGTTTGTTTTTTGCCGCAGCTCGGCGCAGAAGTCAAAGCCGGAGCCGTCCGGCATCATCACATCCAGAAGAATCAGGTCGGGGGCGTGTTCCTCCAGCAGAAACCGCGCCTTGGTAAGGGTAGCTGCGCAGACTGCTTCATATCCCTTGCCTGCAAAATACTCCCGGTTGATTTCCAGCGTATCCCCATCGTCTTCTATCAGCAAGAGCTTTATTTTTTTCACTCCACCACCTCCAATCTTATAGCCTTATTTTACCATATTTTATATATAAAAGAAACGCCGCAAAATTCTTTAAAAACGGTCAAGATTTCTTGACCATTCACATAGCGGAAATTATTTCTGCTACTCTTTTGGTATATAGGAGCATATAAAGTCATGTCAATACAAGAAGGAGGATTATGATAATGGCGACTCAAATAATTGATTTTTCTACACCCAAACCAAATTTAACTCCAAATTATTCGTTATCTTCTTATCAAGACTGCAGCTATAGCAGTACATACAAGTGCTGGAGAATCAGCGGGGTAAAAGGATTTTTCAAATTCCGCCTGACCCTTCCCAAAAAACAAGGGGTGATCCTGTCGTTTAGCCTTTGCAGCGCAATTGTCAATGGTGTTTCAGATTGTCCGATCACCATAACTGTCAATGGTAAGAAGTTGGTAGAAAAATTTGACCCGCACATCGGAAACTTCTATCATGCTTCCTGGCCTGTACCGGAGAGCATATTGAAAACAGGTGATAACGACATTATTCTCACTCTTGATGGAGGTTCGACGGAAGTTTTCATGCGCAGTGCCGGCATTGATCTTTCCCAAGTTCCGATAAACAACAAGAACTGGATGGGCGGTTTGCAAGACAATTTGGAAATCAGCGAGGTCAACATACCGGGCGCCCATGATGCGGCCGCTATCAATCAGTATACTCACACGCCGTACGCCTGCCACTATGCAACGATCACGGAGCAGTTAAACGGCGGAATCAGACTCTTTGATATCCGTTTAAAAGTAAAAAAAGCAAACAACCAGTATTCTTTTGTGACCTGTCATGGGGACATTGGAAGCTCCACAGGAATCAATGAGTATCAGAGCTTTCAGTCTTTTCTTGACGAATGCAGTAAATTCCTGCAAGTCAATCCAACGGAATTCCTGGTTGTTTCGTTGAAGATGGATGACTGGTCAAGTTATGGAAATGACAAAGCCAATGTTTTTACGGCACTTGAGAAAATATTGAACAAATATGGAAAAATCAGCGGGATGCTTACTATTCCGACAGTCCGGCAAATGAGAGGGAAAATCGTTCTGCTCAACCGCCTTGAGGCGCCGGAAAATCAGATGTTTGGTCCTAAAATTTCGTGGAATGACAGCACGGAAGGAATGTATGCGACGACGTCCCAAAAGAACTTTAAGCTCTATGTTCAGGACAAATACAAAGGGTTGCCGGTGATTGGTTCCGAAGAAGAAAAGCTAAGGCTTGTGACAAATACTTTCGGCAAAAAAAAGACAAAAGAAATTGTTTTGAATTATGCAAGTGCGACTTGGTACGGCGTCTTTGGAATATACATCATGGGGGAATTGCTTAATTATTTTGGTAAAAGTCCTGCTTCTGCAAGAAAGAAGACTTTTGGATGGATTTTTTTCGATTATGAATTTACCAAATATAACACTTCCCTATACCAAAATATAGACATCGTCAGCTTGGTTGTGGATTCCAACTTTGGATATAAAAAATATCCTGCTCAATTCTCGCTTACGGATCAAACCGAATTATAAGCTTGAGGCTCAGATGGATCCCGATGGAATAAGGAAAAATAAATAGTAATTAAGAAACAAGCAGCGGGGGCCGATGATGGCTCCCGCTTTCTATATTCCGTATTCGGTTTGCTTTTCTTAATTTGTCCCTATTAAACCGCAACTACTTACGGTTCTTTTTTGCACTTAGCACCAGCCCCTGACTTTCATGGACTGGGCAAGTCTATCGGCAGCTACTGCAAAAGCCGCGTCGCGCCAGTTGTCTATTTTCTTCTCTTCCTTGATGGCGGCCATCGCATCAAAAGCGTCATACATGGCTTTTTTCAATTTCTCCTGGACTTCCTCGTAACTCCAGTAGTAACCCATCCGGTTTTGCACCCATTCGTAATAACTCACAATAACGCCGCCGGCCGAAGCCAAGATGTCAGGTAACATGATAACGCCTTTTTGCTGCAAAACTTCATCGGCCTCATGAGTAAGAGCGCCGTTTGCCATTTCCGCGATCAAGGTAGTCTGGATTTTATCCACATTGTCCCCGTTGATGCTTCGCTCCAAAGAGGCGGGTAAAAAGATATCGCATGGGGTGGCGATCACATCATCCGGCGTGATTTGTTTGCCCTGGGGGTAAGTTTCCATGCCGCCGGTTTTGGCCTTGATTTCTTTTAGCAGGGTACAATTAATGCCCTGGGGATCATAGATACCGGATTTGCTATCACAAACGGCAATAACTTTGGCGCCGGCTTCGGAGAATAATTTAGCGGCGGAAGCTCCGGCATTACCAAAACCGTGAATACAAACAGTCGCGCCCTCGATATTTTTGCCCAAGATCTTTTTGTACGCATACTCGGTAACGTAAAGGTTGCCTTGGGCGGTAGAGGTGTCACGGCCAATGGAGCCACCCGCGGAAAGCGGTTTGCCGGTGATGAATCCCGGTTCTTTTCGCTGTTGAATGACTTCAAACTCATCCATCATCCAGGCCATGATTTGGGGAGTAGTATAAACATCGGGAGCGGGAATATCTTTATCCATGCCTACCGCGGATGCGACCGCACGAATATACCCGCGGCTGAGCTTTTCTAATTCGCTCATCGATAATTCTTTGGGATTGACGCAAATACCGCCTTTTCCTCCGCCATAAGGAATGCCGACCAATTGACATTTGCAGGTCATTAAAACTGCCAGGGCTTTAACCTCTTCCACAGAAGTATCCGGATGGAACCGGATACCGCCTTTCCCAGGGCCGGGCGCGTCAGTATGCAGGCATCTCCATCCTTTAAAGATCTTGATTTTACCATTGTCCATTTGGACTGGGATTGTCACTTCCAAAACGCGTTTGGGCTCAGAAACCATTGTCTTAGTGGTTTCATCCAATTTAAGGATTTCACAGGATTTCTGAACAAGTTCGATAGCCCGTTCATAAAAAAGGGCATTTTTGGTTTTAAGCATTAACGACCCCCCCACCATATATTTATTAATGTATATTTATTAATGTATTTGTATATTTATGATGCTGATTTAAAAACAACATCAAGGTATTAAAATGATTGTAGGCAACTAGGCGAAAAGGGTCAATACATATTCCTGAATAATACTGTATACCTATACCGGCTTTAGGTATACAAAAAACAAACTGCCGATTTAATCGGCAGTTTGGGTCAATCCTCTGTAGTTTTGTTTTGTTTAAGCCGCTGTAAGATCAGACGGTATCCGTTGGCCCCAAAAAACAGACAACGCTTTACACGGCTGATGGTGGCAGTACTGGCGCCTGTCTGCTGCGCTATGTCTGTGTAGGTCAGATCACGATCGAGCATCTTGGCGACCTCCAGGCGCTGAGCCATGTCTTTAAGTTCTCCTACCGTACAGATATCCTCAAAAAAACGATAGCAATCCTCTTCGTCTTTTAAGAGCAAAATAGCTTCAAACAGCTTATCCACAATTTCGTCCTTTATGCGGCTCTCGTAAGTCATGGTATAAACACCGCCTCTATACATCTTGTGTGTTTTTCTTTATAATACCTTGGCATTTCCCCGATAGATAAGTCCCCGCGCCGGATCAACAGTAACCAGCATGGATTGTTTCAGCTTAACCGTCGCGTCTGTTACCCCCACCACAACAGGTATTCCTAAGTTAATACTTACGATGGCCCCATCGGAGGTAAGACCGCCCTCTTCGGTAATCAACGCCGCGGCCTTCTCGATGGCGGGGATAAAATCACGGTTGGTGGAAACCGTTACCAGGACCGCGCCATTTTCCATCCGGGCAAGCGCTTCCTGGGCTGTTTTGGCGATCACGACGTTTCCGGTTACGGAACCGGCTCCGATGCCGGCGCCTTTGACCAAAACTTCACCCACGGTATGGACTTTAATCAGGTTCGTTGAACCGGGAATCCCTACCGGGACCCCAGCCGTCAAAACCACTAAATCCCCATTCTTGATGTATTTGGCCTGTAAAGCTGTAGTAATGGCGCTTTCAATTAAAATATCCGTTGACTTATATTCCGGCGAGATGAGGGGGTACACCCCCCACACCAGCAACAGTTTTCTAAATACCTTCTCACTGGGCGTAACGGCCACAATCGGCGCATGGGGATGAAACTTAGAAACCATTCTGGCCGTAGACCCCGACTGAGTCGCGGTAATGATAGCCGCCGCTCCCAGGCTTTGAGCCGTTGTGCACGTAGCATGACTAATGGCTTCTGTCGTGGTTCGGGCTTGGGTGAGTATTCTTTTCTTTTCTATTTCCGGCCAATTCAGGGATTCTTCGGTGCGGATCGCGATACGGTCCATAGTTTGCAGAGCCTGGACCGGGTATTTTCCACTGGCTGTTTCCCCCGAAAGCATAATCGCATCACTGCCGTCCATAATGGCATTGGCGATATCACTGGCTTCCGCCCTGGTAGGCCGGGGATTACGGATCATAGAATCCAGCATCTGGGTCGCGGTAATAACCGGTTTACCCGCGCCGTTACATTTACTGATCAATATTTTTTGCACCAGCGGGACTTCTTCAGCGGGGATTTCCACCCCCAAATCGCCCCGCGCCACCATTATTCCATCCGATACTTTGATAATTTCGTCAATATTCTTAACACCTTGACGGTTTTCAATCTTGGAGATGATGTCAATATTGGAATTTAATTTTTCCAAGACCTGCCGGATAGCGATCACATCGGCTTTAGAGCGGATAAAGGAAGCTGCGATAAAATCCACATCTTCCCGGACGCCAAAGGCAATATCGTCCAGATCCTTTTGCGTAAGTCCCGGCAAGTGGATATGAGCGCCTGGAACATTGACCTTTTTCCGGTCGCTGACCAGACCGCCGTTTTCGATCCCGCAGGCGATTTCAGATCCGTTGATCTCTTGCACCCGCAAAGAAATCAGGCCATCGTCCAGCAGAACTTGCATCCCTACCCGGACGTCCTTGGGCAGTCCGTCATAATTGACGAAAAGCCGTTCCTTTGTCCCCAGGACCTCTTCTGTGGTGAGGGTTATGCTTTCCCCTTCCTCGAGGCGGATCATTCCGTTTTCAATCAAGCCGATCCGGATTTCCGGACCTTTGGTATCGAGCATGATAGCTACGGGAACGCCTGTTTCCCGGGAGGCCTGCCTGATGCTCTGGATCCGCCGCCGGTGCTCTTCGTGCGTCCCATGGGAGAAGTTTAAGCGGGCTACATTCATACCGCCTGTCAACAGTTCCTTGAGGACTGTTAGCTGTTCGCTCGCAGGACCTATGGTACAAATGATTTTTGTTTTGCGCATATTATTCTCCTTCTGAAGTTGTGCTTCAAAAATTAAATCGACAGATTATTATTGATGATCTCCTGAGCTTCTTCAGCCTCCAATTCAGGAACCAACACTTCCACCGAACCACAATCACCCAGATGGGGTATACCCAGAGGACGCAACATTACAAGTAACCCCTCTTTGGTTAAAATCTTTTCGAGTTGCTCTGCTGTTGCTTTATTGGAGGAAATATACACTACAGTCCACATAAAAGGCCACCCCCGTTTATTCGCCTGCTTCGACCATACCATGTTTCGTATAAATGTGGGCTCTCCCCCTAATTTTGATAGCGGATGTATGTGCTGTAAACTGTGCAATCATTACTTCGCCGCGATCCATCTTCTCAGAATGATGAAATTTCGTTTCTTTACCACGGGTCAAGCCAATAATAGTCACTCCGTTTTCCATGGCTTTTACTACAATATATTCATCACGGCTAAGTTCTTCATCCATATATATCCACCTCCTTAAGATTTTGTATCCCGGTATTTCTCCTGCAAACACTTTTCTATGTTGTCCGGCACCAATCCCTTGATAGATCCCCCTAAAACGGCGATCTGCTTAACAACGCTAGAACTTAAAAAGGCATATTTATCGGCTGTCATAAGAAATACGGTTTCCAGCTTTTCATCTAAATGTTTATTCATAGCGGCATACTGCATTTCATATTCAAAATCTGTGATCGCCCGTAATCCTCTGATCAACGCCTTGGCGTCCTTGGCCCTGGCATATTCTACGACCAGTCCTGAAAAACTTTGGACCTCCACATTTTCTATGTGCCTGGTGCTGTCCCTCATCATTTTTTTTCTTTCTTCCAGCGTAAAAAGGGTCGTTTTATAATTGTCTAACGCCACTGCGATGATAACCTTGTCAAAAAGCCGGCTGGCCCTTTCCGCAATATGGATATGCCCGTTTGTCACCGGGTCGAAGGTCCCCGGATAAATCGCGATACGCAAAAAAACTCCTCCTAAAACTTGCAGTCGCTTCTGCTGCTGTAATGAACATACCTGTTTATTCGTTAAGCAAATTTAATATCCTGCTTTATATCCACTTTCGGCAAGATATTTTTCCGCAATATTTGTCGGCCGGATATACTTAGTTTTTCACACTGACGGCTTCTTTACCCAGCAGAGATCCCAATTTTTCTAAAAGTTCGGGGGTAAGACTGACCCCATACCGGGAATCTCCCTGGATCAACTTCTTTCTGCTGGGAAAGTACAGAAATACCGGGGTTTCGCCAGGATATAGCTGAATAACCGGCAAAAGCAGAGGCCAAATATCTTTTTCACCTGCAGCCGGAGGCATCTTCAGATACAGCTTTTGGCCGGATACGGTAGTACTATGGTTCCCGCTAAGTTCGGCAAGCGGTTGCAAAGTTTCCACCATCAATTTCGGCTTATCCTCCTGTTGACTGAGCCTTCCCCTTACCAGGACCGGTAAATCGTTCTGCAAAAGATTATTCAATTTAGCCAAGGTTTTAGGAAAGACGAGGCATTCCAAGTTTCCGGTCAAGTCTTCCAAGATAAAATAGGCCATGGTTTGCCCCCGCTTGGTAACGCTGCGGCGCATGGCGGTAATCAAGCCGGCCACAAGGACATTCACTCCATCGTTAGCCTGCATAAGGTCTGCTACAGTATGGGAAGCCGCTCTTTTCATCACCGTCTGATACTCGGACAGGGGATGCCCGCTCAAATACAGGCCTAAAACTTCCTTTTCCATCTGTAGTATTTCCTTTTCGGAAAAATCACGGGCGTCAGGCAAAGGGATAGGAGGATTATAGGAGCCTTTTGCAGCCGTAAAATCCAAGAGGGACAGTTGGTTGGAGTTCTTCTGGCGTTGGACCGCCCCTCCCTGCTCCACGCAGGTATGCAAAACAGCCAGCAATTGGGCCCGGCTGCCGGGAACAGAACAAAAGGCTCCCGCTTTGATTAGATTCTCAATCACCCTGCGGTTGACCAGACTCAAATCGACCCGTTCGCAAAAATCTTGTAAACTGGTAAATTTCTTCTCTTTCCGTTCACTAATGATGGTTTGAATGGCCTGCAGGCCAACTTGTTTGATAGCAGCCAGACCAAAACGGATTTTGTTGCCGCGAACCAGGAAATTTTCCGCGCTTTCATTAACATCAGGCGGCAGAATAACAATTTTATGCTGCCGGCATTCTTCGATATAAAAAGGGACTCTGTCGCTGGATTCCATGACGCTGGTCAGAAGCGCCGCCATAAATTCTACGGGGTAATGGGCTTTAAGGTAGGCGGTTTGATAAGTCAACAGCGCATAAGCCGCCGAATGGCTCTTGTTGAAACCATATCCGGCAAAAAACTCCATGAGGTCAAAAATGCGGCCTGCGGTTTCCGCGCTAATTTCTTTTCGTCCGGCTCCCTCAATAAATTGCTGACGCAATCCGGCAATGATGTCGGGTTTTTTCTTTCCCATAGCCCGCCGCAATAAATCAGCCTCACCCAGAGTAAAACCACCCAAATCACTGGCAATGCGCATCACTTGCTCCTGATAGATGATGACTCCATACGTGGAACGCAAGATCGGTTCCAAAGCGGGGTGGAGATAATCAATGGCTATTTCGCCATGCCGCCTTTTAATAAAATCAGTCACCATCCCGCTGCCTAACGGACCAGGCCGATATAAGGCCACCAAAGCAATAATGTCTTCAAAGGACTGGGGTTTTAAATCTCGCAGGATCGCCCGCAGCCCGGAACTTTCCAGTTGAAATACCCCGATGGCGTCGCCTTCTGCCAGGAGTTGATAAGACTTGGCATCGTCCAGCGGGATATGCTCCGGATCAATAGTTTTTTGCCGGCTCTGAGCAATGAGAGTCACAGCGTTGTTAATGACGGTTAAGGTACGCAGTCCCAATAAGTCCATTTTTAATAAACCCAAAGCTTCCACGGTATCTTTGTCAAACTGGGTGCAAACCAAACCGTCGGATGTGCGTTGCAGCGGCAAATAAGTATCCAGCGGTTTTTCCGAGATCACGACCCCCGCCGCATGAGTTCCGGCATGACGGGGCATTCCCTCCAAGGCCTGGGCCATAGTCAACAAATCCTTGACAAGAGGGTCGTCCTGGGTCATTTTCAGTAGATCCGGCGATACTTCCAGAGCCCTGGCTAAGGTCATACCCAATTCTGTAGGTACCAGCTTGGCTACTTTATCCACCACCGGCAAGGGCACGCCCATAGCCCGTCCGGTATCACGGATCGCTGCCCGGGCTGCCAGCGTGCCAAAGGTGATGATCTGGGACACCCTGTCGCTGCCATATTTGCCGACCACATAATCAATGACCTCGCCCCTGCGCTCGAAACAAAAATCACTATCAATATCCGGCATACTTACCCGTTCCGGATTTAAAAACCTTTCAAACAGCAAATCGTATTTTAAAGGGTCTATATCTGTAATCTTCAGACAGTAAGAAACGAGGCTGCCGGCCGCCGACCCCCGGCCTGGCCCGACAAAGATCCCTTTTTCCCGCGCATAACTAATAAAGTCCCAGACAATGAGAAAATACCCGCTGTACCCCATTTTTTGAATAGTCGCCAGTTCAAAAGCCAAACGTTCCTCATGAGCCGCCGTAACCTTATCATACCGGCGGGCAAGACCTTGACGGCACAATTCTTCCAGATACCCATCCGTGGTATAGCCTTGCGGCACTACAAAATGGGGCAGATGATTGGCGCCGAAGGAAAAATTCACCTGGCAGCGCCGGGCTATTTCAACGGTATTGGCTAAGGCCTCGGGATAATCCCCGAAGAGCAGTTGCATCTCTTGGGCGCTTTTAAGATAAAATTCTTCCGTCCCAAAACGCATCCTGTTTTGGTCCTGCAAGGTTTTACCCGTTTGCACACAGAGCAGGACATCCTGGACTGCGGCATCTTGGCGGCGCAGATAATGAACATCGTTGGAAGCCGCCAGGGGGATCCCGGTAGCGTCAGCCAGTTTGAGAAGGCCGCTATTTACTTTGCGTTGTTCGGCCAAGCCATTGTCCTGCAGTTCCAGATAAAAATGATCCGGCCCAAAGGTTTCCTGATAGGTCCGGGCCGCTTGCTCCGCTTCCCGGGGTTTGTCCTGTAAGAGCAGGGAGGGGACCTCCCCCGCCAGGCAAGCGGATAAGGCGATCAAGCCACGGTTATATTTACGAAGCAGTTCCTTATCGACCCGGGGTTTGTAGTAAAACCCCTCCAAATGGCCTAAGGAAACGAGTTTGATAAGATTCTGATAGCCCTCCTGGTTTTCAGCCAGCAGGACCAGATGATAGGGAGTATCATCCATACCCGATACTTTATCCCGGTATGTACGGGGGGCCACATATACCTCACAGCCGATAATCGGCTTGATTCCCGCTTTTTTGGCTTCTTTATAAAATTCAACAACGCCATACATCACACCGTGATCTGTAATCGCCAGAGCCTCCATCCCCAAAGATTTGGCCTGAGCAACCAGTTCCGGTATTTTGTTGGCCCCGTCCAGCAAGCTGTAACAGGTGTGGGTATGTAAATGGACAAAGCTCAAGAAGGACTCCCCCTAAACATATTCCGCTGCTTAATCTTTGATTCTATTGTAGCAGATTCCATAATAATATAGGTTCTTTTCTTTTGGCTCTCCGATGTATTGGTCCAAGGGCTGCCTTGAGGTGTCGCATCTTTCTCCGGTCAGAATACTCTAAGCTCGGTTCGGAGTGATACCGACCGGGCTCAATTCGCGTCCTTGCTCAGTGTGCCCTGGCGGCAGGGGAGGGTATGTCGAGGGTTCCGTATTCGAGGATAGCGAAATAGACTTGGCGGAGCAAGGGAAAGAAAATTATAGACCCGGACACGATGTCCGGTTCAGGGCGATTTGAGCCAAGGATGGCGAATTGAGCCCGGTATAATTTTCTCCGCAGCAAGCCTTAGTCTATTCTCATCCGAGTTCCGGAACCCGGCCGCATACCCTCCCCGGATATTATTTTTTAATTATTCGGGACCCAACCAGGGCTTTGATACGAATACTGCCATTGCTGTAGATACCTACATCAAATACGCAGGATCTTTTTTCCAGATGAATGATTCTGGAATAAACCTCCACCCAGTCCCCGACCGCAACCGGCTCCATAGCGTGTACCGTAAGGCTGTCCACCATCGTATTAAGCTTTAGTTGCTTCCGGGCTGTAATATAGGCCGCTGTGGAAATAATAGTAGCCAATATCCCCGGGCTGGCTGTCCCGGACTCATTGATCATAAACTGGGTGATCTCCCCGGCAATTTTGGTTCCTTCTTCCCAATCCTCCAGTTTGAAGCCGCTCATGACCAAATTGTCCACTGTTTCTCCGAATTGAGGCTGCTTTTGCGTCTGCTGAAAAGCCTTGAGTATATCCTGACGGCTTACCACTCCGATCAGACGGCCTTCGTCAACGATGGGGACAAGTTCAAACCCTTCCCACATTAACATACGCGATAAGTGGGTCAAAAGGGTCTTCCCCTCTACCCGTAAAACATCGGTAGTCATAGCTGAAAGGATGCTGGAGGCACGGTCTATTCCCGCCACATCCACCGCCGTCGCTATGCCTATTACCAGTTTATTCTGATCGACCACCGGAAAACGGCTATGCCCCGTAGATTGCGACATTTTGTGCCAATCTTCTACGGCGGCGTCCGCGGTCAAATAATAAACCTCTTTGACCATAATATCCTCTACCCGTATCAGTTCCTTTTCCGTCCGGCGGTCATAAACAGCTCTGTTCAGCAGGGAAATAGCTTCAAAGGTGTCATAGGGACAAGAAATAACCACCAAATTCTTTTCCTCTGCCATTTGGATAATGTCCCCCGTCACCGTAAAGGCCCCTGTTACCATGAGGTGGGAGTCCCTTTCGAGAGCAACTCTCTGCATCTCCAGGACATCCCCCACGATCAACAGAGCGCCTTTTTCCAGGTATTGCTGGACAATTCCCCGGCTGTTGCAGCCAACTACATAACGGGTGGGAGCGATCAGCAAATTTTGTTCACCTGACAGCACCTCTCCGTCTACAAACATAATCAGTTCTTTGAGAGTTAGATCTCCAATCTCGCGGGTTTCTTTTTCCTGAATACGAATTGTGCCAACTTTCGGGATGGAACTGACCAATCCCCGGTTTTCGGCTTCTTTGATCGCTCGATAGGCCGTACCTTCGCTCACATCCAGCTCTTTCGCGATCTGGCGGACAGATACTTTTTTATGGACTTCCAAGGCTTTGATATATCGGATGATTTGTTCGTGTTTTGTTAAACTTGCATTGATATTATCACTGATCATTCCATACCACCTCCACTCTCAAGGAAATCATTTCACCCTAAGTATAACAGTACCGCCCCACTGTTACAATCCAGTACCCGGATAAGGCGTATGGTAAAACAGATACGGTAATTTTCTTGTTAACTTTTCTCCCTCGCCCTCCTCGTCATCAATCCCCCGATCCGCCCCGACTCAACCGCTGTAAGTTCGGCCCAACCATATTCCTCTATTTTTTCCCATAATCCCAGTTCTTTGGCGATCTCGATTTTTAACAAGTCATGGGGAGTAAGCGCTTTTGTTTTCTTGAACATAGTGATCTCCTTTCCGATAGGCATATCCGCTTTCTCAGATGATAGGATAAGCCAAGGTTTTTGACTCTATGCATAAATACATTTACAACAGTTTTTCTTTGAAAATATCTTTAAGCCCGATTCGTTCAACCCTTTTTTCGATCAGGGCGATATCCATGGAATATAAGTCTTTTTCCTGCATCTGTTCAAAATATTTCCCTCCGGAAAAGGTATAGCGTTTTTTTCGTCCTTCCGCCGATTGCGCCATCTCATTGGCAAAAGCGATAATGTCCCCGACCGCGAGCGAACGTGGCAATTCCAGAAGCGGCATGCCCAGATAAAGACGGACGCTGTTGTGTCCCGCCAAACTCCCCGTAGCGATCGCCTCTGTATGGCCTACGAACAGACCTGATTTTTCTCCCGCACAGAGAAGATTATTGATGTTGTTGACTTTTAAACTGTTGTTGCGGGGCGCCATGGACAAGTAGCGGATAGAGTTCCCTTTCCCGCCTGAATAGGGATCTTCATAACGCGCCGATTCCAGCCCCGGAATTTTATGAAGTTTTTCCAAGGGATAAAAAGGCGTCATTAATTTGGCATGACCCGTATCTAATAGCACAATATTTTCGGCATATTCCTTTAAAGCGTATTGCTGGCAAACCTTATAACTCAATTTATCCAAATTTATATCTTCCGGCGGCACAGGTATAACTACGACTCCCTCTTGATCGAGCTGTTCTACGATCTCCCGGCTCAGAGAACCTTTAGCAAGCTTACAGGAGCCGCTAAAAGCGCCGTATGATTCATCCTCCCGTTGCCCTAAAATATCTTCCGCCCCCGCCCGCTGGCTGATACTGACCCGCGGTCCAAAGGAAGGGCAGCGCAAGATGCACATGCAGCAGCCGTTTCCATAGCGCAGACAATTGCCCATAGGTCCGGTCGAGCCTGTCGTTTCAATAAAAATATCGCCATTGATCCAGGTGTCATCGGCGGTTTGCAGCTTTTGAATCGTATGGCCGTCCATGTTTACATTAACGATACGTGTCATGAGTTGGATTTTGATCCCCATTTTTTCTAGCTTTGCGCGAACCAAGGGTTCTATTTTATGCACATCGTACAAACTGGCGTGACGATGGCCTGGAAAATCTACATTTTTATGCCGTGAAGCCTGGTCGGTGATTTGAATCAGTTCCTGGGCGCCCAGATACTTTATTTCTTCAGCCGCGGTAAACCTGCCATTATTGCGCATAATTCCCCCAACATTACCCAGTCCAAGGAGCAGGTCGGTTTTTTCCAGGACCGTAACATCCGCGCCGGCCTTTTTGGCTGTAACTGCCGCCGCACAACCTGACCATCCCCCTCCAATAATTACAACTTTCATCATGCCTTTTCCTCCTCAGATGATCTCCATTGGATTTAGCTGGGTTTTACAGGTGATAACCCGGTTCCCATCATGAAGGCGTGTCTGGCAGCTGCCGCAAATTCCTTCTCCGCAACAAAGTTTGGCGTCATTGGAACAGACAAAATAAACTTCCTGCTCTAAACCCTGGATCAGTTCCTTGATGTCCCTGTTCATCAATTCCGGTCCTCCGCAGTAGACCAGCCTGACCCCTTCGTCTTCAACCTGCCGCTTAATAAACTTTAACGCTTCCGGACTAACTGTGAGTTTGTTTTTGTCAAAGACGGTCTGGAGAATGATTTTACAACCCAAATCGCGGAAATACTGTTCTGCAAAATTAACGCCTATATTTCCTGCATCTACAACCATATCGACCTGATTGCCCGCTAAAATTAATTTACGCGCTACAGCTATAGCCGGCGCCTGACCCACGCCTCGTGCCACAAGCAAAGCTTTCCCACGGCGGAACCCCTTCAGATATTTCAATCCAAGTATTCCGTTCCAATACGGGCCCCGTAAAGACACTTCATTTTCAAGACCTGCCAGGGCTTTCGTCTTCACACCCCTTGTATTTACGGCAAAAGACAGGGTCCCTTCCTCCTCATTGACCATCATCACCGACATAGGCGTATCAAAATATCCAGGGTCCCGGGGGTCGCGTAAAAATACATATGCACCAGGTTCGTTCAACTCCCGGGCCAGGGTTCGGTTGGCCTCCAGTGTCAGGATCATCAAATTCCCGCTAACGGTCTTTTTTTCTGCGATCCTGCAAGTGATTTCCCGCCGGCCTTCCTTGATCCTGGATCTGTTCCAAATATATTCCTGGTAAATACAAACCCCTTTCCAATTGCGGCAGTCACAAAAGGTATTACCCTGTAATTGAGAGCACATAATACACTCGTTGGATTCCGCCAGATAACAAGGACAATACTCAGTACCGGCATCAATACATTCCAAGAGTTGATGCATGGTTTACCCCCCCTTTTTCCGCTAATTTAGGTTATTACAACAGCAGAAAAAGGGTTCCAGCGGACTGATGAAATTTTCTTTGCCTATGCCGCCCTCCATATTTTGTAGGTAGTACTGCCTATATTGCCGGCAGTATCTTTTACATAGATTTCAATCTCATTAAGTCCTGTGTTTAATGGAATATTTACAACCTGATCCGCCGGAACATCCGCCCACCCGGTTGAATTTATTTTCCACGACAATTTTGAACTTATATTATCTTTGGCTGTTAATTTAACAGAGGCGCTGTTTGATCCTGTAAAAGTTGCCTGATTTACGCTTGCAGCCCTGACAGCCGGGGCCTCATTATCGTAAGCCACATACATTTTGCTGGCGGTATTCGTTTTGATACCGCTTTGTGTGATGAATTGCCACTTAATCAAATGGACACCGGAAACAGGCGGTAATTGAACGCTGATAGGTTCCTGTAAAGTAAACTGTTCCGAATACTGATCCCCTGTTACTGAGTACTTTACAGCCGAAAATTCAGGCGGTAGTTTAGCTGTTACAAATGTAATATCAATAATATTCGAACCAACAACCCAAGACAAATTTCCATTGATTGTTTCCTGACTCATGATACTTGCACTGCCAGGAGTTGAAACTATTACTGCTGAATTGCCATCAACCGGATTTAATAAGGAACCGGGTATAGTTGGTGCTACAGTTTCAGTTACATAGGTTATAGTCGCCACCGATGCTCCAACGTTCTCGGAGCCGTCCTTAACTCTCAAGGTGATCTTATTTATTCCTTCATCCAACGGCAACCCCTGCATCGCGTCATTATACAGGCCCCACAGCTTGCCATCGGTCAACCTAAACCCGTTTGCCGTGTTATCCCAATAGTAATAATTACCGTTTACCTGGATTTGCACCTTTAACTCGGTCTGAATTGTACGGTTATCCGTAGCCATCAATACAACATCGACGAATCTTGTCACTACCGGGTTTTTGCCATCGGCTACTTTGAAATAGGATATGTTCGGATATTCTTCGTCCAGGCCGCCGCCTTCCGACATAACCGGCAAGGTTGCGTTTACATCAATATAAATAAACCCCAGACTGCTTCCGACGATTTTTGTACCCACTGTGTACGATGTCTTTTTAAAAAGAACTGTTTTGGTATCCATCCAGGATATCGAACCCGACAGATTTCTTGTAAAGGTAGAAACAGTTTCAAATACATCTATGCCCTCGATACTGCGCTGGGTTCTAAATTCCATGCTCTGATAGGCGGGATATTTAGCTATCCAGTCTGATAAATCTAATGTCAACAGCCCTCCTGAATTTACCCCTACTGAAGCTAACGGCGATTGAAGCTGCAGCGTATTTATTGTTATGGCTCTGGCTGCCGGCACATTTTGTCCCGCGTTCTGGGATGTTGTAAAATACGTGTTATTTTTAAACAAATCATTAGCGGCAAATCTTGTATCACCGGCAACGCTGGCAGTAAAGTTTCCTAGCAGATCACCGTCAACCGTTAACGACGCTACCGGGGCCGCGGGAGTGCCTATTGTTTTAACCCACGACGTACCGGTTATTTCTATATTGCCGGTAGTCGCCACGCTTAAAAGTCTTCCTGTCATGGATACATCCGCAGACCCAAAATCTATTGCGCGTCCCGTACTCATATTACCGTAGTTGCCTGACGTTCCTTCACAGTATAACCAAGTGCTGAAATCCGCTTCGACTCTATCTTCAACAAGTATACTGACCGGTTCGTCGCCTCTTGATAAGCCGTTAATTTTGCAATTGTGTCCGACCCTTACTGTAGGTGTGCCAAGCAAAGAAACAGCCTTAATCGTTATCCTGCCGTTAGGCGCCGGAGAACCTGCATTTGAAGATTGACCATTGTAATTTCCATAAGACCATGAATTATACTTACCATTTCCTCCAGAACCTCCACCCCAAGTATAAGGATTAGGATTTGAAACTGATTCTCCCCTCCCAGCTATTCCGCCTTCGGCTTTTCTATACTGTGGTGCATGCTGTATAGTTGCTCCAGATGCTCCTGCCGAACCGCCATTACCGCCCGCACCAGTACCACTGATATTAGCTCCACCACCGCCGCCATAGCCTCCGCCACCGCCTATAACGGTTGATCCATCATCACTATCGTAGTAATAATACCTGCCCGCACCACTGCCACCCGCATAGCCGGAAGCTATTTCCGATCCTGGTACAGCGTTAATTGTTCTGGATATTATATACGTCCAGCCGCCTTTACCGGCGTTTCCACCCGCATCGCCGCTGCCATAAGATCTATATTGAACAACATTATACTCATCAGTATAATGGCTCCACTGACAATGAGCAGTACCGCCACCGCCCCCGCCGCCATTACCGGCGCGTATTTCGCCTGTAACCGATAGCGTTTCCGAAGCTATTAAAACATTATTTCCATCTCCACCTTTACCACCCTTGCCTGTTGTGTCATACCCACTGTAAGCACCGGCTCCACCTCCGCCGCCGCCCCATCCGGCGAAAATGGCCCCATTGGCTGTTCCTACTGCTCCGTTTCCCACAACTACAGATCTCGCGTTTACGATGATATCACCTGCGCCGTTTGATCCCGGATTTCCCGCTACCGTCCCGCCTAATCCCGCCGCTCCATGGGCTGTGTGGAGGAATCCGTTTGCTGTTAGACTGGTTTTTACTTTAAAAGCAAGTACTTTGTTAGATTTAAGCATTACCCCTTTTTCGATGGTTAGGGAATTAAAATTAGGTACGCATCCTAAATCAGATATGGGCGCTGCCGGTTGAGTACTTAATGAACCTATGGGTTTGTAGGTAGTAGACTTTGGAAAAAACTTTGCAATATCCTCAAGGTAGAAAACCAACGGAGTTGAGCTCAAATTAGCGTTATCGAAAATATTGGCTGCTATGCTGTCTTTTGCGGTTGTTGTAGCTTTTACATGCCCATTTACCACTAATTCAGCCATATTTTGATTTGCTTGGTTGGGCCTGAGAACTACATCGCCGTCAGCCCCGGTGCCAAGATCAATACTGATCGTTTCACCACATACCGTATAAGAAAACAATTCGCTTGTATCTACTGTAAAACTAAGCACATCGGTATTGACAATCCCTATATTGTCTTTTACTTTCATCCGGAAATAGTAAGTCGTTTTTGGCGATAGTGAATTTACTGCCGCCGTAGTATCGGTTGCCCAATCCTTAAGAAGGGTGCTTGTGGTAAATGAACTTGTATCAGAATACTCGAGGTAATACTGTGCCCCTGAGTCACTTAACCCTGTCCAATCCAATGTTATTGTGCTTGGTGTCGAGCCTACAGCCATAGCATAGCTATTCACCCATGGAGTTACATAAGGGCCAGTCGAATTTTGATTACCATCAAGGATAAAAGAATTGTTAGAAAACTTTCCAATCGAATAAATGGCTCCTCCACTAGGCCTATAAACAACTGCTGACCAGGCTGTTAATGTATCTGTAATTCTTTGATAATATCCTGTTGAACTTGTAATAACTATTCCCTCATTCGTTCTCGCGATCCCCGAGATCTGGGTACTGTTTATTAAACCCGTAACCGGCGTGGACAGGGTGTTATCTGTATTAAAATATACCAAGGCGCCATATGCCCCTCCAAATAGTATTCTGCCGTCTGCTTGCAGCAGTCCTTTATAATATGTTGAAGTATTCGATACATACCCTGAAATTCCAAGTGTTAAGTCGCTGTTTAATACTTGATACCTGCCATAATCGCCCATCATGACAAAACTTCCATCCGGTCTGGCAACCACGCTCTGAATACTGTAGCTTGTAATTGGTGTCCAGGTATATGTAGTTAGTAATTGATTCGACATGTCTAATTGCTGTATTTTTCCTGACCCTCCGGCCATAATAACCATGCCGTCCGAGCTTCTTACAGCAACGGAGTTGATCGGATATGAGGAATTGCCCCACCGTCCGCTTACTCCCAATGTCCCGTCACTATTTAATATCTGGTAGTATCCGCAGTATCCGGCCATGACGATCGAGCCATCCGGCCTTAATACCGCATCGTATATTGGATAGTTCGGAAATGCCCAGGTCTTAGTCCAGGCGACGGTAAAATCCTTGTTCATTTTGGCGATTCTGCCGTCGCTGGTGAAATAATAGCTCGTATCATCCGGGGCTACTATTATCTTATACACGTAAGTGCTGCTCCCAAAGGTAAGTGGTAATGTATAGGCGTTAACAATTCCCGGTATACTCAGCAAAATAAATAAGTTTAAGATTATCGGGACTAAATATTTCTTCATTTTCCTTCCTCCTGATAGTTCTTTTTATTTTTTATAACCCGGCTAATGAAAAAAATAGAAAAGCTAAAAAAATGAACGGCGCCATGGGCAAGGACTGATGAAATTTTTTGTAATAAAGAAAAGCCGTTAGAAACCCGATCCCCGAAGTGACGGTAAGAAACCCCAAATATATAGGAAACATCGGCCCTAAATAAAACGCTAAGGCGGTCAAAAGCTTTACGTCGCCGCCCCCCAGGCCGCCTTTGGTGATATAAAAGATAAACCATAGACCCAGGAAAGCGTATATGCCCCAAAATATTGAATCGGCAATTTTATCCGCTGTGAAAAGGGCGTATAGAAAAAGGGACAGCACCCCCCAATGGGGCACCTCCCTCTTTTTTAGATCAATGACACTCAGTACTGATAAAAGAAGAACGACCGGTATTTTATCACTCATAAGGGACATACTCCTGATTATCTATTTCAGACATAATCCTGTTAAATTGACTACCGGCTACTTGAACGGAAATAGTATCAATGGCCTGGTTGATACCTTGGCAGGCCCTGAATTGCACAATATAATCGCCGTCGGGCATATCTTTGGGGATTATTACCACTTTATCATAATTATTGGGATAGTTATGCCGGGTCTGCCAGGAGTTTACATCAGACGTTACAGGATTATCAGGGATTAGCCAGGTGGCAGTACCGCTTGTAAAACCATTCCCTCCCGTCCACCACATAACAGCCTCGACTGAATCGGCCGCACCCTCTGTGACGGCTGATAAGATCATGGCTTCTCCCGCTTTATAGCAGCTTTTATCTGAATGCCCCGCAATAGACAAAGAGGCGTCAGTTAATTGAACGCTTAATATTTTAGGCGTGACATAGTTATCATTTGTATGAAGTACTGCGCGGTAGTTCGGCTGCAGACCGCAGGAAGAAAATCTGGCCCTGTTGCCTCCCGGGGTAACAGGGCGCCAGGTGGTCCCGTCTACCGTAACCTCCCAGGTTATATTAGTTCCTTCCGGCTGTTCAACGTCAGCCACCAGTTTAAGCCCGGAAACAGTCTGGCCCGTTGTAACAGCTTTCCCCATCAGTAATTGATCATTGCCATATGAGATATCATCCAAACCGGTTATTTCTAAATTGGTTATTTCAACCATTCCAGCCCCATTGAAAGCAAAATATTTTACTGTGGGGCTTCCCGATTCTTCATTTAATACCGCATAATCATAAGACTCTGGTTTTATCGCCACAGCCAGGGGATTAACCAACCCTGCAAAAGATAAAAAACTATTGAAAACCATACTTGATCCGTCATAGTTATAGGCTTTGACAGCGCTGCCATCAACTACTAAATAAAGCCCCCCGTCTTTACTGACGGAAAGGCTTTTGGGATTATTTAACTCTCCCGGCGTCTGAATGCTTTTGGAAGTATCCAACACCATATCATTCCCGTTAAAATAGTAATATTTTATTTCTTTCGAAGCTTTATCCAACACTATTAAAGCATAATCCCCCTTTTCCAAAGAAAGGCTAAGGGGATTGCTTGAACTGCCGGTACTCAAGCTCAAATAGCCATTAGGGGCTAAACCGGTCCCATCATAGCTATACCATTTTACATGACCCCGGTCTAAAAGGGCAAAGTCGTATGTGCCGGAAAAAACGTCAATTGCCCTGGGATCATTCAACGCGCTGATGCTTAAGATGCCGTTTTGAACCATGCCAATCCCGTCATAATGATACCAGCAAGCCGTTTTTGTCCCCCGGTCCAGCACAACATATTCCCCGGCCCGCCCGGCGATGCTTACCGGCTCTGCAAGACCGCCGTTGATACTGCGGGTTGTATTCAACTCCATGCCTGAGCCGTTATATTCATATGTTTCCACAGCATCTTGATTGATTAAGGTAATATCGTAACTGTCCGGGTATAAGATGATGGAATTGGCTATATTCCTTTTGGACAGCGTGACCCAGCCGTTTAGTGTATCAACAAAGGCCGAGGTTTTTCCGACGTCAATCTTGTTTGTATTAAGAAAGGTGTCGTCGATTAAGGCCGCCGCCCCATGTGCTATCCCCGGTAAAGCAAACTGGAACAGCATTATCGCAATAATTGATATCGCCGTTTTTTTAGGCATGTTAACCTCCATTAAATATCTTAATTAATTTATACCAACCCCCAAATACTAAAAATTATGGGGCGGGAAACGATCCCTAATTCATTTCTAACACAAAATTCGATCCTATTAAAGCCGGCGGTGATCGGTACTGTTGCCTGGCCCTGGCCTGAATCCGGCAAAGCCGCCCAGTCAGACCAGCCTTGGCCGGCTCGCCTGTATGAATATTCCATGCCCTCCAGTGTGCCCGCGTCATTGCTGTAGACCATATCGACAACGGTGAGGGCGTTTGTGGTAAGTGTAGCGCCATTAGCTAGATATACGCAAAGCGTAGGTCGGCTGACCAACTGCAATACTTTATCGGTAGCTTGTCGGGCCTCTTCTGCTTTTGCCTCGGCAGATTCCGCCGCCAGTTTTGCAGAAACTGCCGGATCATCAGCGTTATTAAACCTTACAACAGAACTATACGCGCTAGTTTGTCCATTAGCTGTTGCAGAAGCCCTCACGTAAATACTTGAATTAATAGGTATACTTGTTGGGATAGTCCAGTTATAAGCTGTTGTTGAAGAAGCAATTGTCTGCCAGTTTGTTAAACCGTCCAGCGAATACTGCCAATTGTAGGTTATCGTGGGGTTTTCCGTACACGTGCTGCTGGCCGACAAAGATACTGTTGTTTTATTATTACTGCCAGCAACCGGGGAGGATATTATGGGCGTTGAAGGCACATACACGTAATTGATTACAATATAACTAGCACCTGCCTCATAATTAAAACCTGCATAATCATAATCAGTGGCGTTCAGTTGGCTTGAAAAGCTAAATCCTTGTGAAGTACTGGAAAAATACGGTGTTACATTAAATGTATAAAAGCTCGGAATGTACTGCTGACCGCTACCGGCCGGCCACCATGTATTACAAGATCCTGCAAATCTTCCACTATAAAAAGCATGACCCATAAAGGTTGCTGGGTTGTACTCATAAGCAAAGTGATTATGTACGTTTATTCCGCCATATATATAGAAATATGCGCTCGTAACACTTGTATTGGCCGGCAAGCTACAATTACCGGAAAAGGTAATTGTAGGCCGGATAAATATATAATCATCACCATAAGTTTCATAATAGGCCGAAGCACCATAACGATTGGTGGACGAATCATAACTCATGCCTAAAACGCTTATTGATGAGCCAGGTATTGTAGTAGAGGCCGCCTGGGTTGTTAATGGTATCGCCATCAGTATTAAAGCAATTAACATCGAAAAAATAAACCCTTTTAAGGGACAAAACCTTTTCATAACTTGAACCTCCTTCAAAAGTGTCGTAATAGATATATTAGATGCACTGCCAGCGCCGAGCCTTCGATGACACCTATACCAACCCCCAAATACTAAAAATTATGGGGCGGGAAACGATCCCTAATTCATTTCTAACACAAAATTCGATCCTATTAAAGCCGGCGGTGATCGGTACTGTTGCCTGGCCCTGGCCTGAATCCGGCAAAGCCGTCCAATCAGACCAGCCTTGGCCGGCTCGCCTGTATGCATATTCCATGCCCTCCAATGTGCCCGCGTCATTGCTGTAGACCATATCGACAACGGTGAGGGTGTTTGTGGTAAGTGTAGCGCCATTAGCTAGATATACGTAAAGCGTAGGTCGGCTGACCAACTGCAATACTTTATCGGCTTTTGCCTCGGCACTTTCGGCAGCCAGCTTCGCGGCCACAGCCGGGTCTTCCGATTTATTAAACCGAACAGAGGTTGACCAGGGGCTGGTTACCCCATTTGCGGTGGCGCTGCAACGTATGTAAATGCTTGCACCTTCCGGTATGTCTGTGGGGATATTCCAATTTGTAGTACCCGGATAAGTTCCAATGGTCGTGTAACCCATACCATCAAGTGAGTATTGCCAGTTGTAATTGATTGTCCCTCCTCCGGTCACGGTGCTATTTGCCGGCAGGGAAACACTGGTCATGCTGTTTTGTCCTGCTGTAGGCGAGGATATAGTTGGCGTGGTAGGGACGTATTGATAAGTTATGATTAAATAGGGAGGATAAGTAGCATTAAACCCATGAAATGTACTGCTTTCAGACGCGTAACCTATTGTGCTGCCATAATGACGGTACGTACCTGTTATAGTGCCTGTTGTAGCGCCACCTGTAAAACTACTAAAAAAATTAGTTACGCTAAACTCATTCCATGCCGGACTAGTATTACCTGTAAAAATTTTTCCTAAATAAACGGAATATGAATATGTACTGGTATCCTCGCGGGTAACATACCCGTACATAAATAAACTAGCGGACGTAACTTTAATATTTGTAGGTAAAGATACAGAATATCCTATATTAACTTGTGAATATGTTCCGTTAGGGAAAGGAAAATATCCTGCTGCAGTACTACTTACTGATGCACTATTACTATTAAAATAATTATATGGACCCCAAGTATAAGAACCATCGTTACTATGTGAGTCACGGTAAAAGATGTTACACTCCCATTTCCTGTTGCGGCCTGCGCTTGTTTTGACAATCCCGCGATAATGATAAGTAACACTAAACTGAGAAAGATCGCTTTAATCACTCTTTTTAATTTTACAAAAACCCCTCCTATTTCCGGCTAATACCCTGTAATAAAGATCCGGCCCTGTAATTCATATTGTTTAAGTAAAATGGAATCATCGGATGGTAATATGACAGTGACCGTTGCCGGAATAATATCGTTATTAACATATCCATTCAGTCTTTTATCATAGCTGCCGTTAGAGATATCCTGGCCGGACTTATTTGTAATTTTCGCTATTTGAATATCAGAAAATAGTAACTTGGCCGCGCTTCCATCCTTTGCAACATACCCAATATTGACAAAAGACCCCGGCGCGATCGCCCCGGCTAAAGCATCCGGTAAATTTGCGGCGAACGTTACCCGTACCATGCCCTCAGGAACTACTACCGCTTTATGGTCGGCTATGTCTGATATAAATAACGGCGTCCCCGCCTTCAAATTTCTTTCCGCGTATTTCCCGGCTACCTGGTCTATTTTTTGTATAAATTCGTCATTAATAATATCTTTAGGGCAATTCAGATATTCAAGTTGTTCTTTCTTTAGGATCGTATTCACAGAAACATCTTCTTTTAATCTTACGACCGCTGCATATTGCACTTCTTTGGAGCGGAAGTAAACTGTTTCCTGATAAGCCACAATAATTCCCAAAACCATACAAATACATATTAGGATCAGTTTCCTCTTATTAATAAAATCACCCTCATTCCAAAACGTTATTACAGTCTAAATGTATTTTGAAAGTGTAGTTGTCACCTAATAGTCCGCTTAAGACAGGACGTTTTAGGGTTATTTTTACGACAGTGTGTATTGATGGGTCATTCAGGGTGTTGCCATTGGCGCAAACAACCGGCAAATCACCCCGGTTATATACAACGAAATCCTCAATAACCGGAAGGGTACTGATTATACCCTGGATATTATTTTGCAGATATGCCGCAAAGGCGGCCTCAGCATTATCTGCGTCAATCTCCAGGACATTGTACCCTAAAGCTTCTTGGTTTATCTCCCCTATCCCGGCCAGGCAAGCAGCCGTCACAGCGTCTTTAGACTTATCCATATTCGTCTTTAAAACCTGACTTGACCGCTTTTTTC
>DHRG01000004.1:39261-40980 GCA_002408285.1 Peptococcaceae bacterium UBA5318 | reverse complement strand
CCTGAAGAGAATAACAAGGTAACACCCACTTGGAGAAGTGGGTGTCTTCGAAACTGGATAAACTTAGGCCGGCAATTTCGCAGAGAAATTGCCGGCTGTTATGTAGGGAGACTACTTTAAGCGTTGAATTAATTGCTGCCATTCAAGCAACATTTTGTCGGGAACTTTCCAAGCTACATAAGTTTTATCACGGAAGCTGAGACGCAGTTCCACGGTGTCGGTTCCTTTCAGGCTTAATAATTGTTCGATCACGGGCTGGGGGATGGCATATTCGGCTGTGGTGGTGGTATTGGGCCACTCGTTTTTCGTGTTTTGCTGTTTGGTGATCAGGTCATACCAGATGCCCTTAATATTCATGGATACCTGACCGTCAAAGAAAATCCATTCTTTGTAACCGTCGGTGACCAGTTCAAGATGGTAGGGGGCGTCGGGTTTCAGTACTCTCCATAAACCAACGCTTTCCCAAGGCTCGTTGCGCAGTTTGATTGTACTGTACAAAATCGGCGAACTGTCGACTTCATCTGCAGCTCTTATGATTTTTGCCTCCACTGTCGCTGCGGAGACTGACAAATAACAGGAAACAACCAAAACAACCAGGAAGATTAGTTTACGCACGATAAATTTACACCTCTGTTTTCTAGTTTTATAAACATAATTCGCAGAATTTCATGGAGTTCCTTCCTGCCATTAATTTGATTTGAATTTAGTTTGCGTAAATAAGGCCTGGACTAAAAAAATATGTAACTATGTCGCTTTTGCGGAGAGGGAAAAGACGATTATTGTCGAAATGTGTAACAAATTTATATAATGGAGGGATTCGATGAATCGTTTAGAAATGCTTGCTGCAACAGCCGCCGATTATCAGAAACTCCAGCCGGCGGATTGTGCGGTCTTAATATGTGATTCCTCCGGACTTTTAGTTAAATGCGTTGCGGCAGAGACTTTTAACATGGGTGTTGCGGAAGGAGGGGAAATTGCCGCTGCCGGAGCCTTAAGCGAGAGCCTGCAGGCGGGAAAAGAAATATCCAGGGTGCTGGCGAAGGAACTGTACGGCGTTGTTGTTAAATCCAACAGCATGCCGATATACGAAAATAACCGGCTGTTGGGGGCAATTGCCGTCGTGACAAGTATGGGCACCCAACAGGCTTTACATGAGGCGGCTCAGACTATTGCCGCCACTTCCCAGGAGATGACGGCCACCTCGGAAGAGATCGCGGCCTCGGCGGTCAGCTTGGCCGAAGAATTGGATAAAATGCGCGCCAGGGGAGAGAACATCCTCAAGGAACTGAAGAAAACCGATGAGATATTGCGTTTTGTCGCCGATGTAGCCACAAACTCCAATCTTCTCGGGTTAAATGCGGCTATTGAAGCGGCAAGGGCGGGGGAACTGGGACGCGGGTTTGCCGTTGTTGCCGGTGAAATTAGAAAAATGGCGGATAATTGCAGTACCGCGGTCAAAAACATTAAAGCTATATTAGGGACCATACAAAACGATACGGCCTTGATGGTACGGCAAGTTGTTGAAACATCTCACCTGGGTGAGCGGCAAGCCGCCGCCACGCAGGAAATATCCGCATCTATGCAGCAGTTGGCTTCTTCGGCCAATGATGTTGAACGGATTGCCGAAGTGGTCTAAGTTAGTTCTATGCGGCAGGAATGTAACCGTTAATCTAATTTTGAAGACACCCACTTCTATAAGTGGGTGTTACCTTGTTATTC
>DHRG01000004.1:2496-39125 GCA_002408285.1 Peptococcaceae bacterium UBA5318 | reverse complement strand
GCGTAGCCAGACAAGTTCACTTTGTTTTTTGCTCAGGGTCTGTTTCAAACAGGTTGCCTAACTTGTTTGCGACAGACCCTCTTTGTGGTATGTTTCCTTCTTTTTAAGGGAATAATATTGTTTAGAAAATACGGCAAGATCGGAAAGGAGTAACAAATGGCCCAGTTATTGATTAAGTTTGTCGTGTGCCCGCTGGTTATTCTGTTGATCGATATATTTTCCCATGATATGAACTATCAGTTTATGTATCAGCCGATAATTGTAGGTATCGTGCTGGCGGCGGTGGGCAGATTTTTAGAGTATTTTCTCTTGCAGGGTAAAACCGTTTGGGTAAGTACGATTCTGGACTTTTTTACGACCATGGTTATCGTTTATTTCAGCCGGTATTTTTTCGCGGGCAGCATGGTAACATTGTTCAGCGCCTTTGTAACGGCTCTGATTTTGGGGATTATGGAACATATTCAGCATATGGTTTTTGTCATCCGCGCCCAGCGGGCGAAAAATCAGCCCTGAGGTTATGGTGAAAAAAAGATAAGAGTTTGCAACTAGTGCAAACTCTTATCTTTTACTGGTGCCGAAGGCCGGACTCGAACCGGCACGTGGGTGACCACGTCTGATTTTGAGTCAGGTGCGTCTGCCAATTCCGCCACTTCGGCATATCGTCGCAGCTTATTGCTGCTGACAAATGATATCTTAACAAAAAGTGTTAATGAAGTCAAGAGCCAGATTGATTTTGCTAAAAGAGAAAAATCTATGATATAATATACAGTATATCCGGTAAAGCGAGGGATGATATTGAAAAAAGCAGTTATGGAAATGGAAAAAGGGAAAGTAGTGATCGAACTTTTTGACCAGGATGCACCCAAAACAGTGGCTAATTTTGAGAAACTGATCAATGAAGGCTTTTACGATGGTCTGTCTTTTCATCGGGTCATCAGAGGCTTTGTGGCCCAGGGCGGCTGCCCTAATGGCAACGGTACGGGCGGACCCGGCTATACCATTCCCTGTGAGACCAAGGGAAACCCGCATAAGCATGAACGGGGCGTCTTGTCCATGGCCCATCGCGGTCCCAACACCGGCGGCAGCCAATTCTTTATCGTATACGAGCCGCAGCCGCATTTAGACGGTGTACATACGGTTTTCGGCAAGGTGATCGAGGGTATGGATGTGGTAGACCAGATAAATCAAGGCGATGTTATGAAAAAGGTTACCCTCATAGAGGAATAGGCCGGGAGAAAAGATCCGGGCAGAGTATGGAGCATATAACGAGAGAGCGTCGTGGCGCTCTCTCGTTATTGCTTTAAAAAGGGCTTTCCGGAATGCGGGAGGGAGTTACTTTGCTGGGGGAACCTATGTATAGCGGGGCCGCAACGATTGCCGGACCGGCAGACGGTCGGAGGGTCACCGCTGACGGGAACCGGAAAAATCCCAAGGTTAATCACGGGTAAGAATCCTCCGCATACAATGTATAAAAAAGACTTTCATTTGCGGAGGGGAAAGATATGCTTGGTTTGCGGAAAAAGAACAAAGGGAAAGCCGGTGAAGGAAAAACCGGTGTAAAGAAAACAACGTCCCTGCAGGAATTGCTGAAAAAATTGAAGAAGGGTAAACTTAAAAACCATACCCATGAAGTGGAGGGGGAGACTTCCCGGGCGAAAGGACATCAGGAGAGTATTTCCCTCACTACCGGCAAGCAGATTATGACGAAAGCCGGACATGTGCATCCGTACAGCGGCGCTGCTTCCGGCGAGGACGGCCCGGCCCATAGTGTGGAAGGCGTGACAAAATCGGCGGGGGACCAAAACCAGGATCACACCCATGTAATCAACGGCCATACCAGCTGGGTGAAGCGTCATGCCCACGCCTACCAACTGAAAACAGCGGGCGCCACACCGGAGAAAAGCAGGCTGGTATCGCGCCGTAAAAAAACAGGCCTGGAAGCGACCGTCGGTACTTTGCCCGTGGAACCGAAATAAAGTGATACTTAATTCAGGTGGAGCATTAACTCCAGCTGAATTTTTTTATCGTAATTTTTAGGACAAGATTCGGTCAGCACAATTAAAGATATTTCTCTGCGTCCCTGCGGTTCATCTTTTTGTAAATTGTAGTAGACAAAGAGCGAGCAAATATGATAAAGTTAGGTTAAACTAATAAAGTTAGTGGGGTCTAAATTGGAAGGGTGTGTGTTGTTATAAAAGTTACGCCAAGTATGGAAAACTATTTGGAATCGATATATGAACTGGCCCAGGACGGACAAATTGTGCGGGTGAAGGATATTGCCGAGAAATTAAGTGTGAAAATGGCCAGTGTGACCGGTGCCGTGCAGAACTTGGCAAAAGGAAACCTGGTGCACTACGCACCGTATAAAAATATCGTGCTGACCGAGCATGGAGAAAATGTGGCCCGCCGGATCCATAGCAGACATCACGTGATAACCGGTTTTTTAATGGATGTTTTGGGCGTGAGGGCGGAGGTGGCTGAAACGGATGCTTGCAAAATGGAGCATGTGTTAAGTCCGGAGACGATGGATGGGCTGCTGAAATTCATGCTAAAAAATAAATTTATCAGTCTATCAGAAAAAGACCTGTTTGAACATATTGAGGAGGAGGGATAAGGTGCATAAAGAACTGAGCAAGCTGCAACCCGGTGAACGGGCCGTTGTGATAAAAATAACCGGCAACGGGCCAATCCACCGACGGATCATTGATATGGGCATTGTGCCCGGGGCAAAGCTGAAAGTGGAAAAATTTGCTCCTCTGGGTGATCCGATGGAAATCAAAATAAAAGGGTTCAATCTTTCCCTGCGTAAAACAGAAGCAGATACTATTCAGGTGGAGGTAGCCGGCTAAACAGATCCGAAAGGAGTGAGGGGTTATGCCGCTTGCGATGATGAACTCCGGCCGGGAGTACAGGATTGTCAATATAAACGGGTCTACGGATTTACGTATGAAACTTGTCAATATGGGGATAACGCCGGGTGTGGCGGTTCGTATTATCAGCAAGAGCCCGTCTTCTTTGTTAATCGGCCTGCGCGATACGCGGATTATGTTAAACAGCGGAATTGCGCATCAGATCCAGGTTCAATAGACGTTCGTTTTTGCAGAAAAAGTTAGGGACGGCTAACTCTAAAGGAGACAGGACATGAAGAAAAACAAATTGAGCATTGCTTTGGCAGGGAATCCGAATTGTGGAAAAACAACGTTATTTAATAACTTAACCGGCGCCCGGCAGCATGTGGGCAATTATCCCGGGGTGACGGTGGAAAAAAAAGAGGGTTACCGGAACTTTAAAAATTACGCACTGACCATCATTGATCTACCGGGTACATATAGTTTGACCGCGTATTCTCCGGAAGAACTGGTGGCCCGTAATTTTGTGGTGCGGGAGACGCCTGACGTTGTGGTCGATATTATCGACGCTTCTAATTTTGAGCGTAATTTATATCTGGCAACTCAGCTTTTGGAGCTTGAGCGGCCGATGGTGCTGGCGCTTAATATGGCGGACGTGGCTGAAGCACGGGGTATTAAGATCGATGATCAGTTGCTCGCCCGGCGTTTGGGGATACCGGTCGTCCGCACGGTGGGCAGCCGCAAGCAGGGCATGGAAGAATTGCTGGAGACAGCCGTCCGGACCGCCCAGGAAACACAGAGGACCTCCTTTGTCATAAACTATGGCAGGGATGTGGAAGAGGCCATCGGGAAATTGGCGCCGCTGCTTGCGGCCGCGCAACGGCAGCTGAATTTCCCCCGGCGCTGGCTGGCCTTAAAACTGCTGGAAAATGACCGGGATATCATCGAAAGCATTCAAAAAATTCCGGAGAGCGAAGGGGCCACGGCGGCGGCGGCCGAAGCCCGGGCGGAGCTGCAACAAAAATTGGGCGACGACCCGGAACTTTTGATTGCGGATTTTCGCTATCGGTTTTTGGGGGCGCTATACCGGGAAGTTGTTACCGTGCAAGACGAGGATGCCCTCACCTTTTCGGACAAAATTGATAAGGTCCTCACAAACCGGGCCCTGGGGCTGCCGATTTTTCTGGGGCTGATGTGGCTGGTGTTCAATCTGGTATTTACCCTGGGCGCTTATCCGCAGGACTGGATAGAAAAGGGTGTGTCGCTGCTGGGAAGCTGGGTTGGTCAGCACATGGCCGAAGGAGACTTGAAGTCGCTGCTTGCCGATGGAGTGATCGGCGGTGTGGGCGGGGTCATTGTCTTCCTGCCGCAGGTTATCCTGCTGTTTTTTGCCATATCACTGCTGGAGGGCACCGGTTATATGGCCCGGGCCGCCTTTATCATGGACCGGGTTATGTATAAGGTCGGTTTACACGGGAAATCCTTTATTCCTTTGCTGCTGGGATTTGGCTGCAGCGTACCGGCGATCATGGGCGCGCGGACCCTGGAGAATCCCCGGGACCGGCTGGTAACGATTCTGGTAACCCCCCTCATGAGCTGCAGCGCCAGACTGCCGGTCTACACAGTGCTGATCGCCGCCTTTTTTGGCGAACAGCGGGCCGGCAATGTTCTGTTTTCCATCTATTTAATCGGTATCATCCTGGCCATTATTATGGCCCGCGTTTTCCGCAGCGTATTGTTTACCGGCTCCACCGAACCTTTCGTGATGGAACTGCCGCCTTACCGGATACCTACCTTGAAAAGTATTTTGTTTCACATGTGGGAACGCAGTATTTTGTATCTGCAAAAAGCCGGCACGATCATTCTCGCCGTTTCCATCATTATTTGGTTTTTGACCAACTATCCAACGGAAGTACAATATAGCAAGGACTATGCAGCCTTGATCGCCCAGGCGGAAACACTGCCGCAGGATGAGGTGAAGGAAAAACTGGTCAGAGAACAGGCCGGCGAAAAATTAGGCCAGAGCTACGCCGGCCAGGTTGGGCGCTTTATCGAACCGGCCATTGCACCGCTGGGCTTTGACTGGAAAATGGGGGTTGGCTTGTTTGCCGCCTTTACCGCCAAGGAAGTGCTGGTCAGCACCCTCGGCACCATCTACAGCGTGGGCGCGGGGGAAGAAGACGCCGCCTCCCTGAAGGATGCGCTCGCCGCCGATCCTGCCTATAACCCGTTGGTAGCCTATGCGCTCATGATCTTTGTGCTGATTTATTCACCGTGCCTGGCCACAATTGCGACCATCAAACGGGAAACCAACTCCTGGAAATGGGCGTTATTTAGTTCCGGTTATTCTACGGTCTTGGCCTGGATTATCGCATTTATCGTTTATCAGGGCGGAAAACTAGGGGGACTTGGCGGCTAGTGGTTCGTCAACGACGGACTACGGTAAAAGGAGCTGATAATATGGAAAAAATAATTTTGGCGGTTATCGGTGTCGCGGCTGTCTATTTTGTGGTGCGTCTTCTCTGGAAGGAGGCAAAGGGGGAACTGCCCTGCAACTGCGGGCAGAGCTGCTGTGACAGGAAAAAAGAGTGCCCCGCCAAAGAAAAGAATAAGCTCGATAAAACTACGGACCAAAAATAGAAAAAACGTACAAAAAAGTCTGATTATCGCTGCGGTGATAATCAGACTTTTTTGTACGCCGGCTTATATTTTAACAGGGGCTCACGGTCGGTTCCAAAATTGTCAGGGTATTGTTGACGGTATTCAGATTTACTACAGCGCCGATGGGGACTGCCGCTTTGAAGTGCCCGTGGGCGGTGCGCAGATTGGCCAGTATTGGTTTGCCCAGCGGCACAAGCTCTTTACGTACGACATCATCAAAGGTTTCTCCATAAGCGGGTTGGCAGCCTGTGCATTCCCCGATAACAAAACCCGCGGCGTCTTGCAGTTTGCCCGCCAGACGAAGCTGGGCCATATAACGGTATACGGTATTGGCGGGTTCATGCGTTTCTTCGATGACGAGGATTTTGCCGCAGGTATCAACTTCGTAGAGGGTGCCCAGCGTACCGATAAAGGAGGTTAAATTGCCGCCCACCAGCGGACCGGTGACATTTCCGGGGACAAGACCGGTCAGGGGGATGTCCGGTGGATTATCGATCGTTCTGGGGGCAGCGGGGACAGAGGTGGCGGCGACAAACTGCTGGAAATTATAGGCGGGTGTGGTGGGGCGGAAGTCAATGAGCAGCAAACTTTGGAAGGAAATCAAATCGGACATTTTGAAAAGCGTGTTGGATAAAACGGTAATATCGCTATAGCCGGTCAGTACTTTAGGATGATCATGGATGAAATCATAATCAAGAAAGGGCAATATATCGCTCACGCCGGTACCGCCACGGGTGGGAATAATTGCTTTAACCTGAGGATTTTGAAACATATCCATTAAATCCGCGGCCCGTTGCCGGGCGTCGGTGGTCACAATGCCCCGGGCGTCATAAACGTGTTTTCCCAGGACGGTGTTGAAGCCGAAGGTGCGCAAAAAAGCCAGGCGGGCGTTAATGACTTCCGGGCTCAGGGGGCTGCCGAGGGTGACAATGCCTACTGTGTCGCCCCGTAAGAGACGGGGTGGCCGAACCGCCATGTTGTTCACACTCCTTAAGTGTATCTATTAGTATTTTATGTGTAGTTTACGGAAAATGTTACAGGGCACGGTGGCGGAAAGGTCATTTGCCGCTGTAGCCGGGTACGGCCTTGGGCCAAACGGCGATTTAACCCCGGCCCCAAGGATTGCGCACACGGAAGGATAAAAACATATTGACATATATGTGATGAAACTATATATTTGTACTAATCATATGGAATATAGGAAATTATAGAAGAGGGTGCGGGAAAAGGAGATTAATGATGAAGCAAAATCTGGCGGACCTGGGTAAAATATTTCTGATCGTTTGCGCTATTTCCGTAATGCATTATTATACCTCTTACACCAGTACGGAATTTCACGCTTTTTCCGCGCTTTTGTATTATATTCCCATCATCTTTGCCGCCTTTCGTTTCGGTTTAAAGGGAGGGGCATGGACCGGTTTTTTGGTAAGTTTGATTTATGCGCCTTATTTAATCTGGCACCGGGCGCAATTGCCGGCGGAACTGGTGATAAAAGTGCTGGATGTGCTCTTGTATAACGGCATAGGCTGGATCACGGGTATTTTGGTTGAAGCGGAACACAAGCAAAAACGACGCTATCTTCATGCCGTGGAACAGTTGAAAAGGGCCAACGAGGAGCTTGAACAGAAAATCCGGGAAAAAAGTGAACTGGAGGAACAGGTGCGCCGGGCGGATAAGCTGGCCGCCCTGGGGGTGCTGGTTTCGGGCGTGGCCCATGAATTGCGCAATCCCCTCGGCATTTTAAAGGCGACGATTCAAGTGATGGAAAGGGAACTGGGCGCTAATGCGCCGGTACGGGAATTTGTTTCGGTGTTTAAAGAAGAAGTGGAACGGATGAATAATGCCATCCAGGAATTCTTGGATTTTGCCAGGCCCAGTGCGCCCCAGTTTGCCGAGGTGGCGGTAAACGAAATCGTGGCGGAGGTGGTGCAATTTACACGTAAATATTTAGAACAGCGGCATATTGTCATACGGTCGGTCCTGGCTGATGGTTTGCCGGCCATTTATGCCGATAAAAAACAGATTCGTCAGGTATTCATGAATCTGGTATTGAACGGCGCGGCGGCGATCAAGGCTGCGGGCGGACTGGAAATTTATTCCGAACCGCTGGACCACTATATCCGCGTGCGTTTCAAAGATACGGGCTGCGGTATTCCGGCGGAAAACCTGACCAGGATATTCGATCCTTTTTTTACGACCAAGGATGCGGGTACCGGCTTGGGGCTGGCCGTGGCGCACCGGATTGTGGACGCCCATTGCGGGTTCATCGAAGTGGTGAGTGAAGCCGGCCAGGGGGCGGAGTTTTCCGTCTACCTGCCCATCAATGCCGAACGGGGGAGGGATGCGTGATGCAGTCCATACTGGTGATTGATGATGAAAAGAACATGCGGTGGGTTTTAGAACGGGGGTTAAAGGATTGCGGCCACCGGATTGATACTGCGGCCAGCGGGTTGGAAGGCTTGGAACGAGCGAAGCTGCATGAACCGGATTTGGTAATTTTGGATTTAAAAATGCCGGGGATAGACGGCCTGGAAACGCTAAAACGTCTTAAAGAGCTATATCCGCGGCTGCCTGTCGTGATGACCACCGCCCATGGCACGGTGGAGACGGCCATTGAGGCGATGAAGTGCGGTGCCGCCGATTATATAATTAAGCCTTTTGACCTGGAGGAAATGAAGATTGTTATTGAGAAAAACCTGGCCGTGCAGGAACTGGTGAAAGAGGTTGATTATCTCCGTTCCGAGCTGAACCTGAAATATAACCGGCAGAATATTATCGGCAAAAGTGAGGCTATGGAAAAGGTCTTTACGATGATTGAGCGCGTGGCCGACAGCAACGCGACGGTAATTGTTTACGGAGAAAGCGGTACCGGCAAGGAATTGGTCGCCCGGGCCATTCATTACAACAGTGCGCGGCGGGAAAAAGCCTATATCCAGGTAAACTGCGCCGCCTTGCCGGAGACCTTGCTGGAAAGCGAATTGTTCGGACACGAAAAAGGAGCCTTTACCGGCGCGACGGCCCGGCGTCCGGGGCGGTTTGAACTGGCGCATCACGGAACGCTGTTCCTGGATGAAATCGGCGAGCTAAGCCACCCCATGCAGGCTAAGCTCCTCCGTGTGCTGCAGGAGAAAAGTTTTGAACGGGTAGGGGGTATCGAAACCTTAAAGGTGGATGTGCGGATTGTCGCGGCCACCAACCGTGATTTGCTGGCGGCCATTGATAGCGGTGCTTTTCGCGAAGATCTTTATTACCGGCTGAATGTAATTCCTATCTATCTTCCCCCCCTGCGGGAACGGAAGGAGGACATTCCGATGCTCATCCGGCATTTTCTGGATAAGCTGGATGTGAAAAAACGGCTTAAACATATCGCGCCGGAAGCCCTGCAGGCGCTGGTAAATTACCAGTGGCCGGGCAACGTAAGGGAGTTGGAGAACGTCATTGAGCGGGCGGTAATTATCGCCGCCGGCGATACGCTTACCCTGGAACACGTACCCTTCTATAGCCGCGCCAAAGCGTCGGAACAGCAGAATATCATTTGCGACATCCCCGACGGGGGAATTTCCCTGGAAGAAGTGGAGAAGTTATTATTGGTGAAAGCCCTGGCCAAAGCGGAGGGAAACCAGACCAAGGCGGCCCACCTGCTGAAGATCAGCCGGCCTACCCTGCTGTACCGCATGGAGAAATACGGCTTACGCTAAAATACCAGAAAGAAACCTTCAGTCCATCCCGAAGGTTTCTTTCTGGTATTTGGCACGTATCTTGCACTGAAATATGAATAGTTTGATTGCCGTGAAGGGAGGGGAGAGGACTTGAGTGAGAAGAAGCATAGTTGCTGCAAGAATATGTGGCTGATGATATTGTGTTGCGCGCTGCCCCTGCTGGCTGTCGCCGCTGCCTGGTTTTTTGGTTATCAAGGCTATCTGATCAATTTTGCCTGGCTGCTTTGTCCGCTGGCCCATGGGCTGATGATGTGGTGGATGATGCGCAAAGGCAAAGAAGAATCGGCTTAGCGGCGACCTAAAACAGCACGCGAAAAGGAAGGATCAATGATGAACGTTATTGCTGTAGGAAAAGAGACAGCAACTGTAGCATATGCCACAGCAATAAATCCGGCTGACCGATCCGGATTTATTGCTGTTCTTACAGAAAGGATGAAGCTGTTCAACAGACGAAGAACCACCCCTCCGCAGGTTTTCCGGGGGGTGGTTCTTCGTCTGTTATTTAGGAAAAGTTTTTATCTCGCTTTTTAAATGCCGGTGGCCTTTTTCAGGGCCTGATCCAAATCTTCAATTAAGTCGGCGGCATCTTCAATCCCCACGGACAAACGGATTAGTTCGGGGGAAACGCCGGTGGCCAGTTGCTCTTCATCGTTTAATTGCTGATGGGTGGTACTGGCGGGGTGAATGACCAGGGACTTGGCGTCGCCCACGTTGGCCAACAGGGAGAAGAGCTCCAGTTGGTCAATGAATTTCTTGCCCGCCTCCCGGCCGCCTTTAATGCCAAAAGTCAGGATGGCGCCCGCCCCCTTCGGCAGGTACTTTTTGGTCAATTGGTATGAGGGATGGCTGGGTAAACCTGTATAGCTGACCCATTCCACGGCGGGATGCTGCTCGAGGAACTGAGCTACGGCCAAAGCGTTGCTGCTATGCCGCTCCAGACGCAGATGGAGGGTTTCCAGGCCGATAATCAGTTGGTGCGCATTGAAGGGACTAATGACGGCGCCCGTGTCCCGCAGCAAAGTAATGCGGGCTTTTAAAACGTAGGCCAGGGGCGTGAGCGGACCTAAATCCCTGGTATACACCAGCCCATGATAGCTATCGTCAGGCTCATTGAGCAGCGGGAAATTTCCTTTGCTCCAGTCGAATTTGCCGCTGTCGACAATCACACCGCCCATGGAGGTGCCATGGCCGCCGATAAACTTGGTGGCGGAATGCACAACTATGTCGGCGCCCCACTCAAGGGGACGCAGCAGATAAGGACTGGGCAAGGTATTGTCGACAATCAGCGGGATATTGTGTTCGTGGGCAATGTTGGCCACTGCTTCGATATCCAGCACATCGCCTTTGGGATTGCCGATACTTTCGCTGTACAGGGCTTTGGTTTTGGGGGTGATGGCCCTGCGGAAGTTTTCGGGATCGGCGGGATCGACAAACTTTACGTTGATGCCCAGTCTGGGCAGGGTATAATGAAATAAATTATAAGTACCGCCATAAAGGCTTGTGGCCGAAACTATTTCGTCGCCGGCCTGGGCGATGTTCAGGATGGAATATGTAATGGCGGCCGCTCCTGAAGCGGTGGCCAAACCGCCGATGCCGCCCTCCAGTTCGGCAACGCGTTTTTCGAATATATCGGTGGTGGGATTCATCAGCCGGGTATAAATGTTACCCAGTTCCTTTAAGCCAAAGAGATTTGCGGCATGCTCCGCGTTATGAAACACATAGGAAGTTGTTTGGTAAATGGGCACTGCCCGGGAAGTTGTGGTAGGATCAGGTACTTGTCCGGCATGCACCGCCGCAGTGTTAAAGCGATATTTCTTTTCACTCATGTAAATAGCCCTCCATTTTGTTTTATGTTAGTATGATTTTTACGGGACAATACTAAACGCTCCTTCAGATGAAGGAGCGTCATTTGCGAGATAACTCCGCCACCCATCTGTCAGAACTGCGTGTCCTGCAGGATTTGGCACCAGGCGCAATGCTCTGCCGGTTGCCGGGCTTCATCGGGCCAGTCCCTCCGCCGCTCTAGATGTGTAGATACATTTTCTGAATTATGCAATTGTATTGATTATAAATATAATCCAGGATAGGGCTTGTGTCAATAGGCTTTCCTGAAAAAATCCATAAATGTTTACTTATTTTTATGGAAATAGATTAGGGGCGCCAATGTGGTCCCGGCAGCGGGACTTATTTTTGCGTGTCGGCGAGAAACCCGGCGGGCGTAAATTATTGACTTGAAAATTATTGACACAAAAAATATTGACAAAGGGATAATTGGTTTGTATAATTACATTATCAAAAACGTATACGGTTTTAACCAGACGATGATGTCTCCCCGCTTTGCAGGGAGACTTTGTTTTTTTTATCAGCTACATATGCTGGGCGCCTGTCAAACCGGGGACAACGAGGTCTCTCACTTAATTGCGAGGGACCTCTATTTTTTTAAAACACAAAGAAGGACGGGGGTGATGTCCAAAACAAAAATGTGGGAACGGCAAATTATCCGATCACTAAATTATTAAAGGAGGATTTTTCATGAAAAAAGTAATTCTAACAACCCTGTTGGCTACCATGATTACCGTGCCCGTGTCCGCTACACCTACGGGACTAATCGCAATTCCTTCCACGGATTTTGCGGCTCAAGGCAAACTGCACATGGATATTGATACACTTAGCAGCCATGATGGCAGTGCTACTTCTTACGGGCTGTCTTACGGCTTTAAAAACGGAGAAATCGGCGTGGACTACCTGCCGGATTCGGACAATGATCAGGCGATCTTCAACTTCAAACTGGGTTTGGTGGACAAAGAGAACTTCAAACTCGTGGCCGGTATGCAAAATGTTGGCTCAGGACTCAATAACGCGTCCCTGAAATATGTTGTGGCAAGTACAAAAGCCAGCGACGGCACAAGATTTTCTCTGGGCTATGGCTGGGGAAGAGATGAAGTGCTGGCCCCCGACGAAAACATGGTTTTAGCCGGTATTGATAAGCAGTTGAGTGACAAATGGTGGGGCGCCGTGGATTATATAAGCGGCGACAGTGGTCTGGGCGCTTTAAGTTTCGGTGTTTCCTACGCCGTTGCGCCTAACGCATCGGTCCTTGTTGGGTATAATATTTATAATAACAATAGTATCCCTGATACCTTTACAACACAGGTGGATTTCAATTTCTAAATTTAAGGTGGTAAAAAGATTGGAGCAAAAATGCTTCAATCTTTTTTTGTGGAATAGAAAGTATTGTTGGAGGATGGTGGTAATATCCCATTCGTTGGAATATTAAAGTACGGGTTCTTGGCATACGTTTTTGCTTATAGTTATTGACATATGACCAATACTAACATACAATAATAATGGGCATATGACAATAATAGAAAACCAAATCTTATGAAAGGAAGGTGAATAGGTATGCCAAGAGGAGATCGGACTGGTCCAATGGGGATGGGACCAATGAGTGGCAGGGGCGCGGGATTTTGTACAGGATTCGCCATGCCGGGAGCGTGGAACCCGGGGAACACTTACGGAGTGGTTAGAGGAAGAGGATGTGGCGGCCTTGGCTTTGGAAGGATGCGTGGCTTCAAGGGATCACCGGGAGGGGCTTATTTTGACCACCAAGCATATATGGGGTCACCGGCAGAGGATGGAAAGGATTTTTTGCATAGCCGGGCAGAATTTCTGGAAAAAGAGCTGCAAAAGGTAAAGAAACGTTTGGAGGGGCTTGATAAGGCTCAGGAATAACAGGCTATCCTTATTCGCCGTAAAGAGGCAGGCTATAATACCTGCTTTCTTTTTTGTGAAGATGAGGGTTTTTCGGTGTTATCGTGATTAGCCTGCATGTCATTAGCAGAAGTCATATTTTATTCGGAATATAAGTTTGTAACAACCAATTATACCCCCTCTATTTAGGAGTGATGGCAGTATGTTGAAGGTACATATTCTTACGGATAATCGGGCACATAAACGTGGCATGCTTGCTGAGCATGGCCTGTCCCTCTGGATTGAAAAAGATAATACAAAAATCTTATTTGATACGGGACAATCATCAGTATACAGTCACAATGCAAGTATTTTAGGCATCGACCTCACCAGTGCGGATTATATCGTTTTAAGTCATGGGCATTATGACCATTGCGGGGGATTGGAATATTACTTGCCGAAGGAGAAGATTCCCTGTGTCTACGCGCACCCGGATATTTTTTTGCACAAATTTGCTGTTGATGATAAGGGAACGTTAAGCAAGATCGGGCCATCGTGGGACATAAAGAGTTTAGGATGGTTGAAAGAGCGGGTGGTTCATATCAGGGAACCTTTATTAATTGAACCTGGCGTTCTGATAGCCGGAGAGATACCGCGTACAAACAACTTTGAAGAAGTTTCTAAAAAATTTTGGCTCAAAAGAAATGGTGTGATGGTGCGTGATACGTTCTTAGATGAACTGATGCTGATTATTGAAGAAGAAAAGGGTGTGGCTGTCTTTCTCGGATGTAGCCATCCAGGGGTGGTAAACTGCCTTGAATATGTCAAAAAGCTGTTCCCCAAGAAAGACATACTATTGTTGGTTGCGGGTATGCATCTCGCAAATGCGAATCGCCTTCACCTGCAGAAAACCATACAGATTTTTATAGACTTGCAGGTCCAAAAGGTTGTACCGCTACATTGTACCGGAATCATGCAAATCTGTGAAATGAAGCACTTTCTTGGTGATCGCTGCCAAATATGTTCAATCGGGGATTACATAGAGCTTTAACAGGGAGGAAGTGTTTTGCGATGATTTTAGAGGAAGAGGGTTATACTGATACTGTGATAGAACATTTTTCGCTTCCCAGAAATGTGGGGACTATAAGTGATGCCGACGGAGTAGGAAAGTGTGGCGACCCCGCATGTGGAGACGTTTTAACCATATATATTAAGGTGAAAAGGGTGTGAAGGATGTTATTCAAGATATAAGTTTTTTAGTATATGGGTGTGCCGGCGCAATTGCGACAAGCAGCATGACAACGGTTCTTGCCAAAGGGAAAACTTTAGAGGAAGCACAAAACCTGAGGGAAGACGATATTGTAAAGGCTTTGGGAGGATTACCTGAAAACAAGAAATATTGTTCAAATCTTGGAGTTACGGCATTAAAAAACGCTATTGAAGATTATTACAAGAGAAACAATCAACAAAAAGTGAAATAAGGTTTAAAAGAAGAGAATAAAAGAAAGATGGCTAGGTAGCGGTTTTCTGGTGTATAATTAATACGATAAGAAAAAACGAGGTGTGATATGCCAAGGCCGCCTAAATACCGGAGAGTTGAGTTCGAACCGCGAATAACCTATTTTAAACCTGCGGGCATACCAAAATGCAAATTACAGGAATTAACTCTGAACGTTGAAGAGTTGGAAGCCATTCGCCTGAAAGATAAAGAGGGGCTGGAACAGGAGGAATGCGCGGAAAGAATGCATGTGTCCCGGCCGACATTTCAAAGAATACTTATGAGTGCCAGAGAGAAGATCGCTGATGCGATCGTTGAAGGCAAGGCTATACGCATCGAGGGCGGTAATTACCGGTTGGCCACGGAAACGGTCCAATGTGCTGCTTGTCAATACGAATTCGAAATACCATTAGGATGCGGATACCGGCAGCGGTTCGTAAAATGTCCGAAATGTGATAAAGTAATAGAAAATATCAACTTTTGCAAGCCATAAAAAGAGAAGAGAGTTGAGCCGTGAAAGCTCGACTCTCTTCTCTTTTAGCTTTCTCCGGCGCATTTAATATTTTCAGGGAAACCTTCCATACCAGGGAGCTATCCGGCGGGTTTATTTTAAGCAAAAGTTCTTTAAAATATTTCTTTGGCTATAATTGACATATGCTATTTATTGGAGTAGCATAATATTGGTCATATGTTTATAATGCCTTATTGTCAGGCGGCGGGAAGAAAGGAGTTAAACTGTATCAGAAGATATTTTATAGGGTCTAAAGGCGCAATTTTCATCTGTCCGTCTGGCTACCATACGTATACAAGAACTGGTGTATATTTTCACAACTTAACGATACATATTTGATGCCGGCATTTTGGAGCAGGGCTAGGATACCCTTGTTTTTCATATCACCCCTGGTTACTACCGTGTCTACATCGTGCTCTTTCAGAAAGTTAACTAACTTGATGCCCTTTTGTTTTTTTAATTCAATAATTGGGTTTGGGATAACTTCCATATTTTTCCCTGAGAGCTCTGTTAAGAGAAAAATGAAAGGCGCATTGGCTAAATTACGGGAAATTTCCCCGTCAACGTTATCAGCCATAATGGCTAGCACGGTTTTCCCTGATTTTACATAGTCGATCGTTATTCGTTCAATATTATCCACCTTATTACGAAGCATATTCTGTAGTTCATTCTTAATTTTGGTGGCAAGGTCGATATTGTTGCATTTTAGGAGAATAACCGCTTCAATGTATAGATATTTTCCGGACTGCCGGATCAGGAGTTCCCGTACAGAGTCAACCATGGCATGGGTGGCAAGGATGGCCTGAACATTATGATAAATTGCTTGATCAACAGTGCCGTCAAGCAGGACTTTCACGGCATCCCACATAATAGTCAGGCTTACTTTGAAAATAGACAGAGAAATCAATACGGCCAGCAATTTATCTATGGGCAAATAGCTCATCATATCGTTCCCCAACAGGCCAAGCGATATCAGGAATAAGGTCAGGGATTCAATACGGGAATGATACCCGTCAGAAGTGATACTGGGAGACTGGATTTCCTTACCCACTTTAATTTTATAACTTGACCATAAGCTGTTTAATACAGCGAGTGTCAAGATAACTGCACTTGTGAAGGGTACCTTTTCTCCCTTAAGAATACTTGGACTGGAGATAGCTTCTTTTATGATCTCAATCCCCGCCAGTATCATAACGACCCCAATGAAGAGCGACAATAAGTTCTCTATTTTATGGAGGCCAAAAGGAAAGTGTTTTGACTTTCTTTGCGTTATTTTAAGACCTACAAAAATAAGCAGGGAAATTAGAATATCCAGAAAGGAGTGGAAAGCATCGGCTTTTAAAGAAAGGCTGCCTGAAATATAGCCTAGAATATATTTGGAAAAGCCCAAAAATGTATTGATAAAAACGCCAATAAGGGCAATTGTTTCACCTTGTATCATAATTAACAGCCTCCAGTTTTGGTCATATGTTCATAATAATCCTACCGGATTTGGGCAAAAAATGCAAGATGCTATAAAAGATTATTTGTATTGGAGGAGCGATAAATGGATATTTACACTATATTAAAAAACTATTTGCATGAACAATTAAGCAGGAACAATCTCTTGAATGACCGGGTCGAGGTTAAGGGAAAAGTTCTTTCAAATGAAGAAGCGATTGGTAATCCTGAGAGACGGGATTTTCCCTTGCTGAAAGGGAAAGAGAAATTATTGGAAGCAGATTATAAAGGAACTAAAGGACAGGCTTATACAGATAGCCCGTACTCCTTTTCCGGAATCTTACAGGATTTCTTGGACATGCCTATGCGAAGTAATTTTGAAAAAGCAGCATTTATTGCGGTCTTGAATGCGGTCATGCGGCATCTAGACCTGATTGAAGGTACGGTTCACTGTAAAAATGAGGAGATAAGCCAATGCGCGCAAAAGCTGGTTCAGCATTTACAAGAGAAGTATGGCTGTCCCAAAATAGGCTTAATTGGTTTGCAGCCGGCAATACTTGAGTATATCAGTAAAGCTTTTCCGGTACGGGTAGTGGATCTTGATCCCGACAATGTTGGTCAGAGGAAAAGCGGTGTCATCGTAGAGGATGCGACAAAAAATACTACGGACATGATTGAATGGTGTGATCTATTGCTTGTAACCGGCAGTACGGTGGCCAACGGTAGTATCGTAGATTTTTTGGGGATAGAAAAACCGGTTGTTTTTTTCGGAACGACGATTGCCGGGACTGCAAAAGTGCTGGGTTTGGAACGTTTCTGTGCTTGCTCTGCTTAATCTTAAAATTTAAAGGGACCAATATGGCTCGTCCGCATAAAGTTCGACGCGTTGAACAACTACCTTCCGCTAATCACTATGCCTGTAGGAGTAACATCTGCGGCGGGCAATATGGACAAAAATCTCATCGTAGAGGCGGATGGTGTGGTGGTCGCAGGCCATAGGCCATACTAACCATATGCATTTATAACTGATTGTTATTGTAAGTATATTTGAGGAGTCAGCCCGAAATGCGAAACTGCTCGTAATTCGGGCTTTTATCTCTGTTATTGACATATGTCAATAATGTAGTATAATAAATAATATAAAGGGCATATGCCAATAACTAATAGTAGGAAATGTTTCTGTAAAGGAAAGGGGTGAGGTGAACTAATTATGCCAAGACCGAAAAAGTGGCGCAAGGTCTGTGGTTTGCCGGGGAGCAGCCAGTTCGGACCGCTTAACGTGCCCTTAAATCAAAATATTGTTATGATGACGGTTGATGAATATGAGACGATACGGCTGATTGATTTAGCGGGATTCACGCAGGAAGAGTGTGCGGAGAAAATGAGTATTGCGCGCACCACCGTGCAGCGTATCTACAATGATGCGCGCAAGAAACTGGCAGATTCCCTGGTTAATGGGAAAACACTGGTGATAAAGGGCGGGGATTATAAGCTCTGTGACGGGCTTGAAGAAGCATGCGATTGCGGCGGCTGTTACAGACATCGATATGGCAGGGAATTTGACCACAAAGGATAATGGGCAAGGTGTTTTTGATAAAGAGTTAACTTTTTAAGGAGGGCTTTTCAATGAAGATTGCCATTCCCACAGATGATCAATCCATGGAGTCAAATGTTTGTCAATCCTTTGGGCGCACCCCTTATTTTATGATTTTTGACACGAAATCAAAGGAAACCATTTTTCTGGATAACAGCGCCGCCGCCAGTCAGGGCGGCGCAGGGATCAAAGCTGCGCAGACTATCGTCGACAGCAGGGTAAGTGTCTTGATTACTCCGCGCTGTGGTGAAAATGCGGCTGAGGTAATCAAGGCCGCCAATATAAAAATGTATAAATCAATTAACGACTCTATCCTGAATAATTTTATCGCCTTCAGCGAGGGCAAGCTTTCTCCCCTGGAAGAAATTCATCCCGGTTTTCACGGTAGTGAGGGGAAATAAGATGAGGATTGCGGTGCTAAGCGGTAAAGGCGGCACGGGAAAAACTCTGGTAGCTGTTAATCTGGCGGCTGTGGCCGAAGAAGCCGGGTATATTGACTGTGACGTTGAAGAGCCAAACGGCTATCTTTTTTTTAAGCCGGAGCATGTCCGAACGGAAAAAGTCTGCATCAAAATTCCTCTTGTAGATGAAAAATTATGTAACGGCTGTCGCAAATGCGTTGATTTTTGCAAATTCAATGCCTTGGCATATATTAAAAAGTTAATGGTATTTGACGAAGTATGCCATTCCTGCGGAGGCTGTATGCTGCTTTGTCCGACGAAAGCCTTGAAGGAGAAGGATAAAATCATTGGCGAAGTCCAAAGGGGTATTTCGGACAAGGTTGCGGTAATTACCGGCATCTTAAATACCGGCGAGGCATCAGGTGTACCGATCATTAAAAAGCTTTTAAAGAGCGGAGATGAAGATGCAAAACTTACTTTTATCGATTGTCCGCCGGGCAGTGCTTGTATTGTCATGGAAAGCATTAAAGATGCGGACTATTGTATATTGGTTGCCGAGCCCACTTTATTTGGCGTGCATAATCTGAATATGGTTTATGAACTGGTGAAGTTGTTTAAGAAACCGCTGGGTGTGGTGCTAAACAAGTGCCTGGAGGGAGAAAATCCGGCGGAAGAGTTTTGCCGGGAAAAAGGAATAAAAATTCTCGGCAGGATTTCCTTTGATAAGGGACTGGGAATGGTTAATGCCAATGCTTTGATTGCAGCGAGGGAGGATATAAAGTATCGCGAGTTGTTTTCTTTCCTGCTGGCAACTGTCACTGAGGAGGTGCGGGATGAAACAGTTATTAATCCTTAGCGGCAAGGGCGGCACGGGAAAAACGACGCTGGCCAGCGCGTTTATTAAGTTGTCCGGGGCTAAAGCATATGCAGACTGTGACGTGGATGCACCAAACCTCCATCTCGTCATGCACCAGCCCGGCAAAGTCCGGCGCTCCGACTATTATGGATTGCCCAAGGCGGAGATAAACCCTGATTTATGCGTGGAATGCGACTTGTGCCGAAAAAATTGCCGGTTTGAAGCTATTGAAAGTAATCCCGCCTATAAGGTGGACGGTTACGCTTGTGAAGGCTGCGGCGTTTGTGCAGCTGTTTGCCCGATGGGCGCCATATTGATGAAACCCGCCGTGGCCGGTGAACTAATGCTCTCTGTGGCTGACGCGGTATTTTCCACCGCGCAGCTCAAAATGGGCAGTGGTACATCGGGAAAGCTGGTTACTGAAGTAAAAAAGCAGTTGAGAGCGGCGGTTGTTGGGGCTGATCTGGCAATCATTGACGGTTCACCGGGGATAGGCTGTCCGGTCATTGCGTCACTAAGCGGTGTTAATATGGTCTTGATTGTTACGGAACCTTCGATATCAGGGATCAGTGACATGGAACGCATTATTAAAACTGCAGAAAAATTTCAGGTCACAATGGCGGTCTGCGTCAATAAGTATGATACGAATATGGCGAATACCGAAAAAATAGAAAGCTTCTGCGCACAGCGTAAGCTGCCCTTGGTGGGCAGAATACCCTATGACCCGGAGGCGGTACGGGCAATCAACGCCGGCCGGAGCATTATTGATGTGGATTGTTTAGCAGGGCGCGCGGCCCGTACTGTTTACAGCGAGACTGTGAAAATACTTTGCAATAAAAAATAAAAGGTAATAAATTATTTATGAATATAAATCTAAAGGAGAGAGTAAAATGAGCGAAAATTGTAGTCAGACTTGTAGCACCTGCAGTGATGATTGTGCGGAGAGGAAAGAGAAGCCCGATTTCTCCGCAAAGCCGCATGAACTGAGCAGAATCAAAAAAATCATCGGGATTGTCAGCGGCAAAGGTGGTGTAGGTAAATCGCTGGTAACATCGATGCTGGCGGTAACCATGAACCGATATGGTTATAATACGGGCATTATGGATGCCGATGTTACAGGCCCTTCTATTCCCAAGGCTTTTGGTCTCAAAGAAAGAGCGCTCGCCAATGAAATAGGGCTGTTTCCGGTGAAAAGTAAAACCGGCATTGATATTATGTCCATAAATCTTTTGCTGGAAAATGTCACAGATCCCGTGGTATGGCGGGGTCCGGCGATTGCCGGCATCGTTAAGCAGTTTTGGACGGAAGTAATTTGGAGTGATGTGGATTTCCTGTTTATCGACATGCCTCCCGGCACAGGTGACGTGCCGCTTACGGTGTTTCAGTCCATACCGGTTGATGGCATAATTGTCGTTACCTCACCACAGGAACTGGTTTCCATGATCGTCACCAAAGCGGTTAAAATGGCGGAAATGATGCATATACCGATCATTGGCTTAGTGGAAAATATGGCTTATTTCAAATGTGAGGAGTGCGACAAGGAATATAAAATTTTCGGGGACAGCCATATCGAGGATATTGCCAAAGAGCACAATCTTAAGGTGCTGGCCAAGCTGCCCATTGATTCCCGCATTGCTTCCGCCTGTGACAAGGGGCTGGTCGAGCTTTTGACGACAGAATGGATGGAAGGTTTGGTAGACGTCTTAGAACAAATAGGAGGGAAAAATATGAAAATTGCGGTAGCGAGTGAACAGGAGATGGTGGCTGAACATTTTGGTCACTGTGCGAACTTCAATATTTTTGAAGTGGAGAACGGGCAGATTACAAAAACTGAAACACTGGCCAATCCCGGACATAAACCGGGTTTTTTGCCCAACTTCCTACATGACCAGGGTGTAAAAGTTATTATTTCCGGCGGCATGGGGGGCGGTGCAATTGAAATATTCGAGGAAAAGGGGATAAAAGTCATAACCGGGGCCAGAGGATTGGCAAAGACCGCTGTTGAACAGTATGTACAAGGCCAGCTCCAATCGACCAACACCGTATGTCAGGAACATCAGCATCAGGGTGAATGCGGCGGGCATTAAACCATGTAACATATTTCAATATTGGAATTTGATGTTGGATTTCGGTAGCCATTTTCGGGCTTGCGTCTGAGAAAACAGAGTTGACAAGGGTTATTTACTGGTTTTGAACCGTATCTCGAAAAACGTAAATGTGTTTTAGCAAAACAAAGAGGGGCAGACCGTCTGCTCCTCTTTGCTGCTGTGATTATGGGTGATCAAGATAGACGAATTCAGCGGGGAATATAAAAGGGAATAATCAGGCCCGCGTTGTCTTCTGGTGATTATTGACATATGACGATAATTAAGGTACTATTTTATTTATAATAGTGGGCATAAGATCAAAATTAATACTCCGAGCCTGTCTTACCTAAGATTCTATTATGGTAGCAGGCCGTTAGGGTGGTACTGGAAACGGGATCGCCTCCAGGGTGGAAAGGAGTCGGCATATATTGGATCAAAAGATCTCCTTGAATATTTGATTGTTTGTTGGATAACAACAAATATACAGATATAAAAAGGAGTTTTTTTATGAGAAAATACTACAGTCGGACAAAGAAATTTAAAATAGTTAGAGGTTAAAAGAAAGAAGGGATTTGAGTGAAGATAGCGGTTACTGCAGACGGAACAACTTTAAGTAATGTGGTTACTGAAGAATTTGCGACATGTAAGTACTTATTAATTGTGGACATGGAAACCTTAAATGTTGTGGCTGTGGAAAATCCAGGAGATGCGACCGGTGTAATCCTAATAAATGAAGTGATAAAACAAGGATGTGAAGCTGTAATTACCGGTGCATTAACGTCGGAGGCCTTTGAACTGCTGGTCTCAGCTTGTGTGACAAGATATTATGGTATAGGGTATGCAGTCAAAAAAGCATTAGCTTTAATGGAATCATACGAATTAAAACTAATTAGGAATCCTGAAGGAACCGATAAATGTGAGGGGACGCATCACTAAGAATTTTCTATTAACTTAAAAGAGATAGGAGGGTATGTAGATGATTTACTTTACCGATGCACTACTGGACAGCTTAATTAAAGAAGATGTTCCATATATCGACTTAACGAGCACAGTGTTGGAGATAGGGGATAAAAAGGGCATCATTGAATTCAGGGTAAGAGAAAACGGAGTAGTAGCCTGTACGGAAGAAGCGTCAAAGATATTGCAAAAGTTAGATGTTAGTGTGCGGCAATGTGTAGCTTCGGGCACGTTTGTAAGCGAGGGTACGGTTATTTTATCAGGGGAAGGCAAGGCGCAGGCATTACATATGGCCTGGAAGGTTTGCCTTAATATTCTTGAATACTGCTGCGGCATTGCTACGCATGCAAAGAAATTAGTTGATAAAGTCAATCGGATAGATTCCAATATTGCGGTTGTGGCAACACGTAAATCTTTTCCCGGAACTAAAGAGCTAATCATGAAGGCTGCTCTGGCGGGAGGAGTATTGCCGCACAGATTGGGCTTATCGGAAACAGTCCTGATTTTCAAGCAGCATTTATGTTTTTTAGACGAGGTAAAGTCGTTCGCAGGCATGATCCCTGTTCTGAAGCGGAAGTGTCACGAAAAGAAAATTATTGTTGAAGTTGAAAGCATTGAAGAAGCGAGGGAACTTGCCATTCTGGGTGTCGACGGGATTCAGTTTGATAAAGTATCATGCGAAGATTTGACTGAATATGTAAAAATGATGAGAAAAATCAATGCTCATATAACGTTAATTGCCGCCGGTGGAATTAATATCAATAATATCGAACAATATGCGGGTACCGGGGTAGATGTGATTGCCACTTCGAGTCTTTTTCACGGGAAGCCCCTCGACATTGGCGCGAAAATGAACATGGACAGAACCGGACAGGTTGGTTGAGAGATTAAGGGGGGTGAACATATTGTGCCAAAAGTAATCATGCGTAAAGGGGCAGGTTTACTTACACTTGTGATGTTACTTGGGGCTGTATTTATTTTGCACGGCTGTGCAAGCCAATCCGCTATACAACCCCCAAACGCTTTTCCGGAAATACGTATAGGTATTGTACCTCTGCCTCAGTACGCGCATATGTGGGTAGCACACAAGAAAGGGTTTGTGGACGATGAGTTGCTAAAAGCCGGCTTCAGATTAAAGTGGCAACCCTTCAGTATGGGCCCTGTAGTTAACGAAGCCTTTGCGGCGAACCATTTGGATATGGGAGTTATGGGGGATTTTCCATCATTTATTGGTCGGTCAGCTGGTATTAATTACCGTATCGTTTCCCTCGCTTCAGCGATCCCCAAGTCACAGGCGCTGGTAGTTAAGAAAGATTCAGGTATCATTATGATTAATGATCTTAAAGGTAAAAAAGTGTCTACAAGCAAAGGGTCTTCCGGCCAGAAACTGCTGATTTCCTTACTGGAAGAGCAGGGCATGACGATGAATGATATTCAGTTTATCCATATGATGATGGATGATCTTGCTATTGCTTTGATGCGTGGTAACGTAGATGCGGGAGTTATGTGGGAGCCGCTCATTACCCGTTTGGAAGAGGCCGGCGAAATTAGGATCATTGCCGAGGGAACGCATTTTTGCCCGGCGTATTCCGTACTGGTCGCCAGTGAGGATATACTTTATAAGCATCCTGAAGCAGTAGACGCTGTGAGGAAAGCTTACCAGCGCGGAAGTGAATACCTCAAAGAAAATCCTGAAGAATGTGTCAACTTATTGGTGGAAGATATGAAAATCCCTGCCCGGCAGTTATTGAAGATCATTAGCAAATTTAATTATAATACTCCAACAGACGCTAAATTTGTGGCGGATATGCGGGACACGGAAATGTTTTTGCGTAAGAACGGTATCCTTAAAATCCCGGTGGATGTTGAGTCTTTTATCTATAGATAATGCGTCTGACCGCGGAAATTATAGTAACATTATTTTGGGATGAGTTCTTTAAAGGAGGAAACACAAATGCGAAAGATGACGGAAGCAGAAATTCAAGGTATCGCCGAAACCATTGCCCCTCAAACCAGCGGGCGATTTACCACAGTTGTTTTTCAAGACGGGACGATGGAGGCTGTAGAAGGGAGTGGGCTGGGATATGGAAATGTCTGGGTGATTATTCAAGGAAAGGCGGAACCAAGAGAACTATATGCACAATTGCTGCAGAGCTACAATGAAATTCAGTATTGCCAAGGCTGGTAGTGTGTTGAGGTACATAGCGCCGCTTTGCAAAAAGGACATTTGGTTTGCTAAAGGGAGGTGGAACCTGGGAAATGGTCTTAAAGACAGCAAAAGAGTACAGGGGCAAGGTAGTACCTAGGCGGCATAGTTGGAAAGGAATTATGCTACCTTGCGTGTTACTGTCTCTCTGGCAAGGGATTACTGTCAGCGGTATAGTAAAACCGATGTTACTTCCCTCTCCGGCCAAGGTTATCACGGCCTTCGCTGTTATGGCAACAAGTGGTGAGTTAGGGGTTCATCTGGGAACGAGTATGGTGCGTGTTCTGGAAGGATTCATGCTGGCCGCCCTTTTAGGCGTGGGCCTGGGCTTTGGTCTCGGTATTTTTCCGCTTATATTTGAAACTATGGACGGCATGATTCAGTTTATCCGCCCTATCCCGCCTATTGCCTGGCTGCCGTTGTCTATTCTTTGGTTTGGTATCGAGGAAGGGTCTAAAATCTTCATTATTACCCTGGGGGCCTTTTTCCCTATTTTTATCAACGTCCTTGATGGTATCCGCCAGACGGATTCTAAGTTTGTGGAGTTAGCTAAAGTACTGGAGGTACCCAGAGGTAAGTTTCTTGCCAAAGTCGTTATTCCCGGCGCGCTTCCGTTCATCATAGCCGGACTTCGCATCGGGCTTGGGTATGCCTGGATGTGTGTTGTGGCTGCAGAGTTGTCCGCCGGGATGAAAGGCGTTGGCTACATGTTGACAGATGCCCGGGCTTTGGCGCAAACAGACAGGGTGTTGGTTGGCATGATCGCAATTGGTGTGGTCGGAAAGGTTATGGACAGTGCACTTCGATCCATGGAGAAAAAGATTGTTAACTGGAGGGAGGTTTATATCGGAGCATGAGCGAGCAAAGACAGGTTGCTATTACCAACCTGTCCAAGACATATCATAACCAGGGATGTGATGTGCCTGCTCTGGAAAACATTTGCCTCAGTGTGATGCGGCATGAAATTTTGAGTGTTGTCGGTAGCAGCGGCTGTGGGAAAAGCACTCTCCTCCGTATAATCAGCGGGCTCGACACCGAGTATACAGGTATGGTTACAATAGAGGGGAAAAAGGTTGCCGGTGCTGGCCGGGATAGAGGAATCGTTTTTCAGGAGCCTAGGCTGTTACCATGGCTGACAGTGCAAAAGAATATTGAGTTCGCCTTGCAAAAGGGCAACCGGGAAGAAAGGGAAAGAATTATTGCCGATCACCTTGCACTGGTAGGGCTGACCGGGTTCGAAAAAGCCTATCCCGGCCAGTTGTCGGGCGGTATGGCTCAACGGGTTGCGATAGCGAGAGCTTTGGTTAACCGGCCGCGAATTTTGCTGTTGGATGAGCCTTTCGGCGCACTGGATGCTTTGACACGTTTAAAATTGCAAAAAGAATTCTTCCGTATTTGGGAACAAGAAAGGACTACAATCGTCATGGTCACCCACGACATTGAAGAAGCTGTGTATTTGGGAGACCGGGTTATTGTCATGTCCGACCGTCCGGGGACCATCAAAAAGGAGTTTTTTATTGATCTTCCAAAACCAAGGGATCGTTCCAATAGGGTGTTTCTGCGCCTGAAAGGGGAGATTTACCGGGAATTTCACAATGATCTAGGATAAGGGAAAGACGATAGGAGGTACTGTACTGATGTATAAAGAGCTTGAGTTTGCTGAAGATCAAAAGGGATTTGGTTTAGTGTTTACTGATCCGTCAACGGGCATAAGATGCTTGCTTGGGATCTTTGACACATCTGAAGAGGCCTGCAGACTGGGTCAGGAAGGATCCAGGCAGACAACGATGATAAGGCCGGAAGTGGTAACCTGGGACAGGCGGAATTATGAAGAATATGATTGGGTGTATCAGAAATAGCTTTGGCCAGTTTCGTTGACCTTAAAGGAGGGGAAATATGATGTTGACTGTGCAAAAACGCTTGCTTGATTTTCTGTTGCCGCAGGCGGAGAACATAACAATAAATGATGTGCGCATCGGGCTGGGATATACAGCCGTAAAGATCGAAGGCGGTTACGGGGGAGTGGCGTGGACCCCACCCCCCTCGGCACCCTGCTGTACCCATTTTGAAAAAGCAGGGACGTTAATCGGGCGTCCGGCGAAGGATTTGCTTACCATGCTCGGTGAGGAAGCCTCCGCGCTGGCACGGGCGGTGGGCCTGGCAACGGCAAATGCTTTGCTTGCTTCTCTGCCAAAGCCGCCTGTTTTAGAAGAGGAAGTTATCTCGGCGTTACAGATCACCGCCGACGACCGGGTGGCTATGGTTGGATATTTTGGCCCGGTAATAGCCCAACTACAGAGAACAGGCTGTCAACTGGACATTCTGGAATTGCATGCCAAACATGCGGATACGCTGCCACCGGAAAAAACCGGCGAAGTTCTGGGCGGTTGTACGGTGGCGATCATTACCGGCACATCACTGATTAATGGAACCTTCGACGAATTGCTTTCTGCCTTGGGAGCGCCCCGGGCAGCCGTGGTATTAGGACCTTCTTCGCCCCTTTGCGGGGAAATTTTCCACGATACTAAAATTACCCATGTAGCCGGGGCCAGGGTGCGGGACACAAATGCCGTATTGCGCATCGTATCAGAAGGGGGCGGTACTATGCTCATGAAGCCGCATCTGGATTTTGCAGCAGTGCGGACAGGATTAAACGACTAAGCACGCAAGCCAATCCGGCGCCTGAACGTTTGCGAAATTATGATTTTTGCGGCTATATCCCAAATGGTGTCATAAAAAAGCATAAAAAACATATTGACTTTAAGGACAATATTTATTACAATATGTATCACATACACCGGCAGTTGCTGAACGTCAAATTTCCGTGAGGCGCTGAGAAACAAAGTCTCTGGTTAGTCACATAACTAAAGGGGGCTAGGAACAATGTTCCTAGCCCCCTTAATTTTTTCGGTACCAGCCGCGCTGGCCCCTCCGCTTCTCCGAGCGGGGGGAAGTACAACTTCAATTATATATCTCCGGTCTCTGGTTAGGTCAATAACTAAAGGGGGCGAGAAGCATGTCCAAACATGTTTCTGGCCCCTTTAGTTATTTGGGGGTTGTGAGGCAAAGTGGAAAGGAGGTGAACGGGGCCGTGCGAGGAAAAAGGGCCTCTCCCTGAACCGGCGGCAACCGGCAGCAAACCTGTAGAGGAAACGTGGACACTCATACATACTGCCCTGTTGCCGTTTGCGGTTGGGATAAAGAGTAAAGCGAACTTATGACAAATTTTAAGGGGGAAAACAGCATGAAAAAGCAAATTGCAGCAGTGCTTGCCGTGGCCTTCGTCATGAGCAGTGCGGCCACGGTTTTGGCCGCGCCTGTTACGGACCTGGTGCGGAAAACTGAGTTTAACGGCGATCTTCGTATACGCTATGATATTTACGCGAAAGACGGCTTCCCTGATGACAACATCAATAAATACCGGCTGCGTTTAAATCTGGTGAATAAAATCAGTGACAAAGTGACCCTTAACCTTCGTTTTGCCAATGGTGAAAACCAATTCGGGGATAAGGACGGAAGGTTCCTGCTGGACCGGTATTATCTCACGTATAATATTCCCAACTACAATTTCGTAATTGGCCGCCAGGATGTTAAATTATTTGATGGCTTGGCCGTCAATTCCACCTCCTGGGCCGGCACAGATTATGTGGATAACAGGTTTGGCGCCTTGGAAGGCTTGACTGCGAAAACCGCCTTTGGCAAGGTGAAGGCCACGGCTTATTTTGGGCAGATTTCCGACCAAAACGCTTATAACCACAGTGCCACATCGCCCAACAAGTATGATACCCAGGCTTTAGCGTTTAACACGGCGGTCGAAAAGGTAAACTTCGGCTTGGCCCTTGTGGAAGTAAATGCCTCCCAGGGCTACAATTACGATAAAAACTTCACTGTTTTCAACGTCAATTCGAAACTTACCAAGGATTTGTACCTGGGTACGGAATTTGTGTCGGGCTTAAACGGTGATAAAGACAAGGCCTGGCAGGCATATCTTGCCTATGGGGCGCTGAAGAATGCGGGTGACGTGCTCTACGAATTTAAATACAAGGATGTTGAACGGGGCGCGTTGCAAAAATTCTATACGGACAGTTGGAAATCAAGCAGTCAGGATTATACTTTCTGGTCGGTTGGCGCGACGAAGAGGTTAGCGAAAGAACTGGATGGCAAACTCTATTATGAAGATTACAACTATAGCGCACCGGGAGCAAAACCGGACGAGCATACCACGCGTTTGGAACTTGTATTGAGATTTTAAACCAACGCTACCTTTTAAGGAGGCTGAACACCAGCCGGAAAAGACTGGCAGACGCTACTTTGCCGGTCTTTTCACCTTGTAAGTCTAAGGGAAGAAGGAGATGGCACGATGACAGAGGAGGCATCTCGTATCACCTGCAAAAATTGCGCGCTCCGGCTCGCGCTTTGGTGCTATGAACGGCATTGGTGGTTCCGGTTGATCCGGGAGCCGCTGCTGGCGGGTATGCGCGTGCTGGCCTGGCGGCATGGCATCGACGCCCGGGCGCATACGGTACGCAACGCCGAATGCCACGGGTGCATCCGCTTCATGAAGGCAGAGCTGGAAGAGAAGTCACCGACCTTTCGCTTTCTCAACAACATCATTGGCAGAAGATTTACCACCCTGCGGGATTCGCTGCTTACCAAGGAAGAACTTGCAGAGGCCAAACGCTACGCCCGGGATGCGATGGGGCGGGATTAAAAAAATTAAGACGGCTTTGTGCCGCAGTCAGGAGTAATTATCCGTTTAGTAACAAACGACAAAGGGGTGTTAAGCCTTGTCGAAGGACAAAGAGGGGGAAAGTGCATGGATATAGAGGACATCCGCAGTCAACGGGAATATGTTGATCATTGTAAAAAGGTGCACAGTTATTCGCCGGCCGTTAATAAAATACTGGACCTCTCCGCATCTTATATTCCCGACGCCGAAAAGGCATACCGGGACGGGGGAAAGCAGGCCGTTTGGTGCAATGCCATCGGTTGGCAGGTGCCGTTAGTTTATGCCCTGGATACGATCCCGGTATCTTTTAGTGAAATGGGTCGTTTGAGCGACAAAGAAACGATGCTGATTTCGGAAGATTATTATCAGTTTCCCGTGGAAACCTGCTCCATGGTGAAATGCACGGTCGCGCAATGGCATTTGCGCCGCAACACCAGCACGATAAACCGCATTCTGGGCAACAGCTCGGCCTGCGAGCCTTACAATCTGGCCTGGGAAATTATGAAGCGGGAAGGTTATGATGTTTACAACAACGATGTCGTCTACCGCGGGCCCACGGTGGAAGGCAAGCGTCTGGAAGATTTGATCAGTTTCTTAGAGGAACAAATTTACGATATCGCGGCATGGCTGACCGGCAGCCGGGAAATTGACGAAGAGAAGCTGCGGCTCGAGATTCAAAGAAAAAACCGCTTGCTGGAAAAAATGCGCACCATACTTGAATTGCGTCGCAAGCATCCTTTTTATGTGCGCAGTCTGGCGACTATTTTGATGCTCAATGTGGGCTTAAACAGTTATTTCGGCAAACCGGAAGAATACGAAGAAGCTCTTGATTTGTTAAGGGGAGAACTGGAAAACGCGCCGGTTAATGAAACAGATTTACAGAAGGTAATTCCTTTGGTATGGGCCGGCGGGACGGGTCAGGAATTCGGTATCTATGAGGCCATTGACGAGGCCGGCGGGGCTTTATTGGGGTTACGCAGCGTTCCGTTTAAATTGTACCGGGAGGATGTTCCCCCCGTGGAGTCGCTGGCCAGATGGGTGTACGACAACGCGGGGGCCGGCGCCGGCGTTTATGCGCGGAACGTGCTGGAGCATGAGGTGAACAGACTGAACGCCCGCGGCATTATCCTGTACGGCTATATCGGTTGTTCCTTCGCCAGCGTGGACCGGGAGATGTGGCGGAAATATTTCCATGAAAGGGGCATTGCCAGTATTAACCTGGAAGGCTCTTTTCAGACCGGCGCACCGTCGGGCCAGGTCATGACCCGGGTCAAGGCGTTCATTGAGATGCTGTCCTAAGCGAGAAATATGATTTGCAGATGCAGATATCCCGTAAATTACAAGCGTATATGTGCTTTTGTGGTTGGTCGGCAGGCAGGCTGAAGGCTGGGATGGAAGATCCGGTCCTTCGCCTGCTCTTTTCTGTTGAAAAGGATAAGAAGGAGGTCTGGAAGATGGCGAGATATGGAAAGATGATTGCAGGGCTGGTATTTATCCTGTTATTGCTCTTTAGTATGGCCGGCTGCTCCCGGGGGCAACAAAAAGAGAGCGCGTCAGTTGTCAACGGAAAGCAATATGATGTATTACGGGTGCCCACGCCCACGGATGTTACCTCCACCGTCATTTATTGGGTGGGTGAGGAAAAAGGTTTTTTTGCGGAACAGGGCATAAAACTAGACTATGTGGGCGTTGTTCCCTCGGGACAGCTGGTGGCTTCCGTGGTGGCCGGGAAAATTGACATTGGTGGCGCCCACGTCAACAGGACCATTGCCGGGATTTCCGCCGGCGCCAAAATAAAGGCGGTGGTGGCTCAGTCGGAAACGACCAGGGACATACCGCACCATACGTATATTACGCTGAAAAACAGTCCCATCAAAGGCCCCCAGGATCTGGTGGGCAAAAAGATCGGCATCACTACCTACGGAGGCTGCAATGAGTATATACCCTATGGCTACATGCGCACCAGCGGCATCCAGGATCCCCGGGGCAAATTTGAAATTATCATCATGCCCGAGACCCTGATGGAACAATCTTTACGGCAGGGTGATGTTGACATAGCGGGCTTCAACCGCTTGCCGGCCGATCTCCGGGCGAGTAAGGAATTTGACTACTTGTTTAGCGATTATGAGCCCTGGGGTGATGTGGCCGGGGCAACGCCGCTGTATTTTACGGAAAAATTCATCAAGGAAAAGCCTGATGTGGTAAGACGGTTTGTTACAGCGATGGCGAATACCATCAACTGGCAGAACGCGCATATGCAGGAAGCTGCGGAAATTACGGCCCGCAGGGCCAATCTGGACCCGAACAATGTTAAAATACGTTACTATGCCCCCGATGGAATCATAAAGGAAGAGACGGTAAAGGTGTGGATCGACCTGTTAACGGAGTTTGGTGAAATTAAGCCCGGTATTAAGCCCGAGCAGATTTATACCAATGAATTTAATCCTTCTTACAAAAGATAACTCCCGGGGTGTTCCGGGAAACCTGACGGCGGGTTCTGAAAGGAGGGATAACACCATGGCAATTACTGAAGAAATGAGTATTTTTGAAGTGGTTGTAAAATATCCGCAAACAATAGAAGTGTTTCGTAATTACGGCATGGGGTGTGTGGGTTGTGCCGGCGCTGATTTGGAAAATATCAGGCAAGGCGCTTTGGTTCATGGCGTTGACATTGAGCGCTTGATAGCCGATCTCAACAAAGTAGTCTAGATAATAGCAAGCGTACCTTCCAAAAGTCACGGGGCGGCTTCTTTATCCGATAGCTTAACCGACGCTAATACTCCCGCTTCTTCAAGCGGGAGTATTAGCGTCGGTTAAGGATAAGTTCGACTAAAATTCAGATGGAGTTAAAACTCCACCTGAATTAAGTCTCACTTCATATATTGCCGGAAGGATTGTCCCCCTCATTTTGTAACGTTTCAATGCGGGCAAGGGCGGCAAAAGCGCGCATCCAGATTACGGCTACGAGAATCGTGCCGGTACCGCCCAGGAGCACCGAGGGGACAACGCCGAACCAAGCCGCGGTCAGGCCCGATTCGAATTCGCCCAACTGGTTGGAGGTGCCGATAAACATGGAATTTATGGCGCTGACCCTGCCGCGCATTTCATCGGGGGTCTGTAATTGCACCAGTGATGAGCGGATAACCACACTGATCAGATCAGCTGCGCCGAGTACGAACAAGGCGGCCAGGGAGAGGATAAAGGAGGTCGATACCGCGAACACAATGGTGGCGAGACCGAAGACGATGACGGCCATAAACATGGTGCGTCCCACGCGCTTTCGCAGGGGGTGATGCGCCAGAAATACGGACATCAGCAGTGCTCCCGCCGCCGGCGCCGCGCGCAGGATGCCCATGCCGGCGGGGCCGATGGCCAGAATTTCCCGGGCATATACGGGCAATAGAGCCGTTGCGCCGCCCAGGAGGACCGCGAACAGATCGAGGGATATGGCCCCCAGGACGGCAGGTTTGCTGCGGATAAAGGTGATGCCGGCACATAGGGATTTTAGGGTGACAGGTTCACGTGTTTGTGGCGCCAGGTCTACTTGGATTAAGGAGATAAGCAGGCTGGATATTAAAAACAGCAGGCTGGCGAGCGAAAAGACCAAAGTAGGACTATGGGCATAAAGCAGCCCGCCCAAGGCCGGGCCGATAATGGTGGCCGTCTGTAAAGAGGAGGAAGCCAAGGCCACGGCCTGGGGAAAGGCCGGCGCATCCACCAGGCTTGGCAGCAAAGCCTGCATGGCCGGCCCTTCAAAAGCGCGGGCCGCACCGACAAGAAAGGCAATGAGCAGGATGTTTTCCTTGCTTAACCAGTTGGTGTAACTGCCGACGGCTAAAATCAAGATGCCTGCGCTGGCTGTAAATTGACACATCCGAATGATTAAGCGGCGGTCATAGGAGTCGACCGCATGACCGGCGATCAGGGTAAGGGCGATCATCGGCAGGAATTGCATCAGTCCCACCAGCCCCAGATAGAAGGTGCTGCCGGTAAGGGCATACATTTGCCAGCCTATGGCGATGGTCAGCATTTGATAAGCAAGCGCAGTAAACACCCGGGCGTAACAGAATAGCTTAAAGGCTTTATTGCGCATGATGGGGAAGGAAGAGGATAATTCAGCGGATGGTGTAAGCATGTCGACTCCTTAGACAGAAATTATTTCGCGAATCCTGCGGCAAACACAATACTTCAACAGTTTTCCGGCTTCCGGTGCCAACCGGTCGCCGATTTTCAGCACTAATCCGGCGGCAATGGCGCAAAGGATTTGCCCAATATTTTTCCCGTGAACGAAATAAGTTCCATCACGACTCCTATGGTGGGAAAAACCATTCCAGGGTGATTTTGCCCTGAAATGGTTTTTTAGCTGATAGGGAAAATTTCGCTGGATTTATTCTTTGATTTCGCCGGTGTAATAGGGATTTAAATCATTCGTATACAAGTCTGCGGGATCAACGCTGCCGGGTTGGACAAAATTATTTTGTTCCATGAGCTTGATCCAAAAGTTTATTTTTTCCGGATCAATGGCATTTTCCGGCGGATAAACGGTACCGGTGGCTTTTTCCGGATCGATTTTCAGGTAGGCCGCGGCTATTTTTAAGGCTTCGGCATAGTTGTTATTAATCCAGTGCTGGGTTTTGACCGTGGCGGCAATATAGGCTTTGACAACATCAGGATTATTGCGGATGAAATCTTCGCTGAAAGCGCGGACGGAATAAGAACTGGCAGGGCCGTTGCCGGCCTTCGTACCGATGCTGAAGGTATCGGTCAGCGGGCGGACGCCGCCGCGCTGGAGCGCAGACACCGTAAAGATGTTGTGGATACCGGCGACATCAATAAGGCCTTGCCGTAACGAGTTTTCCGCCTGACCGTCGGGCATGGTGACGAAGGTGACCTGATCGCGGGAAACGCCATTCTGCCGTAAATATTCGGAAAATAACAATTCAGTACAACTGCCGATATAATTGATCGAAACTTTCTTGCCAATTAAATCCTGGGCCGATTTGATGGGGCTATCCTCACGCACGAGCCAGGTCATGTGGATTTTGTCGGTATCGGAATTGTCGAAGGAACCCTGCAGCACCACCTTGATTTTTGCGCCGGCCTGACGGGCCTGGGCGATGGTTAAAATGTGGCCTGCGGCAAAGAGGTGATTGTCGCCCTTGATGACCGACTGAGCCAGCATGCCGCCGCTGATGGACCCGGTATATTCAATGTTTAGGCCAACTTCCTTGTAAAAACCGAGGTGGTCGCCGATATAAATTTCATTAAAACCGGTTTGGGTGGGGACTTTTAAATTGAATTCTTTGGTCAGTTTGCCATTGACGAATTTCGGCTTAGCATCATCAGCCTGGGCGGCGGACGGTTTTTCGCCGCCCCCCGTACAGCCGGTAAGGATAAATGCGGTCGTTACCAGGAGAATGATGAAGAGGGTTGACAGACGGAAACCTTTTTTCATGCATACATACTTCCTTTCATTTCGTTTGGGCATGGTTTTGCGGCGGGGAGTGCGGCAAGTAACAATAAAAAAAGACCGGTGTCCGTGCGGACGTAACCGGCCTTCAGCTATGCTGATCAGCAATATATTTAGTCGATACTGTTTTTGCCTAAAAGAACTCGCCGGCAACGGCAAGCTCCGGCGTTTACTATTTTGAGACTTACGGCACCATATGTTTTTAGCTTTTCGCTAATCACCATATATCGTATTGTACCATGCTTTTTATGGTTTTGTCTATCCGGGAACAGCTAACTTATGGCAAAGATATTAATAAAAGAACGGGTGCTTGACAAGAAAAGAAAATCGTACTACCATTTACTTGCAATAGCAAATATTGCTCATACAGGAATTGATGAGGGCGGCTGATCAAAAGAAGCTGAAGGCCAAGGAGGTTGTGGGGGAAGCAACTTCTTTGGCCTTATTGTTCAGCTGTCCCGGCGCCGCCGCAGGGAGGACAAGATGCACGACCAAAGAGAACATTGGAATGAATTGTACCAGTCACTTGGTGATAAGAAACCGGTCTATGATTTGTGGCTGGACAAATACGCCGATATTTTAAAGGCCTCCCGCGATATGCCGATTATTGACCTGGGATGCGGGTTTGGCAATGATACCCTTTATTTGTCTGAACGGGGCTATAAGGTGATTTCTTGTGATTTTTCACCGGAAGCGCTGCACAGGCTGACCAATTTTATTGCCAACCCGGACACAAGGCTTTTTGACATGCGGGAAGGGTTGCCTTTCGCCCGGGAGAGTGCGCAAATTATTATTGCCGATCTTTCCCTGCATTATTTTTCCTGGTCGGACACCCGGAACATTTTGGCTGATATTAAGCGGGTTCTGGTTAATCACGGGTATTTATTGGCCAGGGTTAATTCGGTAAAGGATATTAATCACGGCGCTGGTTTGGGCACGGTAATCGAGCCGAATTATTATAATAACGCAGGCAGTCTGAAGCGGTTTTTTGACAAAACACAATTGGCTGAGCTTTTCCGGGCCTGGGAAATAGCATATATCAATGAACATCAAATAAGCAGGTACAGAAAAAATAAAATATTGTGGGAGTTTGCTGTCAAAAAGCAAGCATGAACGGGACCAATCCCAGGGCAGCTTTGTCCCGTACGCGTCCGGCAGATCCAATGCCACCGCGGCCTCCCGGCAGGGCGTCTGATCAGTGTGGAAGGGGCTAGTACTCTGTAAACCCTAAAACTACCATTACCATCACGGTCTTTTTCCGCAATGCTGCGTTGTCGTCAGCTTACATATGGCCGATATGCGCGCCTCCTCCGCCTTGCTTTGCGAAAAAATCCCGCGAATTTAATTTGCACTTTTAGAGTTTACAGAGTACTAGGCTCCATATCCGAGGGGATTTGACGGAACTCAAACCCTGCGTGGCGGAAAATCCTGCTCTTTCATGGCAACAACATTATTAGCCATCCTTTCCAGCAGGTCGTAGGCTGTTTTGCGTTCGTCCTCTGTTAAATTACTGGTCAGTACTTCCGCCCAATCATTTAAGGCCGAGCGGATAACCGGTTCCATAGCCCGCCCCGCTTCTGTCAGAAAAACCCGATAGGCCCGTTTGTCGTTTTGATCAACCTGCCGGTATACATAGCCCTGCTCTTCCAGTTCCAATATCGCCCGGGCCGTCGTGGCCTTATCCACATAGAAATGCTTGCTCATGGCATCCTGGGTTACGCTTTCCTGGCGATAGAGGAATAGCAAATAACGATAATGCTTATCGCCGATTCCATAGCGGCTGAGCCATTTATCAAAATAAGCTTGTCCGGTGCGGTACAGGATCGAGAGCCATTTTCCCATATAAGGTCGTTCCTGCATAAGATACCTCCATCGTTTTTCGTAAGATTCAGGAGTCAGGATTCAGAAGTTATAGTTACATATACATTATATCAGGCTAATCTAAAAGTACCACAATATAG
>DHRG01000004.1:0-2368 GCA_002408285.1 Peptococcaceae bacterium UBA5318 | reverse complement strand
CTATATTGTGGTACTTTTAGATTTATAAAGGGATGATCAATTGGAGTGAATAACATGTATGGAAAGATAACGCAGGCAATGTCCGCTTATCCGCCTTTCCGCGCCTTAAAACACCGCAATTATGCCTTGTTCTTTTTTGGTCAGGGTGTTTCCCTGATCGGAACATGGATGCAGCGCATTACCATCGGCTGGCTGGTATACCGTCTGACAAATTCCGCCCTGATGCTGGGTACGGTCAGTTTTGCCAGTCAGATTCCCATCCTGGTGCTGTCGCCGATTGCCGGGGTGTTGGCCGATCGCCTGTCTAAGCATAAACTGCTGGTTATTACCCAGTCTCTGGCTATGCTGCAGGCAGCAATTCTGGCTGTACTGGTGCTGACGGAGCAGGTACAGGTCTGGCAGATTATTGCCCTGGGCACGTGTCTGGGCATTATCAATTCCTTTGACATGCCGGTACGGCAATCATTTATCATTGATATGATTGAAGAAAAGGAAGACCTGGCTAACGCCATTGCGCTGAATTCCTCGTTGGTCAACGGCGGGAAATTGCTGGGGCCGTCCGTGGCCGGTATCCTGATCGTGTTCCTGGGGGAAGGGATGTGCTTTCTGTTAAATGCCCTTAGTTACGTCGCCGTTATTTTCGCTTTGCTTTCCATGACGGTACAGGCGAAAAAAGCGGCCCGGCCTGCGCAAAAAATCTGGACAGAATTACGGGAAGGGTATCAATATGCTGTTACGTCCGGCACTATCCGCTCGGTCCTGTTGCTGGTGGCGCTGGTAAGCTTTGTCGGTATGCCGTATATTTCCCTGATGCCGATGTTCGCCGGGGGAATTTTGGAAGGTGGTCCGGACACCCTGGCCTATCTGATGTTTGCCAACGGTGTCGGCTCCCTCATCGCCTCCGTCTTTCTTACCACGTGCGCCACCAGTGATAAACTGAGCCGCCTGCTTATTTTCGCTTCCTTCACCCTGGGTGGCGGCTTGATTTTATTCTCCGTCTCAAAGCTTTTCTGGCTTTCCCTTGTCGTTATTACCGCCGTGGGTTTCGGCATGATGCTGCAGTCGGTGTGCAGCAATACCATCCTGCAAACCATTGTCGACGACAGCAAACGGGGCCGGCTCATGAGTTTCTACACCATGGCCAACATGGGCACGACGCCCTTTGGAAATCTGTTCACCGGATTTTTTGCCAACAGTCTGGGCGTCGGACCCACCGTTCTGTTTTGCGGTATCTGCTGCATCATCGGGGCCATCGCTTATGCGCTACATGCAAAGGCGCCTAAGGACAGCAAGGATGAAGATGAATGGGAACAGCAGGGGTGTGTTAACTGTAAAACCGACCACTAGCGTTTTTTTTTGCACCCAACAGACAAATCTTGGGGCCAAAGGCATATCGATCTTTATATAAGGAGGTGAATGACGATGCCGGTTATTAAGGTGGAATCAGGGAAAATAACGAAGGAACAAAAAGACACGCTGATTAGGGAACTTACAAAAACCGCCAGTGGGATACTGAATATTCCTCCCCAGTCTTTTGTGGTATATTTGAAAGAAAATGAGTATGACAATATTGGCGTGGGCGGCAAGCCATTAAGCCGGGTGCTTGCGGAAAGAAACCAGAAGTGAAAAAGGGGGAGAAAGGTATGTTTAAAGATATCGTAAGGAAGAACCGCAGTTACCGCCGTTTTTTCGAACATGAGCCCATTAGCCGGGAGACGCTGCTCGCGCTGGTTGATCTCGCCAGACTGGTTCCCTCGGGCGCTAATAAGCAGGCGCTGAAGTATTATCTGTCTTGTACGGGGGAATTAAACGAAAAGATATTCCGCACTTTGGGCTGGGCCGGATATTTGCAAGATTGGCCGGGACCCGCTGCCGGTGAACGGCCGGCGGCCTATATCGTCATCGTGCAGGATGCGGGATATCCAATGACGACGGTGATCGATTACGGTATCGCGGCCCAGACCATTTTACTCGGCGCAGTGGAAATGGGCTTTGGCGGATGCATGTTTGGCAATATTCAAAAAGCACAACTGCGGGAGCTTTTGGACGTGCCGGAAGACTATGAAATACTGCTGGTAATTGCTTTAGGCAGACCAAAGGAGACGGTTGTTATCGACGAAATTGCACGTGACGGCGATATAAAATACTGGCGTGATCAAAAACAGATCCACCACGTTCCTAAGCGTAAATTGAAAGATGTTATCATGAACTAGTGGTTTGTCAACTTACTTTATAAGCTGCTCCTACAAGTCAGTGGATCGAAAAAATTGACATTGTATTGCCCATGTGGTAACGTTAATAATAATATAAGTTTTTCCAGTATTTATATTGCTGATCAGTGAGCGACTGAAGGGCGTGTCGCAAAACG
>DHRG01000049.1:82062-92835 GCA_002408285.1 Peptococcaceae bacterium UBA5318 | reverse complement strand
CACAAAATATTCCGCAGACCCCTCCTTCCAGTCCTTTACTTTCGCCCGTTTTTAATTAGTGTCGCTCAGGCGGGGGCAAAGTTTCCTTTAAAGTGGGCGCAAAGTTTCTTTTAAACAGGTTAGCCTTTCTACCCTCCAGTAGCTCTGATATCTCCTGATAACCAAGGACTTTTAATAATTCCAGTACATACTTGTTATCCGCCGGAGTTGCGCTTTCAGCCGCTTTTCCATATTCATCAACCAATTCCGCAGCTTGTCCCGGATCTATCCGCACCTTCGGCCCCCCTATACAGCCGCCCAGACAGCCCATCCCTTCATAGAAATTAGCTTCGATCTTCTGATCTAAAGCGTCCTGAAGCAGTTTTCGGCATTCCTTAACCCCGTTAGCCTGAGCGGTTATAATTTTCATCTCCCTATCCGGACGGATCCTCTCCAAGGTTAAGGTTACGGCCTCGCTTACTCCTCCGGTCCGGGCATAAATTCTGCCCGCGTTTGAGGAGTGTTCTCTCTCGTCATCTTCCATCTCCTCAGGTTTGATTCCGAGAACCTCAAAAATCTGCGCTATTTCCTGAAAAGTTAAAACCACATCCACCGCATCTTTAACGTCTTTTTCTTTAGCCTCCGCTTTTTTCGCAATACAAGGACCGATAAAAACCACCTTGGCCTCGGGATGCATTTTTTTAACTCCCCTGCCGCAAGCAACCATTGGCGATACCGAAGGCGAAATATGGGGAACCAAGTCCTGATAGACCTTTTTAATCATAGCTACCCACAAAGGGCAGCAGCAGCTTGTCAAAACAAAATCCCCCTCTTGCTGAACGTGGGTATCAAATTCCAGCGCTTCCTTGAGCGTTAACATATCAGCAAAAAGAGCCACTTCAACCATACCGTAAAAACCCAGCCGCTTTAGGGCAGCCCTTAGTTTGCCGGGGGTAACATGTTCACCGAATTGACCGATAAAAGCAGGCGCCACGATGGCGTAAACCGGCGCCTTTTTGTTTTTTAAGAGTTCCACGATGGGGATAAACTCTTTTTTATCAATCAAACTATCATATTTGCACGCCTCTACACATTCTCCGCAAGTTGTACAGCATTCATCATCAATGACTACATTCCCTTTTTCATCCTTAGTTATGGCATTAAACAGACAAGCCGCCTGGCATTCATTCTCCCGGCAATCTGTTTCCTGCCGGCAGTCCCGGACCTTAAAAATAATTTTGCCGGACTCCCCCCTCCCGGCAGCATGCTTGACATAGCGGTTCACCACTTCGCTGCCGTCAGGATTCAGATATTGTATTTCCTCTTCTATATTCCCATCATAGGCCGACCTGACCAATTTACCAAAAATCTCACGATAAGTCAGAGAACTCATCGGGTCCTTCACGCCTTCATAATAATGATCATAATAGTTATACTAACCACAGAAGGTGATTTTAATGCTAACTTAGCCCTAACTCAGCTCTTTTCAAAAAGCTCCTGCAGCCTTTTTGCTAACAGGGTATTCCTCTGCTCTACCTTGTTATTCCTAAGAGCCATGGCAACGGCTTTCTTGGAACCTACTAAAACCATAATGTTCTTAGCTCTTGTCACACAAGTATAAAGCAGGTTTCTTTGCAGCATCATGTAATGTTGGGTCACAAACGGGGCTACAACGATTTTATACTCGCTGCCCTGGCTTTTATGAATGGTAACGGCATAAGCCAGTACGACTTCATCCAGTTCCCCCACCTCATACTGCACCTCATTTTGATCAAAGGTGATAAAGACCGTCTTCTCTTCCAGATTAATCTGGGTGATTTTCCCTACGTCGCCGTTGAAAACATTTTTATCATAATTATTCTTGATCTGCATCACCTTATCATACAGCTTGTACCGCTGGCCATTATGCAAAATTGAGCTTGGGGAGGGGTTCAGACTTTCCTGTAATATTTCGTTGAGATGACGGGCGCCTACTTCCCCCCGCTGCATCGGAGTCAGAACCTGAATATCGTAAATTGGATCGACATGATAGTACTTGGGCAGCCGTTTAGCGCATAATGTTTTTATCAATTCCGCAATTTTTTGGGGTTCCTCTTCCGGCAGGAAGAAGAAATCACTCCCCCGCTCTCCCTTCAGGACGGGAAACTCTCCCCTATTGATACGGTGAGCGTTGGTGATAATCAGGCTGCCCCCGGCCTGCCGAAAAATCCTGGTGAGCTTTACCGTTGTAAGACAACCCGCTTCGAGCATATCCCGCAAAACATTGCCCGGACCCACCGAGGGCAACTGATCCGCATCACCTACCAGAATCACTACAGCCTCGTCGGGGACAGCTTTTAGTAAATTGTATAACAGGACAATATCGACCATCGAAACTTCATCAATAATCAAGACATCACATGTCAGCGGATTTTCTGTATTTCTCTGATATCCCTGAGGCGGTTTATATTCCAGGAGGCGATGAATAGTTTTGGCCTCCATGCCGGTCGCTTCCGCCAGTCTTTTGGCGGCTCTCCCGGTTGGCGCGGCCAATAGGATCCGGGCCCCCGCCTTTGCAAATACTTTTAAAATCGCCTTGGTGGTGGTAGTTTTGCCTGTACCCGGACCGCCTGTTAAAATCATGAACTTAGAACCGGCTGCGGTACGGATCGCCTCAATCTGGATTTTGTCATACGACAGATTGTTTTCTTTCTCAACTTCCGCAATAATCTTCTCAATGGGAATTTGACCAAACCTGTTCACCGCAGCCATAATGTCGCGGATCTTCCGGGCCGCCCCTGTTTCACAAAAATATAAAGAAGGCAAATAATACGTATCTTCGCCTTCCCGCACCACAGACTGATCTTCCAGCATATGGCCTACAGTTTCCAGGATCGTTTCTTCCTTGATTTCCAGCATCTCCACAGCCGTTTGGCGGATTTGCAAACTGGTCAGATAACAATGCCCTTCCCCGGCCAGTTGATTCAAAATATATAAAATCCCTGCGCGGCAGCGCTCGTAGGAATTCGGATCACAGCCCAAATTTTGCGCAATGCCGTCGGCAGTCTTAAAGCCGATCCCCCAGATATCATCCGCTAACCGGAAAGGATTCTCGCGAACCACTTGAATACTGCTATTCCCATATTGCTTATATATTTTCGCCGCAAAACCTGTCGATACCCCATGATCCTGTAAGAAGAGCATCACATTTTTTATCTCTTTCTGCTCCTCCCAAGCTTTTTTGATCATTTCTATCCTTTTGGGGCCGATTCCCTCAACCTCATGTAAACGCCCCGGTTCTTCTTCAATTATCCGGATCGTATCCGCCCGGAACCTCTTGACGATCCGCTTAGCATTCACAGGCCCGATCCCTTTGATCAGCCCGCTTCCCAGATACTTCTCAATCCCGGCGGTAGTTGCGGGAACTGCTTCAGTAAAAATGTGCGCCTCAAACTGCTTTCCGTATTTACTGTCAAAAATCCACTGGCCCTGTAAATTAAGTACGGAGCCTATGTTGACACAGCCCATCTTTCCCACGACAGTAACGAGTTCTGGAAAGGCCTGTGATTTTATTTTTATCACACTATATCCGTTATCCTCATTAAAAAAAGTAATTCTCTCAACAACCCCGTTTAATGATTCCATCATCTTACTCCCCGGGCTATTCCTTTAAACCCTTTCAGGCATGTTTTTTGTTAGGTTTGGGTATCTCGAAGACTTACTCCTAACATTAAATCCGTAATGATCTCACAACCAAAATTGACCGCGATGATCTTATTAGTTAAAGTCAGCTTCATTTTATCACCTTTAATAATAGTTGGCGGGGTTATATTGATCAAGTATTCCTTGGATAATTTGGTGATAGTCGTACCGCCAACCATATTAGCGATTTCTCCAATACAGCTTTCAATCATTCCATTATCTTCTGTCAGCTCCATCCCTAAGACGTTGCCGGCCAATTTAGCAGCCGAATCACTGTGCATAGAAATAAATAAGTTTCCCTCAAAAGCGCCGTTTATCCCAATAATCGCGGTAACATGGGAAGCCTTGATCGGCGAGTCAATCAACGTCGGACGTCCCTTCAAACTTAGATCAATTTGGGCAAAATTCCTAATAACATTTACTGTAGCATCAATAAATGTGTTAATGATTTTTACGTCCATAAAAAACCTTCTTTCATGATGATCTTTTTGAATTTACTGGAATATTTTACCGAAATATAACTGTAGTTTCTAATATTCCGCCATTTCTTCCATTGTATAGTTTAAATAGCCGATTTGCAAACTACTTTTAAAGCCCGCCTTGTGCCATCCTGTTTTTTTATACTTAGGCATTCATTTTACAACTTACCCATACTTTACAATAATATATCCGGTGTTCTTATGGCATCCTAAGTTATATAGAAGTGATATTTTCGCATTCACATTTTGGTAAAAAAATGCTATAATCATCCAGGGGCTTTATGTCATCCAGAAGCTTTTTGTTTCAATGAAAACACATGGAGGAAAATTCAATTGGAAACCAATATCTTATTCAATATGCCCTTAGATATAATAATGATTCCGGCCCAGATCATTTTTGCCGTAATGGCGGTCTATTTTTTCATCCTTGGTACTGCGGGACTGGTGGAATTTAGGATCCCCAAGCGGCATGATCCTAAAAAAGTCTTCGCGGTGGTCGTCCCTGCCCACAATGAAACCATGGTGGTAGGCCCGTTGATAGATAATCTTAAAGCCCTTGACTATCCGGATCATCTCTATGATATTTTCGTGATCGCGGATAACTGTGATGATAATACGGCTGAAACAGCACGAAACCATGGAGCAACCGTTTATGAACGTTACGACACTGCCCAGAAGGGGAAAGGTTATGCCCTGGAGTGGTTTTTTAATAAGTTGTTTCATATGGAAAAAAAATACCACGCCGTAGTTATTTTCGATGCCGATAATCTGGTGGATCCCCAGTTCTTGAAACATATGAACAACCGTATCTGTGACGGAGCCACCTTGGTACAAGGTTATATAGACGCAAAAAATCCCAATGACACCTGGGTCACCGCCGCTTTTGCCATGTCTTTTTGGGTATCTAACCGCATGCTGCAATTATCCCGTTACAACCTGGGTCTGTCCAATTATCTGGGCGGAACAGGCATGGCTATTTCCACAGATTTACTGAAAGAAATTGGCTGGGGTGTTACCTCCTTGACGGAGGATATGGAATTTAGTTTTAAAGCCCTGCTTCTCGGTCATAAAACCGTTTTAGCTTATGAGGCCGTTGTCTACGATGAAAAACCCCTTACATTTAAGCAGGCTTGGAATCAGCGGAGGCGCTGGGCTTTAGGACATGTGGAATTATTCCGTACCTATTGTGTGGACTTTTTGAAAGAAGCTTGGTCCAAAAAAGACCCTATCCTGTTTGACGCCACAATCGTTATTATCCAACCGCTTCTGGTTGTTGGGATGGGTTTCTTCACAATTGTAGGCCTTTTGAACGCCTATGTATTTAATATATTTACTCCCATCTTTCAGTACATCTGGCCACCCTTTGTGTGGGAATTGGTCAGTACGCTCCAATTGTTGTATCCTTTTCTGGTGATCTGGATGGATAACCTGCCGCGTAAAGTCGTTAAATGGACTTTCATCCACTATCCATTCTTTCTCTACGCATGGATCCCCATCGTCTTCCTGGCCTTTTTCGGCAAGACCCGTACAACTTGGTGCCACACCCTCCACACCCGCAACATCAGCTATGCGGACATCACTTCCCGTCAACGGTAAGGCCAGGGTAATCTAAAGGCATAATATAAGCCCGGGATCAGATTTTTGATGATCCGGGCTTTCCTTTTGCATTATATTGTATTTTCAATTGCTTTAAGTCGCTACTCCTGTAATCTCCGGATTAATACTGGGGCTGGCTAAATTCTGCATATTATGACTATCCAGTAAATCATTGTCACAAACAAAATTTAAATTGCCCGGTATCAAGTCCCCATTGCCAAAAACAACGCCAAAGCCCTGATTTAATTTAAAATGCTTTTGGACATCACCATGAGCATTATCACCGGCGGACACCGATCCATTTTCCGTAACAGTGTTGACGGTAAAGACCCCGATATTGATAAAACTTGACAAACAAATCACAACCTTTTTCTAACAGCACACCATTTAAATTAACAAAAAGGAACCGCGGTAAATATATTACATTGCCAACAGGGCTTATGAGGAGGTTCAGTATGGTGCAGCCCCTTACTTTTAACCTAAATATCGGAGTCGTCAAAATCTCAATGGTGGAAAATGCTTCCGCCGTCAATATTGGCAAAAACCTGTTATTGGATTGGGATAGTCATAGTAAAACAAATCAAGGTCTGGGCAACATCAGCGGCGACAGCAATGCCCTGGAACAAATGGCTAATCATCTGGAAGACCCCGATCGGATTGATATGTTAACTTCAGCGGAGGCGGGATCAAACGAGCAAGAGCGTCTGAGCCGGTTGATTGAGGCCTTTTTTAAGGAGGAGAAAGCTTAATGGAACAAAATATCATCCTGGATCAATTGACTGTCAATGCAATTTGTGATTCCTCAGGGGTATTTTGCGGCAAAAATCTGCAAGTTTCCTGGAAGAGCGTAGCCAAACGCAATCAGGGCTGTGGGACCGTCAGCGGCGATGAGAATGTCCTGCCTGCCAATGTCAATACGGTCAGCGATCCTGATCTTCTTGATTTAGTGTATTCCTATGGTAAGAAGTAGTGACTGTTTACAGGGCCATTTCCACATTCGCCCCCACCTCCTGATTCTCTCTATAGCGATAGCGATCTATCCTTATCAAAAGTATTGGCCGCAGTAAAATAAAAACTCTTTATCCGATCAAAATAAGAGGTTATTGGGGAAATTTAACGAATATTAGAAATAGATCAAAAAGGTGGGGAAGTACTTTGAAAGGCTACCTGCAACGTAATACCAAATATAGCGTTCCCTTTCTCCGTTTATTGGTATGTGTCCTTTTCCTGCCCTTCTTTCTTCTGATGGATCCCTATCTGCCGCGGCAAATATACTACTTGTCCGGTTGTACGTTCCTGTATGCCGGCTGCCTTCAAATATGGCCGCGGATGGAAGCTTTTATTAATAAATTCATTCCGGTAACGATCGGGCTAGACTTAGTCCTCATCAGCTTATTTATCTATTACGCGCCAAACTATGGCTTACCCCTCGGGATCCTCTATCTTTTCCCCATTACAGTTGTGGCGTTTCGCAACCGCCTAGGCCCTACCTTCCTGATTACATCTCTGTCGGGCGGCTTATATTTATCGACTGGCATCATCAAAACACTTCCGCTTAAACCTCTCATTTTGGAAATCGTATCCTTATTTATCCTGGCTTTTTATATTGATCTTGTAACGCAGCATTTCCATTTGACATATTTTAGGCAGGCTAATCAGGACTCGCTTACCAAGATCCATAACCGGCGCTATTTTAATTTTGTCATGGATAAGCTTGTCCAATCCAATACGCCCCATTCACTCATCATAATGGACCTGGATAATTTTAAAAACCTTAACGATACCCAGGGACATCACCACGGTGATTTTGTTTTAAAAATTGTGGCGGGGATTATCAAGGAATGTACGCGTTCTTCCGATATTGTTACCCGCTTCGGAGGGGATGAATTTGCAATTATCCTGCCCCAGACCCCTAAAGAGGTCAGTAAAGAAATCGCTGACAGAATCCGTAATAACGTCTTAGTCAACCCAAAGCTATTAACTTACAGCCAAATCAGTATTTCCCAAGGTATTGCCTGCTATCCAACCGATGCCGCAACCATAGAGGGAGTCATCCAGAAAGCGGATTCAGCCCTGTATACCGCTAAAAGCAAGGGAAAAAATTTTGTGCAACTCTATGAAGAACAGCAGCCAAGTTTATTTTAGGCACCTGGACAAGGTGCTACCGCCGGGTTCCGAATCTTAACGCCAGAACATTCTAAGGCTCAGTTCGGAAGAGCTAACGTCGCCTAAGAATGTTTTGCTGGCCTCAGATAGTCACCGCTCTGGCAGCACCTTGTCCAATGATAGCAGGTCATAAAACAATATAGTTACTATTTCGAATATAGTTGCGGATAAAAGGAGTTATGTGAAATTGTCAGTTTCGAAGTAATATAAACTGTCCTATAAAAAATGATTTATCTTTTTCGTTTTGCGTTTATTAAGAAGTCATACATATCTTCCAAATCCTTGAAGCCCATTTGTGTAGCTTGTTGTTTTGCGGTGCCAGGTAAAATGGAAACCCCATCCCCGTGATCATGAATGTAGGTTTGAAGAAAATTACCATTTAGGTCAATGCCATTCCATTTTTTAGCGTTAATTTGTTGTAACCCTAGCCTTTTAGCGATTGATTTGATATCGCCTGTTGTAAATTGGTATGGCATTCTGCGATTACCTCCATAACCTGGTTTAAATCTGTGAGTTTAGCGATTCTTCGAAGGTAAGGGTAATGGTATTTGCGGTTTTCAATTTGCCGGAAGAAATCAACTCTGGTTAAATAATCTTGAGCATAATCTATAAGGTTTTCAGCAAGGTCATGAAGTGCATCAATAAGTGTAGGCCCTTCTCCATGAATAAGCAATTCATCAATGGAAATGGTATACCCATTCCCATCAGGGTCTTCATCAATTACAGGATTAAATTTGTAGCCCCTATCAAGAACTTCTTCATACATCTCAGTAGAGATGATAGAAACTTTACTGCTACCAAAAGTTTTAAAATTACTAGTTATAACTTCGTGCCCTTTGGCAGCTTGACGTACAATATTTGGAAAGTCTTGTTTTGCAATACTGATGGATTTTTCTTCAAGAAGATTCATTTTATTCACCACCTATAATTTCATTAAGTATATTATAGACCAATATGACCATATTATCCATAATGATTATTATATTATATGAAACGAATTTTAATCTGACATTAAGCAGATCGAAGAGGTGGCTGACAACTTCATATAACATCGCATTTCCGCTCCGGGCGCGGATCAGCGCGAGAAGCTGGCCAAGGGGTTAGTCCCTTGCGTGAAGGAGCATTATAAAAGTTTACTTGGTAATGAACATGGAGAAATAAAAAAGAATAAAATTTATTCATGAAGTAGTTGAACAACCCTGGCGTCAAAGGGTTATCCGATTCTATGATCCTGATGATCATATTATTGAGGTTGGAGAAATCATGGAGTAAACAGCTTAAAGCGCTATAATCCCACTAGGGGCAAGATGCTGCCGCAGAGGGTTCTATCGTAGGCCGGTCCAACATTCTTGCCGTCTTGAGAAAGAAAAAGGGAAACGCCGCCATGGACGGCGGCGTTAGGGCGAATTAAGCATGGACGCGCATTGAGCCCGGTCACTTTTTCTCTGAAAAGGCGGCTTAGAATGTTCCGGTCGAAGATTCGAAGCCCTCAAGGCAGCACCTTGCCTACTATTACCGTATTTCTATTTGCACCGTTAAACTAACGTCAGTCGCAAGATTTTCTACTCTAATCCGATAAGTCCCGGGAGGCGCCGGGCGGCCTGCGTTATTCAACTGGTTCCAATTTTCCGTAAGCAATTGAGTTCCGCCGGGAAAGATCGTTATCAATCTGGAGAACTGAGCAAACTGTCTATTTTGCGATAATACCCAGACAACATTTCCGGAAGAATCGGTTATTGTTACTTCAATAACCTGACTGGTATTATACCTTAGATTGATTTCATCAGAAGTAATATTCGTTTTAACTAGTGATATCCTTACATTTTCTCCGTTCTCATAGACTCGCTTATTGGTAAACAAAATATGCCGCAGCCCTCTCCCTACAGCGGTAGCGATAGGCGTGCCGCTGGGAGGTTGAGGTTCCAACGCGCAGTTTGCCCCCAAAGCTCTCCAGGTGGCTTCATTCACCACTCCCGTAACAGCGAGCCCCTGCTGACGCTGAAATTGGCGAACCGCCCGCTCCGTCCTGCCTCCAAAATCGCCGTCCACCACACCGTTATAAAAGCCTTTTTCCTTTAAGAGCCTTTGTAAAAACCTTACTGCCGGTCCGACAGCGCCCAACCGCAAAATTGGGCAGTGAAATTCCTGGGGCGGACCCGGAGGCGTGGGAGGTGTGGGGGGTGTAGGAGGAGGCGTTATTCCGCAATTCTCCCCTAAAGCGCGCCAAGTCGCTATATTTACAACACCCGTAACGGTCAGCCTTTGCCGGGCCTGAAAAGCTCGCACCGCATTTTCTGTGCGCCGGCCAAAAACACCGTCCGCGGGTCCCGGGTTGAAGCCCGCATTTCTTAATAAATTTTGCAGACGAATAACCGCAGACCCCCGTGAACCAAGCCGTAATTCCGGACACGCGCCCGTAGAAGGGGGCGAAGGCGGCGAAGGCGGCTTTGGAGTCGGTTGGGCGGCGCCAGTTGGAATTGTCAGTACCTGACCGACAAAAATATTGTTAGGATCCTGTATATTGTTCGCACGGACTATCGCGTCGACCGTTGTGCCAAATCTCTGGGCGATAGCGAATAAAGTATCGCCCGCCTGAACTACATATTGCATAAGACACATCTCCTTAAAAGGATATTTGCCATATATGATATGTAGCGCCGGGTGATTTTGTTATTTTATTGCAAAGCCTATAGCTTCATTGTAAAGAAACATATATTTTCTGTTTCTTCATAGTGTTGTTGATTTTTAAGGAATATGATATGCTTTGTTTATACCCTCCAATCTGTTATGCTTTATTTTTTCGTGTCAGCCCCAAACCCAGGGGGCTTTTTTTGTACTAGCGGAAAGTATAAGTCTTAATAGGATGATAGTA
>DHRG01000049.1:0-81926 GCA_002408285.1 Peptococcaceae bacterium UBA5318 | reverse complement strand
GCGTAAGCCAAGTTTTCTTTATGGTTTAACGACTTTATTCCAAAGTTGTATCTTAACGATGGATAAAAAAGAGAACATAGCCGGGATACAGGGCGGCAAGCAAGGCCAGCACACCTACTCCGCAAGCCCCGAATTTGAGTTTTTTTTGCCACAGCCATCTGGCATATGTCAGGGTGTAAAAACCGATAACCAGGGGAATCAACCAAATGAAGAAGTCCAACAAAAAGTTTCTCACGGGCCCTCACCACCCTTTACTTCCGGGAGAGGACTTGTTCTGATCTTGAGTCCAGTCCGGCGAATTTTAACGGTTGTCTTAGCCTCTACTTCCGCCTGGGGATATTTTTCCGACCAGTTATATTGCTCCCAGGCAGACCAGGTCCAGAAAAAGGAACGGGTATGATCGCCAAAGCCGAAAATATCACTTTGGTATTCCTGCTGAGTCTTCTGAATGACTGCGAGTATTTCATTATTGATAATACTGCCTGCATATTGTTCAAGCTCAGCTTTTTCAACCCCACTTTCATAATTAGTACTGCTTTGGGTGCTGATAATCTCCCCCTCCAGCAGCAGATCTATCTGAATACGGGGGTTTTCACCCTTTAGGTCAACTTTAATCGTCGGAGGGCGGCCTAATTCTACCTTCAACACTATTACCAGCAAGCGCTCTTTATTTTCGGGGTCCGGCAAGGTAATCATGGCGCTTTGGAAATCACCTTTAACCATTTGATAATAACGGGTTTCATTGCCATTCAGATACCCCATTAGTTTATCCCCGCGAAAGACCGCCGTGCCGATAATATCAATCTTATTTCCTCCCTGGCGGGGTATTTCCCCCGGGAGGTACGCAATTTCCTGGATTATTTCCCCCTCCTTGTCGGTGATTATCCCCCGCCCTTTTCCATCATTCACACCGCACAGAGCGGTTATAGCCTCCTCTCCCGGTGATTTTAAGGCTTTATAAAACATATTGAGGTTAGAATGGGGGATAAAGCCTACGAACTTTTTACCTTCCAAAAAAAACTCCATCTGCCGGTAGGGGTATGTTTCCAGAATGGCTTGATTGCTTGCAATAAATTCCTTCGCTTTTCCATTTGTCACCAGGACAAAGGTGTTGCGCCGCAGCTCCCGGCTCCGGATCATGGTATTAACATACCCCTCCAATCCTTCCCGGGCTACTTCTTCCGAAAAAATCAAGGCCCGGTTATGTAAAAAGGTTAAATCCCTGCTGACAAAAGCATTGGCTAATTGCACAGCCCCGTAAAAGGAAGCTGCATTGACCGAAACGATCTCCAGTTCCCTTTCAGATTTGCCGCCTTTCCCCTCTGCTCCTCCAGCTTGGGGTACGGCAATACCAAAGGTAACCTCCAGTAAATTTCCCTCTACCTTATCAACCCCGGTGTAAAGAATGAATCCAAGCTCATCAGGCTCCTTGGCTCCCCAACAGCCGGATAAGAATACCATCGTGAAAAGGCAGAGTAATACTAAAATGGGCCTACCCTTGGTCATGTTTTACCCTCCCTCCTTTTTTTCTGAGCAGGGATAGCATATATACAACACAGGGCGGTATAAAGGTAAACTGCCAGCCGATCGTACCCAAGATAAATTTTTCTATCTCAATACTCTGCATGAAATCAGCGGGAGTCAGTCCGATACTCACAAAAAGCGTGGACAGAGCCGGCAGTATCGGGCGGTAATAAGGAATTTTCAACATATCCCGCACAATAATAGCTATAACGGCCAACCCTAAAGCAATCCATAAAAAAGCTGTAAAAGTCCAAAAGAGGATAAAAATCGCTTCCACCCGTTGAAAATAACGTCCCAGATAAATCATCCGGGATAATTGATAGAAAGGCACAATATTCTCTTGGGCGCCGGGAACAGGAATAACCATCAGATAAACCGCGACGATCAGGACAAAAGCTAAGGTGGACACCGCAATGCTGAAGATACCCAGCCTCCTCAGCTTTGACCCATCAAAAGAAAAATAGGGAACAAAGTAAGCCAGTATTAAGACTTCACTGAATCCGGAAACACTCAGCAAGCCATGTGTTAAAACTGTGCCGACGCCACTGCCGAACAGCGGCAGGAGCTGCCAATGATCCATAAAAGGATAGATAGCCGCCAAAACCGAGATCGTACCAATAACGATGAAGGGCAGCGCGATGTATGTACTGCGGCCGATAGCCTCAATTCCGATGTGAACAGCCACCAGGGCCGGGATGATAAACAAAAACGTTAGCGAACTAACCGGCGCCTCCGGCAGAGCAGTCAGGATCACCGCTTCGCTGAACAGTCTTAAAAGGTTACTGTTATTAATCGTAATGTAACTGAGAAATATTAAATTGGCCAATATACCAAAGGCAGGCCCTAAGACAAGATTATTAATTTGCGTCAAAGATTTTCCCGGGAAGCGGAACAATAAGGCTGAAATCAGGAGCCACAGAGCTATGGATAACAGTCCGCTTTCTAAAATGATGATCCAGCCGGCCGTAAGACCGGCCTCCACAATAAAACGCGGAAACCCCGTGAAGGCTTTAGTCCCAATTAAAACCAGGATAATTGCCGTCACTTCGTAATAACCTATTTTCACTTTGTTATTATCCATTGGGTCCACCCTTTTCCTTCTTTCCCTTTGGCTTGATCCAGCCCCGGCTTATCCTAGGCTGTCTGGGTCGGTCTTTAGTTTCCAGATAATCCTCCCTCTGATCCATCGACCATATCGGCCCGCGTAGGATGATATCCGGTTCCGAAATTGTTCTGGGTCCAATAGGTGAAAGCATAGGAACTCCGAAGGATTTCATGCCGGAAAGGGAAGTAATAAGGATAAAAAGACCTGTCGTTATGCCAAAAATTCCCATAACAGCTGCTAAAGCTGTAAAAATAAAACGGATACCCCGTAACGCAAAAGACATGGAGTAATTGGAGATAGCCAAAGAGGAAAGACCGGTGACAGCTACCACAATGATCAAGATGGGGCTGACGATTCCTGCCTGAACCGCTGCCTGCCCCAAAATTAAGGCCCCCACAATCCCCAGGGTGTTCCCAAAAATTCCGGGGATCCGTACTCCGGCCTCCCGGATCAGTTCGAAGGCAAATTCCATCAAAAATACCTCGAAGATAGTTGGGAAAGGAACAGTTTCCCGGGAGGCCGCGATCGCCAAAACTAAATCGGTGGGGATCATTTCCTGGTGAAAGGTTGTAATCGCCACATATACTCCCGGGATCATGATCGCCAGGAAAGTGGCAATCGTCCGCAAAATCCGGATCAGATTGCCATACGGAAACCGCAAATAATAATCCTCAGCGCTGTGCAGGAGGGAGAATATGGTAATCGGAACGATCAGCACATTAGGGTTACCGTCTATTAATATAGCCACCCGCCCATCTATCAGGAAGGAAGCGACCCGGTCCGGCCTTTCTGTAGAAAGCATCTGGGGAGTAGGCATAAAGGGATGGTCCTCGATGAATTGCTCCAAGATTCCTGTTTCGCCCAGAAAGTCGGTTTGAATGGAAGTAATACGGCGCTTAACCTCCTCAACCAGTGAAGAATTGGCGAGATCCTGCAAATACATAATGGCAAGGTCCGCCTTGTTTCTGGCCCCAACCTTAAACATCTCCGTGATTAGGGTTTCACTCCGGATGGCTTTTCTGACTAAAGCGGTATTGCTGCGCAGGGTTTCATTAAAAGCTTCATGGGGACCGCGGATCACCTGTTCTACCTCCGGTTTACCCACAGCGCGTTTGTCCCAGCCTTTGGTTTCTATCGCCAGGCACTTGGCTATTCCTTCGATAAAAACAGCCGTTCCGCCATAATTTACCCTTTCCAAAACGCCGTCATATTGATCTAATATTTCCACCTCATTGCCGTGTAAAATCCTTTTCTTTAGATAGGAGGCAACGTCGCTGATTTTTTCTTCTTTTTCCAGTCGGGTCAAGATCATCAGCGGCTTTAAGACAGCGTTATTAATTATTTCTTTATCACTCAATCCCTCGACAAAAATAGCAAAGGCCTGCAGCGGCGGGTCCAGGGCAATCGTGAAATCCCGTACGATTATATCTTTGTTTTTGGGAAGCGAATATATTTCTTCCAGTATCGTTTTATTGACAGCTAACTGGTGGTCCACCCGAAGTTTCCGCCAGTCATAATCCCCTTTTTCCATCCCACTTTTTCCGGGGATAACTGGAGGGATACGGCGCAAGACTTTCCTGGTTTTTTGGGGGGATCGGTGATTTTCTTTTTTTCCCAAAGTATCATTCGTTCCAGACAAGACAAATGATTCTCCGGGTCTTTTTTCCTGATAAGTCAGGGTAAGCTTAAGCGTTTTAGCAAGCTTTTGCAGGAGGCCGGTTTGACTCGCCGGCGCCGCTTTATTTCCGCGCTTATCCTTCTCTTCTTTCATCAAAGAACCCACCCTGCCCTTTTTTTTTAGTCTTTGACAGTATACCTAAAAATATGCCTGCCACCCATTCCCTGCCATCGCATAAAGTATACCGAACCCTATTTTTTTGTGCCCTTGTACATAGTGACTATCCCCCCTGTCAACGGATATACTTTTACTTCCTGCAAACCCGCATCCGAAAAGATGCGGGTCAATTCTTCCCCAGCCGGGAACCTCCGCAGCGATTTTGATAACCAGGCGTAAGGAGCGCCTAAAAGCGGGATCAGATGATGAAAATATAAGTCAAATCCCGCTTTGAGCAAAGCAGAGGCTGGTTCAGAAATCTCCAGGCAAAGAACGCGTCCGCCTGTTTTACAAACCCTGACCATTTCCCGTACGGCCCGCCCAAGATCGGACAAGTTCCGCAGAGCAAAGCCCGAAGTTACGCAATCAAAGGTATTTGCGGCAAAAGGAAGGGCTAAAGCATTCCCTTGTACAAGGGTTAAGGGATAAAAAACGCCGTTTTTTTGATATCCTTTTATCTTTTCTTCAGCTACGGCCAACATTGCACTGGAAAAATCCAGCCCCACCACCTGGCCCGCCGGACCCGCCCGCTGGGCGAAAAGCAGCGCCAGTTCGCCGCTGCCGGTACAGACATCCAATATTTTTTCCCCCCGCCCGGGTCCGGCCTGTTCCAGAAAGGCCCGCCGCCATCCGTTTACCAGATTCCAGCTTATCAACCGGTTCATCCGGTCATAAGAAGGAGCGATGCCGGCAAAAATGTTTTGGATAGCCTTTTCGTCTACCATCAGCGCCTCACTTCCCGAAATTAATTTTCCTTTAGCCTGAATTCTCCTTGTCCTGTCTAACTTTCCAGGAACTTTTGTTTTTTGTCCGCTCATATTATAAGTGAAGCCGCAAGCAAAACTTACACCTAACTGACTGAAAAAGGAGATGTAATACTTATGCTTAACCCCTGGAAAGAAATCGTTTCTCCTCCCCTGGGTCCGCGGAGCGTCAAGCCCCGTCAAAACGGACTCACCATGGTGATCGACAAGGGATTAGGCCTCGTCGAATTAGAGGATCTGCTCAATACGGCGGGAGATCATTTAGACCTTCTCAAACTGGGTTTTGGCACCTCCGTCTTGTATCATCAGGACGTTCTGCAAAAAAAGATCGCACTCTGCCGCCGCTACGATGTCCAGATCTACCCCGGGGGTACTCTGATGGAGGTAGCTTTCCTGCAGGCGCATTACAAAGACTATCTCAAGCGGGCCAGGGAACTGGGCTTTGCACTGATAGAGATTTCCGACGGCACCATTGACCTGGAACGCCGGTCAAGGCGATCATGTATTCAACAAGCGGTCCAAGAGGGACTGCTTGTCATCACAGAAGTAGGGAAAAAAGACCCCCAGGCAGTCCCCAGGATGAAGGACCTCTTCTTACTAGCCCAGGAAGACCTCGCCGCCGGAGCCTGGAAAGTCATTATTGAGGCGCGTGAAAGCGGTAAAGGTATTGGGATCTATGACCAAAGCGGGGCGGTCCTGGAGGAGAAGCTTGAAGACTTTGCCAACCGCCTGGATGACCCGGGCAACGTTATCTGGGAAGCCCCGTTAAAAAACCAGCAGTTCGAATTGATACAACGTTTCGGATTAAACGTAAACCTCGGAAATATCCAGCCCAATGAGCTTTTATCCCTGGAGGCCTTACGAAGCGGACTGCGGAGCGACACCCTGCAGCTGGTTTTATAACCAGGAGCCGCCCGGCTCATGCGCAAGGCGCCAGGGAGCCGTCATCATCTTAGCATGTGCAATTCTCCGCCCAAATAATCTTTCCGCCGACAAAGCCATAAGAAGAAAGGAGATAATTTTTCGATGATTAAAGAAATAACTATTTCTCCAGGGGAGGATAAATCAAGGGATAAAGAAAATTTTGACTTTATCACCTTCCGGGCCGGGGAAACAATATCCATTGTAGGGCCAACGGGCAGCGGCAAAACCGCTTTTATTACGGATATTGAGCTTATGGCCCAGGGGGATACCTCCACCAAACGGGTCGTCACCATTAACGGCAAGCCCCCCACAGATGAAACGCGTTACGATCCCTCTTTAAAACCCATCGCCATGATTACCCAAAACACCAAGTGTTTCGCAGACTTAAGTGTAGAAGAGTTTCTACTGATCCATGCCAGAGCGCGTAAAATCACAGAAAAACATCTTGCCGTAAAAACGATGGAATTAGCCAATAAATTCACCGGCGAAAAAATAAAAAAGGATAACCGGGTCACGGTTCTTTCCGGTGGCCAGACCCGTTCCCTGTTGATTGCCGACGCCCTCATGATCGGAGCGGCCCCTATTATCCTGCTCGATGAAATAGAAAATGCCGGGATCTTTAAACAGGAGGTCATTGAGATCATCCGAAATACCTCAAAAATTATCATTTTTGTCACTCATGATCCTGTTATTGCGCTTTTGACAAAGAAACGCCTGATTATGGAAAACGGCGCGGTGAAAAAAATCATTGTACAGAATGAAGCGGAAACCGGAGCCGCCAAGAACCTGATAGAAATTGATAAACGGATGGGAGTCATTCGGGATAATCTCCGGGCCGGCTATGAGATAACCAAAGACCTGCTCAATGTTAGCTTTGCTTAAGTAAAAAACGGAAAAGAAGAGGTGTGATATTTGAAACTGTTGATTATTGCCGGTCCGCCGTCAGCCGGTAAAACCTGCCTCACCAAACAGATTGTCAGACGTTTCCAAAATGAAATGAAAATAGCCTACCTGAAAATCGATGTTGTCAAAGCCTATGAAGATATCGAATTGAGTAAGGAATTCAATATCCCTACCAAGAAAATATATTCCGGCGACCTTTGTCCGGATCATGCCGGAGTAATGGTCTTGGAAGATGCCCTGGACTGGGCCCAAAGCCATCGCGCGGATTTATTTATTGTAGAAAGCGCCGGGCTTTGTCTGCGTTGCTCTCCCTATCTGAATCAGGGCCTGGGAATTATTGTCCTAAGCTCCATCTCAGGTATTCACGCACCGGAAAAAATGGGGGCGATGGTAAGTCTTGCCGATATTGCAGTCGTTACTAAAATCGATCTGGTCAGTCAAGCCGAACGGGAAGTTCTAATTCAAAAAATAAAAGAGGTCCACCGCAAGGTCATGCTTTTTGAAACAAACGCCTTGCAAGGAACCTCTTTAAACCGACTCTACGACCAAATTACAAACTCCCCCCCGATTGACAAAGATACCCTGGCTTTGCGGGGCAACCCGCCTCTGGGTACCTGCACTATTTGTGTCGGGAAAAAAGAAGTCGGCTGGAAACACCATTTTGGGGTAATCCGGAAACTAGACGGCCATACGGCCGAATATCTATACCGGGGTGAATAAAAAGCATGAAAACCATTCAGCATTGGCTGCCTCCGGGGAAAAATTGTGGTTTATGCGGAGAAGAAAGCTGCAAAAGTTTTCTCCAAGCCATCAACACCAAAAGGAAAGTATATACCGACTGTCCCTATCATCAGAAACAGCATGCGGCTCTCCCGCAGGATCATCTAACCCAAACCCTCTACCAGGGAAAGGACATCCTGGGTCATCCTTACGATTTTATCCTCACCCCTCTTCCCGGTGAAATATCAGCCCGTAAAATCATTTTACCCTTTCGCGGCGATCTGGTCGAAAAGATGTCCATCCAAAAAGGCGATATTATCGTGGGACGCCCTATGGGAGCCGGATGCCCTATCCCCCATGTCCTGCAAGTAATTAAAGCCGAACCCGTCACAGGCCTGCTGTATACCTGGGTAGTGGGACCAAAATTCTCCCGTGATAAAAAAATTACAGATATCACGGCTTATCATATGATCGGTTTTGAAGGGATCGCCGCAAAAATACACAAAGAGCCTGTTCTCTGCGCCCGCGCCACCTTTTTGCCCGGTTTTTGTATGATGAATTTAAACCATACGGGACTGGTCAATATGGCCTTACAAAAAAACTCCGGTCTGCACATCCGCCTCGAAGATATCCGGATCCTGGCGGGCGCCGATTAATTTTACAACCCAATACCTAACAACAGTCCCACCCGATAGACCACAAAGCTGACCACCCAGGCCAGGGTCAAGGTATACCCGGTCATGAACAAAGGCCATTTCCAACCGTTTGTTTCCCGGTGGAGGACGGCGACAGTAGCTAAACACGGTACATAGATCAAAACGAAAAGCATCAGAACGTAGGCGATAAGAGGAGTGAAAGCTGACTGTTCCCTGGCTCTTTCAGCAAACCCGCCGGCGGCGCCCGGAGTATTCTCAGCCAGGGCGTCGCTGTCCTCAATGCTATACAGGGTCCCCATCGTACTGACCACCACCTCTTTAGCCGCAAAACCAGCGACTAACGCCACTCCCGTCTTCCAGTCAAAGCCTAACGGCCTTACCAGGGGTTCGATAGCCTGTCCCACTCTCCCGGCATAACTCTGCTCCATCTGAACCGTATGATTTATAAAAGGCCGCCCCTGTTGATCCGCCTGAGGGAAAGTGAAAAGAGTCCACATGATAACGGACGCCGCCAGGATGATCGTTCCCGCCTTTTTCAGATACAGCCAGGTCCGCTCCCACATCTGAATGAGAACGCTCTTGAAGGTGGGCAGGCGATAGGCCGGAAGCTCCATGACAAAAGGCTCCGACTCTCCGGGCAAAACACAGGCCCGCAGGATCTTAGCTACGATAACAGCCAATAGAATACCAACCAGATAAATAGAAAACATCACGGTCCCCGCCGCCTGGGGATCGAAAAAAGCGGCGGTCAGCAGGGTATAAACAGGCAAACGTGCGCTGCAACTCATTAAAGGTATTACCAACATAGTAACCAGCCGGTCCCGCTCATTTTCCAAGGTCCTGGTAGCCATGATCGCCGGCACCGAACAACCAAATCCCAGCACCATGGGTATAAAAGATTTGCCGTGCAGTCCCACCTTGTGCATGAGTTTATCCATGACAAAAGCCGCGCGCGCCATGTAACCTGTCCCCTCCAGGATAGCAATGCCCAAAAATAGCAGCAAAATATTGGGCAGGAAGACGATCACGCCTCCCACACCGCCAATGATCCCGTCTACCACCAAGGACCTGAAAAGTCCGTCAGGCAGCAATTGATCTATCCAGCCGGCCAAGATCCCGAATCCCTTGCCGATCCAGTCCATAGGCGAGGCGCCCACAGTAAAAGTGATCTGAAACAGCAGCCATATTAAACAAAGAAAAATTGGCAGTCCTAAAACCCGGTTCAGTAGAACCCGGTCGATCATCTCTGTCAAATCCACTTTATTCACAGCCGAAATCCTCTGAGTTTCGCGGATGGCCCCACGGATATAGGAATAACGCCCGTTTACAATAGCCATTTCATAATCGTGACCATGTTGCTGCAAATGCCGGCCGCTTTTATCTACTTGATTCAGAATCTTGTCATGGTCCGCCAGGGTCTTTAAGTGCAGCAGAACATTCTTATCGCGCTCCAGGAGCTTAATAGCAAACCAGCGCTTGAGAGCTTCACTTCCCGTTTGTTTCCTGCCGCCCTTAGCGACGCCTAGTTCTTCCGGCAGCATGGCTTGGATCAGCGTGATTTCTTCTTCCACCTCCGGAGCATATTTCACTACTTTGGAATAAAGCCCCGTTCTGCCTTCCGCCGTGGTTATCACGGCTTCAAACAATGCCGTTATGCCCTCGTTTTTTGTCCCTACCACCGGAACCACCGGGGCGCCTAAAAGCTGGGACAGGAGCGGGATATCAAAGCTGATGCCCCGTTCCTGGGCCATATCCATCACATTCAAAGCCACTACAAGAGGCAGTCCCAATTCGATAAGCTGGGCGGTCAGGTTCATGTGCCTCTCGGCGTTTGTGGCATCCACAACATGGACCACCACATCAATATCCTCTTCCAGAAGAACGTTCCGGGCAATTACTTCTTCGGGTGAAAACGAGGTCAGGCTATACGTTCCGGGCAGGTCGATAATCGTTATATCATAATCTTTATATTCCAGTCGTCCTTCTTTTTTTTCCACAGTTACACCGGGATAATTACCCACATGCTGCCGCGATCCTGTCAGGTTATTAAATATGGTCGTCTTGCCTGCGTTAGGATTGCCTGCCAGAGCCACTGTCAGCTTTGTTTTCATATGTTTCCTCCTTACACTCCACCATCTTAGCTTCTTCCTTACGCAGTGAAAGATGATAACCCCTTATCTTCACCTCTATGGGGTCCCCCAACGGCGCATACCGTTCTATTTCCACCTCGCAGCCCGGTACTAACCCCATATCCAGAAGACGGCGCCTGATAGCCCCTGTACCGTTAATCCGAACGATCTTCCCTTTTTGTCTGGGCAATAAATCTTTTAGGGTAATACTCATTTAGAGGACCCCCTTTCTATCCTGGTCGCCTGAACAGGCCCTGCAGTCTTTCCGGCAGCCTGTACATTTTTCTTCTCCCCGCCACGTTTTCCGTAACGTTATTAAGAGATAGCTAAGGCTCAATCCACAGATCAATGCAATGATGAAGATCTCCATGTCCTGCTAACTTCCTTTCGCTATTGTTAGGATTGCCTAACTTTTTGTCTAAATTTATTATACTACATCCCCTCTAACTGTTGTCAATAGTGAAATAAAATAAATATAAAAAAATAATCTTATTCTACAGGATTCCGCAAAATACCGATGCCTTCGATCTCGATCTCGCAGATATCGCCTGAAACAAGCGGTCCCACTCCTGCAGGAGTACCTGTGTAGATAACGTCGCCGGGGTAAAGGGTCATGATTTTAGAAATAAAGCTGACCAGTTCATTTGCCCCCCGGATCAGGGAACCGGTGTTGCTCTCCTGCTTACCCTGTCCATTGACCCGGCTTTGGATCCGTAAGCGGTCCGGGGCCAGTCCGGTAACAAGGTAGGGTCCCAGGGGTTTGAAGGTGTGGAAAGATTTCGCCCTGGTCCATTGTTGGTCCAGCTTCTGCAAGGTTCTGTCCGATACGTCGTTCCCGCAGGTATACCCCCCAATATACTCGCCGGTTTTCTCAAGCGGAATATCCCGTCCTTCTTTGCCTATCACAACCACCAATTCCGCTTCAAAATGGGTTTCATGCTCCGGATAAGGTAGCACGATGGGTTCCCCCGGTCCGATCACCGCAGTCGGCGAAGCCATAAAAATGACCGGTTCCACTGGGATCTGGGGGTCTTTAAAAAACTCTCCGATATGAGCCTGATAATTCAACCCAATAGCTATCACTTTGCCGGGTTGCACAGGGGCTAAGAGCTGCACCTCTTGGACGGCATAGCTTTTCTCAGTGATCCGGTAGGAACCGAATATATCTCCTTCCACTACAAAAAGCCGCCCATCCTGCAATTTACCATAATACGCCTGCCTATTCACGGTAAAACGCGCCAGTTTCATCGCCACTCCTCCTTGTATTTGGTCCTTCACCTTAGATTATTATACTATACTTTATGATAATATTTTATATTTAAAAAAGACTGCCTTTCGTATAAAGACAGTCTTCCTAAACAAACTCTTATTGGCGCCGGCGAAATTGCAAGGATTTACCCTGCGCTATTTAAACAGCGACAGCAGAACACCTGCGGCAACCGCCGAACCAATAACTCCGGCCACGTTCGGTCCCATAGCATGCATTAGTAAGAAATTTCCGGGATTCTCCTTCTGTCCGACAACCTGAGATACCCTGGCGGCCATAGGTACAGCCGAAACTCCTGCTGAACCGATCAACGGGTTGACTTTTCCGCCCGTGAGAAGGTACATGAGATCCCCTAAGAGTACTCCGCCTGCGGTTCCCAGGCAAAAAGCCAGCAAACCCAGGACGATAATGGAGATGGTCTGAAAGGTGAGAAAATTTTCGGCGCTGGCCGTAGCCCCCACCGTAACGCCTAAAAAGATGGTAATAATGTTCATCAAGGCGTTTTGCGCGGTGTCGCTAAGGCGCCCCACCACACCTGATTCCCGGAAAATATTCCCCAACATAAGCATACCGATTAGAGGAGCCGCATCAGGCAGCAGCAGCGATACAATGACTGCGCAGGCAATAGGGAAAATAATTCGTTCCGTCTTGGAAACGGGACGAAGCTGCTCCATAACAACCATCCGCATTTTCTTCGTAGTGAGCAGCCGCATAATAGGCGGCTGAATAATGGGTACCAGCGCCATATAAGAATAGGCGGCAATGGCAATGGCCCCCAAAAGGTGCGGCGCTAAACGGGTAGTGACGAAAATAGCCGTGGGGCCGTCAGCTCCGCCGATAATACCTATAGAACCCGCTTCCTGGGGGGTAAAGCCAAGGAGAAGAGCCCCTATAAATGTAGTAAAAATACCGAGCTGGGCGGCGGCTCCCAATAATAATGTCTTGGGATTAGCAATTAGCGGCCCGAAGTCGGTCATCGCTCCCACACCCATGAAAATTAAGGGCGGATAAATACCTAATTTTACACCCTGATATAAATACCACAACAAGCCCCCGAATTGTATTTCCTCTTTCCCGGTAACGGGATTCAATACCATTTGCTGAGGAGCCATCATATTGGCTAAAGGTAAATTAGCCAGCAGCATCCCAAAGCCAATGGGTAAGAGCAGCAAGGGTTCAAAGCCCCGGACAATAGCCAGGTACATTAAGACAAACGATATTGCTATCATCAGCATCTGCTGCCAGGTTATATTCGCAAAGCCTGTGCTAATCGCCAACTTATAAACGGCCTCTCCTAAATCTATATGCATTGAATTGTACAGCCCCTTTCTTTATTCCTACCACTGTCATACCAAACACAACTAGTATGTACCAGCAGCGTCGACAGCATATTTTTCTTAAATTTGTCTTGCCTGCATAATCTCCATGCTTCCGGCCATGGTCCAGGGATTCAGCCCTATTCCCGGTTTACGGGTTATAGTCTTGATCCTCGTTCTACCTGTCAAAAGGTGGGCAATGGCAGCGCTGATTACAACCACTTCTTCTTCGCTGATACCGCTTTGTTCAGGTATAACCGCACACGTTTCAATTTCCGCAGCCTCTATTTTATTTTTTTTTTGACCGAAGCTGCAGGTAGCCCAACTGATTCCTTTAATTATGAATACAAGAAATATTAATTCAATAAAAACGATTGACATACCTATGACAGCGACAGTTAAACCAAAAGTTAAAGCTTCCATCTTCCTTACATCTCCTTTCGCCCGTATTAGAAAAACAAAAAATATTTATATAGGCAAACCTGTTTTTAGACAAAAATAAGAGCAAGCGGCAAGGAAAGTTTATTGCCCCAGACAACTTTAACGCACTCGCCAACACATCCACCGACCTAAAATTTTCATTCCACCTTTTCCTGCTCCGCTGCCGTATACATTATACAAAATAAATACGTTAGTGTAAAGTTATTATAAAAGTTTTTAAGGATTTTTAAGGGAATATAACAAAATGATATCTGATAGAATAATTATGAGGCGAATAACTATTAAAGGTTAAGTAGGATTGAAAGGAGAAAAATAATAGCGCCGTCCTCCTAATAGAGAACAACGCTATTATAGGTAATAATATGATACCACTGCGTGACAGTACCCGTTCCCGTAGTTTTCCCATCATCACAGTTCTTTTGATTATCGTGAATTTATACATATATTTTCAGCAAGGGGCCATGACGCTTGTTCAAGAAGACCGGTTTCTTCATCAATACGCGCTCGTTCCGGTCTTCCTCACCGAACGCCTGCAATCTTCTTTTTGGTCGGCGGTCCTCTATCCCCCGCTGGTTACATCCTTATTTTTGCATGGCGGCTGGTTTCATGTCATTTTCAACATGCTGTATTTATGGATCTTCGGGGATAATATCGAAGACAGGCTGGGGCGTGGCCGCTTTCTTGTTTTCTACCTCCTGTGCGGTATTATAGCCAACCTGTCCCATGTCCTCATCGACCCTTTATCCCCAGTCCCTTTAGTGGGAGCCAGCGGAGCTATCGCCGGGGTTTTAGGCGCTTATATCATCACCTTTCCGCGGTCCAGGATCACTTCTCTTCTGGTCATATTTATATTTATCACCATCCGGGATATTCCCGCCGTCTATTTTTTGTTGTTCTGGTTTATCCTGCAGCTTTTCAACGGCCTTACCAGTATTGGGCTTATGAGTAACTCAGTAGCTTGGTGGGCCCATATTGGCGGTTTCTTATCCGGTATGATACTCATGCTGATAATGAAGAAGAAAAACAGATGGGATACCTATCCCTGATGAAGTCTAATTTTCCATTCCGGTCCTGGCGTTTACCCCTTGGGTATAATAATGCTTGATTTCCCGCATTTCCGTCACCAGATCCGCCTTGTCGATCAATTGCTGCGGCGCACCCCTGCCGGTGAGAACTACCTCTACGGAGCTCTTGCGTTCGTCCAGGAGCTTTTTCACCGTTTCCCAGCAAACCAGGTCAAAATGCAGGGCCACGTTGATCTCATCCAGGACCACTAAATCATACTCGCCGCTAGTCAGGGCCGCCCTGGCTTTTTCAATGCCCTTTTGAATGAGGTCAAGGTACTCCTGCGGCGGGTTGCCCGGCGGAAAAATAACCGCCTTATCCTTCCACTTTATCAGTTCTTCTTCCGGCATACTGCCTTCCTTCATGACAAAAAAAGGCTTTCCGACGGTTTCCAAGGTCAAATTCGGGGAAATATCCGGCAGAATCTTATGCTCACTGTAGACTTTAGCCTTCATGAATTGCAGAAAATACACCTTTTTTCCCGCGCCTAACGCCCGCATTGTCAACCCTATGGCTGCCGTAGTCTTACCTTTTCCATTGCCGGTATATACTTGTACATATCCTTTATTTTCCATAAATGCCGCCTCCTTCGTTTAATCTCCTTTAGCAGCTCCGGCTGCAGTATTATTTTAATACGTAGCATCTAACAAATCCAACTTATTTTATAGTAAAATAAAAGAGGTCCTCTGCACTGACCCTTTCTTGAAAGGAATGAGTTTTTTTGGAAGCGCTCAAAGATCTCGCTGTTTTGGCTTTTCTAGCCTATATAGCAAAAAAGAATCTGCAAATAGGCCATGTTTTATTTTTGAGCGCCTTGCTCTTTGGGCTTTTGCACGATGTTTCCCCGCTCAACTTAGGCATAAATATCTATACTTCTCTTACCTCGACTTCCACCTTAACTTTGTTCGGGGCTCTTTTTCTTATCAGCCTGCTGGAAAATATCATGCGGCATTCCGGCAGTCTTAACCGCCTGGTTTCCGGTTTGAAAAATCTTTCCGGCGATCCCCGTTTCGCCATGGCCGCGCTGCCCGCCATCATCGGGATGCTCCCTTCCCCGGGCGGGGCCAGATTCTCGGCCCCTTTAGTGGAAGAAGCCTCCCAGGGTATTGAAGCGGACAGAGAGCAAAAAGCCGCCGTTAATTACTGGTATCGCCACATCTGGGAGTTTTCCCTTCCTTTATACCCCGCCAACATCTTGGCGGTGGAAATTTTACAGATCCCTTTTAGCAAATTTTTGCTCTTAATGTTCCCGTATACCATCGCCGCATTGCTGATTGGGCTGCTCAATTTCAGGAAAATTTCTCCGCCCGCTTACGAAAAAAAAAGGGATTTTACGCGGGAAGCCTGGAAACAGATCCTGGAAGGATTGTTTCCTATACTTACGATCATGTTTCTCGTTATGGCCTTTGATATCCATATCCTGCTGGCTCTTTTGGCTGTCGATATAGTGCTTTATATTATCAACGTTTTTTTGCGCCGGGTCCCGGCCCCTCTCCTTTGGCCCATGCTGAAAAGCTCTTTTTTACCTAAGCTCCTCTACATGGTTTTTGGGGCTATCTATCTTCGTGATATCCTGGTTATCAGCGGCAGCATTCAACAAATACTCAATTATACTCAAACAATAAACATTAGTCCTATCCTCCTGATTGTTATTCTGGCGTTCTTGATGAGCGCTTTAACAGGGATGACGATCTCGGGCGTCACCGTTGCCATGCCGATGGTACTCACGATAGCTACTCCCGGTCAACTGCCGGGGCTGACAAGTCTGGCTTTTGCCGCAGCCTACGTCGGTCTTATGATATCGCCCCTGCACTTATGTTTTATTATGTCCATTGAACACTTCTCGGCCAATTTCGCCAAAACGTACCGTAAAGTTTTCCTCCCGCTGGCACTGATCCTGGCTTTTGCTTGCTTTTACAGTTATCTTGTGTACATAATTTGACCCTGTGGCGGATAGATACAGGATCATTTACTGATATCCCGGCTGCCCGGACGGTAGAGGGGCCTCCCCGCTTTACACAACGGACACTCGGCAGGATCATAATTGTTAACCTTGATTTTCAGCAGGGAATAAAAGGGTACGGAAAGCTTGGCCGTGCCATTGCTCCGGTCCACAATAGACCCGACTCCGATCACAACGGCGCCCCGGCTCTCCAACATGTCTACAACCTCCTGGGAGGAACCTCCCGTAGTGATTACGTCTTCCACTACCAGTACCCGCTGTCCGGGCTTGACAGAAAAGTTCCTGCGCAGAGTCATCTTCCCGTTTTCCCGCTCGGCAAAAATCCCCGGCACACCTAATTGACGCGCCGTTTCATAGGCTGCGATAACTCCTCCCATGGCCGGTCCTACTACTATTTCCGGTTGTTCTTTGCGAAAATGGTCGGCCAGGGCCGCACATATTTTACCCGTCAAATCCGGCTCTTTTAAAAGGAGGGCGCATTGTACATAAACTTCGCCATGCAGGCCGGAGGAGAATTTAAAATGGCCCTCCCGGACGGCGTCTACACTCTTTAACATTTCTAAAACTGTGATCGAATCCATTTTTTTCTCATCCTTTCTATCTTTATAACCCGGCTGTTTCGATTTCGTGCAATATTTTTGCGGCTGCTTCCCTGGGATCTCCAGATCGCGTAATAGGCCGTCCGATCACCAGATAGTCAGCCCCCTGGGAAATGGCTTCGCCCGGTGTAAGGATCCGTTTTTGGTCGCCGGACGCCGACCAGACAGGCCGCACTCCAGGACAAATAATGGTAAAATCAGGTCCGCACGTTTCCCGGATCATTTTTATTTCCCAAGGTGAAGCTACAACTCCGTCCAAACCCGCTTTTTGAGCCATAGCGGCCCAGGTAGCCACTGTTTCTGCAACGCGCCCCAACCCTATTTCACTCAGATCCTGCTCATTTAGGCTTGTCAGGACTGTGACCGCAAGGAGTAAGGGTTTTTTGACTTTCAGGATATCGGCCTGTTCGCAAGTCGCCTGGGCCGCTTTGACCATCATCTCCCGGCCTCCGGCAGCGTGCAGGTTGAAGATGGAAACCCCCTGGCTTACAGCCCGCCGGGCGGCCTGAGCTACGGTATGGGGGATATCGTGAAACTTGAGATCCAAAAAGACCTCTTTGCCCATCCCTCTAAGCTTCGGTACAGCTAAACCTGAGCTTCCAAGGTACAATTCCAGCCCTACTTTAAAAAACTTCACGTTTGGAAGGGCTTTGACCAGTTCCTCCGCTTCCGGCCAGCTTGCATAATCCAAGGCCACAATCATTTTATCAGCAGGATCCATCGTCATACCTCCAAGCGGCTCCCGTCAAAGCCGTGATATTTGCTATTTTGTTAGTTTCACAATAAGCCGTCAGTCCTGCAATGATCTCGCGGCAGCAGCAGGGATTGATAAAATTCCCTGTGCCTACGGCCACTGCGGAAGCCCCGGCCATGATGAATTCCAGAGCGTCCTCCGCTGTGATGATCCCTCCCAAGCCGATCAGGGGGACCTTCACTTTTTGAGATACTTCATAAACCATGCGCACCGCCACCGGCCTTACGGCAGGTCCCGAAAGTCCGCCCACCAGGTTGGCCAGCGCGGGCCTTCTTTTTTTTATGTCTATCTTCATGCCCACCAGCGTATTAATGAGCGAAATTGCATCCGCGCCAGCCTCTTCTACAGCCAAGGCTATTTCTCCTATATCGGTCACATTGGGGGAAAGCTTGGCGATCACCGGCAGGCGGGAATGCCGTTTGACCGCCCCGATAACCTGGGAAGCCATCCCAGGCTCACTGCCAAAAGCCAAGCCGCCGCATTTGACATTCGGACAGGAAATATTGACTTCCAGGGCTTTGACCACGGGGGAAGCATGCAGGCGCTCAGCCACCCGGACATAGTCGTCTATGCTATTTCCGGCAATGTTGACAATAACAGGCGTACCCGCCTGGGACAAGCCGGGCAGATAATGTTTCAACACCGCCTCCACCCCCGGGTTCTCCAAGCCAATAGAATTGAGAAGGCCGGCAGGCGTTTCAGCCAAACGGGGAGGCGGATTTCCCCGGCGCGGCTCCAAGGTCACTCCTTTCACCACCAAGGCGCCTAATTCCCCCAGGGCATAAAAATCGGTATAAGCATCTCCAAACCCATAGGTCCCGGATGCTGTCATGACAGGATTTTTCATCTTGATACCGGCCAAAAAAACGGTAAGGTCAGGCTTCATTCCCATTTCACCTCCGCAGCCCAGAACACCGGACCGTCCTGGCAAGCTTTCAGCCAAGATTCGCCGTCCGCTCCGCTCTTCTCACAGGCGCATCCTAAACAAGCCCCCACCCCGCACGCCATAGCGGACTCCAGGGACACCTGCAGCGGTATATCATACTTTTGCGCAAGCTTCACAACCTGCTGCAGCATAGCGCGTGGGCCGCAGGCATACAATATATCCATTTTTTGCCGTTGCAGCTCCTGTTCCAACACATCCGTCACCAATCCCCGCCGGCCGGCGCTCCCGTCTTCGGTAGCCACAAGAGGCGTCGGGAAAGACAGGCCGGGAGGCAGCTGGGCTTTGCTGCGAACCCCGAAAAAGCTATGCACCCTATTATTTTGCGCCAACTCCCCGCCTAAAAACATCAGAGGCGCGATCCCCATCCCGCCACCGACCAACCCTGCGTTCCTGCCCGCTATATCCGTAAAAAATCCTTTGCCCAGCGGGCCTATCACGTCCAGTGTTTTTCCGGCTTTCGCCTTTCTTAAAAGGTCCGTCCCTTTCCCCACCACCTGATACCAGGTCTGAACCAAGCTGTTTTTCCGGTCCACTCCATAAATACTGAAAGGACGCCGCAAAAGCGGATCAAGCCCTTCTCCGCACCGGAGATGGATAAACTGTCCGGGCAGGGCTGCCGCAGCGATGGCCGGCGCTGCCAGGGTCAACAGGTAAATATCCCCGCCGGTTTTTACATTGTCAACCACCCGGACTTCCCGTACATGATATTTCAATCTGCCACCACACCATCTTTCATCACGATATTGCCGCCCACAATAGTCATGACCGGCCAGCCCCGGAAACTTCGGCCGTTCACAGGACTATTTTTTCCTTTGGAGTAAAAAAGGGCCGTATCCACCTGTTTCGTCAGATTCGGGTCGATAACCGTAAAATCGGCCTCCGCGCCCTGGGCGATAGTGCCGCAAGGCAAGTGCAATACCCCTGCCGGTCCGGTGGTAAACCGGGCAATTAATTCTTTCGGAGAAAACCCTCCTTTTACCACCAGCGTGTCCCAGCAAACGGCCACCGCGGTTTCCAGGCCGGAAATCCCGAAGGGCGCTTTGTTGTATTCCTGCTCCTTCTCTTCCTCAGACCAAGGGGCATGATCCGTAGCGATACACGAAATGGTTCCTTTTTTCAGCGCCTTGCGGACCGCTTCCACATGATCCCGGCTCCGTAAAGGAGGGTTCACTTTGGTAGAGGTATTGTATTCCTTAACTTCTTCGTCTGTCAGCAACAAGTGATGGGGTGTAACTTCCGCTGTTACCTTAACCTGCTTGTCCAGGTAAAACTCCAGCAATTCCACGCTCCCCCGGGTGCTGAGATGAGCCAGGTGAAGCTGTCCGCCCGTTAACTCCGCCAGAATCAGGTCGCGGGCTACCATGACCTCCTCGGCCTGGGCAGGTATTCCCGCAAGTCCAAGGAGCATGGACCAATACCCCTCATGCATTACTCCATCTCCTTTTAGATGGAGTTCTTCACTATGGGAGATCACCGGTATCCCGAAGATTTGAGTATATTCCAAAGCTCTGCGCATCACTTCGCTGTTCACTACAGGCTTCCCATCGTCAGAGATAGCCACAGCCCCGGTTTGATATAAGGACCCTATTTCGGATATTTCTTCTCCCTGCTGGCCCTTGCTAATGGCGCCAATGGGCAGCACCCTGGCTAATTTCAATCTGTCCGCACGGTTTTTGATCAATTCAAGGACTGCTTCGTTGTCGGCGCAGGGCTTTGTATTCGGCATTGCGGCTATAGTTGTAAATCCTCCCGCAACCGCAGCCCGGCATCCCGTGGCAATTGTTTCATGGGCCTCCAGTCCAGGCTCCCGTAAATGGACATGCAGGTCAATGAAACCCGGAGCGATGATCCGGCCTGCCGCGTCGATCGTTTCAATATTCTTTTCAGTAATATTGGAACCCAAGGCTTTAATCTTTCCGTTATCTACATGGATATCCAGCCGCTTTTCCATATCGGTCTTGGGATCAATGACGACGCCGCCTTTTAAAATATATTCCATTTCTTATTCTCCCTTCTGTCCCAGCATCAGATAGAGCAAGGCCATCCGTACAGCCACGCCGTTCGTAACCTGTTCATTAATCAATGACTGCACCCCATCCGCAACCTCACCGGAGATCTCTACGCCCCGGTTAATAGGACCGGGATGAAGCACCAAACAATGGGGATCCGCCAATTTCAGCCTTTGGGAAGTAAGTCCATACAACCGGCTGTATTCGCGGAGGCTTGGGAAAAGACCGGCTTTTTGCCGTTCCAACTGGATCCGCAGCATCATGGCTACCTGAGCGTTTTGCAACGCTTCTTCTATATCAGGCGTCACCTTAACCCCCGTTTTCTCCAGACCCGCCGGCAGCAGAGTCGGGGGACCGCAAAACCAAACGTCGGCCCCCAGCTTCAAAAGCCCCTCCATGTTGGATCTGGCTACACGGCTGTGCAAAATATCCCCGACAATCGCAACCTTCAGGCCTTTTATTTCGCCGTAATGTTCCTTGATAGTCATCATGTCAAGCAAGGCTTGAGTAGGATGGGCATGATAGCCGTCCCCGGCGTTGATTACACGTGCCGGAACGTATTGTCCCAACATTTTGGGGGCTCCCGACATTCCGTGACGAATCACGATAATATCGGCTCCCATCACCTGCAAAGTGAGTCCGGTGTCTTTCAGGCTTTCCCCTTTTACCACGCTGCTGGTCGCGATATTTAAGTTTACCACATCGGCGCTCATATATTTGCCGGCAAGTTCAAAGGAAGCGCGGGTTCGGGTACTGGGTTCATAAAACAAGGTGATGACCACTTTCCCCCGGAGGGTTGGAACTTTCTTGATATCCCGGCTAATGATGCCTTTCATTTCCCTGGCGGTATGAAAAATAGTTTCCATCTCTTCCCTGGTAAGCTGCTCCACGGTTAATAAGTCTTTTCCCTTGATCCCCATTTTGATACCTCCTGACATTCATCTGTTTAAATACTTACAGGTAACAAAAAAACCACCTGTACTCGGGCTAGGCGGTTGGTTTCAAATACGCTGTGAAAACCCCTTACTAGCCTCGCGGGACTAATTTGAAGGGAACTTTTAATTCATTATAATTTCTTTTTTTTGCCACGTCAACATATGACGTCAACATATGATTATTAAAATAGTTCTTGTGAATCCCTCAAATCTTCGATAAACTGAAGAAAAGTTTCTTAATTTTGGCGAAAGGATGTTTTTATGTCGAATAAAATAAAGATTGTGACTGACAGCACCTCTGATTTCCCCCAAGAATTTATAGAAAAATATGATGTCACTGTGGTGCCCTTGTACGTTAATTTCCCGGAGGACACCTACCGGGATCAAGTGGATATCACAACACGCGAATTCTATACCAAGCTGAAAGAATCGAAAAACATCCTTCCGAAAACATCAATGCCAACGATCCAAGATTTTATCCGCGTCTATGAAAAAATTCTGCGGGAAGGATACGACATCCTTTCGATCCATATTTCCTCGGGTCTAAGCGGCACTGCGGGAGTTGCCCAGACAGCCGCCGGCCTTTTGCAGGGAAAAATCCGGGTCTTTGATTCGAAATCCATCAGTTTAGGTATCACCCTGCAAGTTTTGGAAGCCGTAAAGATGATTAAGAATAATCTCTCCCTGGACAACATCATCACGCAATTGACAGCCTTACGGGAACACACCGAGGTCACTTTTTCCCTGGATACCCTGGAATATCTGGAAAAAGGGGGACGCATCGGGAAGGTTTCCGCGCTGCTGGGTACGATCCTGAATATCAAGCCCGTCATCAGAGTTGATAATGGCATTTATATCCCTTTGGATAAAGTACGCAACCAAAAACAAGCCGTCAAAAATATGGTCAACCATATGCTCCGGGTACTTGACAATAAGCTGCCCAAACAAATCGCTGTCGCTCATGGCGCAGCAGAAGAAGCCGCTTCATATCTCAAACAAAAGGTTGAGGAAGCGTTGGAAATAAAAGTTGATTTGGTAAAAGAAGTTGGTCCGGTCATTGGTGTTCATACAGGTCCGGGGACACTGGGACTTACTTTTATCTATTAGAGGTTTGGTTTGTAGAGGAGTTAGGTGATGCACGAGTGAACACCTTGTTTTATCAAATGGCGGAAAAAATGGCCTTGATCATCACTATTGCCTTTATCCTGACCCGTTTCAAAATGTTTCGCAAACTATTGCTGCAAACCCTTAGACGGAAAGAATACATGAGTCTAACGGGTATCTTCGGACTAATCGGTATCTTTGGAACTTATTCGGCTGTGGAGATCCAAGGCGCTTTGGCCAATTCCCGGGTCATCGGGGTTGTAGTGGCCGGATTGCTGGGCGGTCCTCTCATGGGGGGCGGCGCCGGCTTGATCGCCGGTCTGCACCGCTTTGCCCTAGGCGGAGTTACAGGGCCGGCCTGCGGCCTCTCCACCTTTGTGGAAGGGCTTCTGGCAGGCGTCATCCGCAACACCTTTTTAGAGAAAAAAGCGAGCTGGGAAGCGGGGCTTTTTACCGGAATTATGGCCGAAAGTCTGCAAATGCTGCTCCTTTTATTACTTGTGAAGCCGTTTGATATGGCGCTGAAACTCGTCAAGGCCATTGGCGCACCGATGATCGTCTGGAATTCCATCGGTATTGCCATCTTCATGATCATCGTCAAAAATGCCCAGGAGGAAGAAGACCGTATCGCGGCGGTCCAAACGCAAAAGGCCCTTACCATTGCAAACACTACGTTATCTTATCTTCGTAACGGCCTCACTTACGAAACTGCCCAAACCGTCTGCCAGGTCATAAAGAAATTTGTAGCGGTGGCCGCCGTTTCCATCACCGATTCAAAAAAGATTCTGGCCCATATAGGGGCCGGCAGCGATCATCATTTACCCGGTGAACCTATCCGGACAGAGGCCACCAAGTGGGTCCTGGAAAACAGCGTCGGTAAAATAGCTGAAACAAAAGAAGACATCTGTTGTTCAAATCCCTCTTGTCCTTTACACTCCGCCGTCATTGTCCCCCTTTTTTGCCGGGGCCAGGTGATCGGCTCTCTCAAACTCTATCACGAAAAAAAACACGCTGTTTCCACTAACGACTTGGAATTTGCCAAAGGATTATCCACCCTTTTTTCTAATCAATTGGATATAGCCACTTTAGAGCAGCAGAGCAAGCTGCTCAAGCAAGCTGAATTGGACGCCCTGCAAGCTCAGGTAAACCCGCATTTTCTCTTTAATGCCATCAATACCATCATCTCGTTTTCCCGTATAGAACCGGAAACATCCCGCCGCTTGCTGCGTCAGCTCGGAGAGTTTTTCCGCAAATCGTTGCTGAGAGGCAAAAAAATTATTACGTTGGCCGAAGAACTGGAAAGAATCGAGGCCTATCTGGCTCTCGAACAGGCCAGGTTCGGCAAGCGGCTGCTGGTAGACAGGAACATTGATCCTCTAACTTTGCAATATCCGTTGCCCGCCCTGATTTTACAACCTCTTGTGGAAAACTGTATCAAACACGGGATCCTGCCGAAGTCTGAAGGGGGTTCTGTTTCTATCCATGTTTTGCGGGAAGCCGAAATTGTTAAAATCATTATCCGGGATAATGGCGTAGGCATACCCCCGGAAATAATTTCTGAGCTGCTTGTTCCCAGTTCCAAAAAATATTGTGGTATCGGGCTGTATAATGTGAATGAACGCTTAAAGACCATTTACGGCAAAGAACACCAACTGCTTATTGAGAGTACTCCCGGTCAGGGGACGGTTTTTACCCTGAACCTGCCCTTACAATCGCCTTTGGTATTACAAGAGATGTAAACATCTTCAGCTTATACTCGCCTTACCGTTTTTGACGAGAAAGCAAAACGCCGCCCCAAAGGCGGCGTTTTACTTGATTAAGGAAGGCGGCGGCGCGGGATGTGCCTGACGCCGCCAACGAAATATGTCTTTATCAGGCTTTGATGTCGGTATCCGCTTTTTTCTTAGCTTCGGAGATCTTCTTAACAGCCAGGTAGATAACCCCCACTGAAAGAGCCATCAGCAGAATTGCCGTTAAGCTTAAGGGATAGTTGGCTTTGGGAAGATACCGGGTGGTCAATAGCGTCCAGAGAGCCATAAGGGTGGTGACCATCATAAAGACAGCCGGGATCATGGTAAAGGAGAACTTTTTCCCCCTGCTGGCTAACCAAACAGAAACAGTGATCAGAACTAAGGCCGCCAGCAACTGATTGGCGGAACCAAAGATCGGCCAGATAACCGTGTAAGCGTTGGTGTAGCCCAGATAAAACATCAAACCGGCGGATAAAGCGGAATTAAACCAGAAGTTCTTCAATAGAGCCGGAACTTCCTTGAAGATAACCCCCCATAATTCTTCGAACAAATAGCGGTTCAATCTGACGGCAGTGTCTAAGGTGGTGATAACAAAGCCTTCGACCATCAGAATACCAAAAACTGTTCCAAAAGCTATAGGAAGACCGATTCCATGGTGAAGCATCCCGCCCATACTCAGCGAAAAAGCCAGGATCGGGTTGGAAGCCCCTTTGGCGGGATAGACGATATTCATATAGGTATCGAAGGATATCCCGCTCGACACGGTAATAATAACTACGACCGCCAGGATGCCCTCCAGGAGCATGGCGCCGTAACCGATGGTTTTAGCCTGGGATTCTTTCATGGCCTGCTTGGAAACAGTTCCGCCGGATACCAGGGAGTGGAAACCGGAGATAGCTCCGCACGCCACCGTGATAAAGAGGAAAGGCCAGATGGCGCCGGCTATTTTGGTGCCCCCGGCTACGTTAAAGGCCGGAGAACTCATGGTCATGCCGCCGAAGCCGCCGCCCAGGATCCCTAACATTAACATGGCGATCCCGCCATAAAGCATAAAAGAGTTGGTGAAATCGCGGGGCTGCAAGACTACCCACACCGGTATCCCGGCAGCCAGGATGACATAAAAGGTCAGGATAATCATCCATGTCTTAGGCTGTAACATCAACGGGTTAGCCACGCCTATCATTACGGACACGACACAAAGAATAATAGCGATAGCAGCCGCGATCAGGGGATTTAGTTTCTTCTTATACAAAAGAAAACCGATAAACGGCGCACACATGGAAATAATGATGACCGAAGTGGAAGCAATACCCCCGATCTTTGCCATTTCCACGCCGTCTACCATCACGGTTTTCAGCATTGTTTCCCCGGAAGCGATATTCATATTTTCCAAGGGCACCAGGGAGGTCAACGAAGTGGCGGTAAGTCCTAAAAATGCCGAAGTAACCAGGACAATCATAACAATGGTAAAAGAAATGAATAAAATGAATCCGCCTTTGCCCATCGTATGGTACGAAACTTCTGCCACAGACTTGCCTTTTTCCCTCATACTTACAAAGAGGGCCGTGTAGTCATGTACCGCCCCGATAAATATGGCCCCAAACAAAACCCACATCCAAACTGGCATATACCCGTAGAGCATAGCCGTTGTGGGGCCTACGATGGGGCCTGCCCCGGCGATCGAGGCAAATTGGTGGGAAAACACCACGAGAGGTTTAGTGGGAACATAGTCTACCCCGTCTTCATATTGGATGGCCGGAGTGATATTATTGTCATCCTCACCAAACAACTTGGACATAAAACCGCCATAATACTTATAACCTAAGCCAAAACCCACGAGCGTTATGATCAGTAATAACGATACATTCATCTCTTAACGCCTCCTCTTTTTTGGAAGATTAGTTATTTGAACGTACTATTCCCCCCTCTCTATTATATTTCTAATCTTCACTTTATTTTATTATGACACTTTTTTTCTTCTATGCCAAAGAAAATCCCCCAACTGCATTTATTAGGGGTTAAACGGCTAAATTATTTTACTAATCCTAATAATTCCCGCAGTTCACGCACCCTTTGACGCCCTACCGGTATTTCCGTATTCTTGTTATCCTTCAGGCTTAAAGTAAAAACCCCGTTAAACCAGGGCAGCACTTCGTGGATCTGGGTCAAATTTATGATATATTTCCGGTGGCAGCGGAAAAAATCATTATTGAGCCTTTCCTCTAAAGTTTTCAGGTTATAACAGATAATTAACTCTTCATCATAGGTTCTGGCAATTACTTTCTCCTGCCAACTGCAGAAAAAACAGACATCCTTCAGATCCAGCATCACCAAACGTCCTTTTTTTTCCGCCGGTATCCGCTGTAAAACCTTGGAGCGTTCTTCTTTTTCCAAGTGTTGCTGTATCCACAGCATGGTTTGTAATAGTTTTTCTTCCTGAATCGGCTTCAATAAATAATTAAAGGCATGGACCTCAAAGGCCTCCAGCGCGAAATTTTCATAAGCCGTAACAAAAATGATGAACGGAGGTTTTTTCATCTGATTGACCATCCGGGCAACTTCCAGTCCGCCCATCGGCATCTGGATATCCAAAAATACGACGTCAGGTTTCACAAGTAATATTTCTTTGATGGCTTTCTGACCGTTAGCGGCTTCTCCCGCCACCGAAACCCCCGCAATCCCGCCCAGTAAATGCTGCAGCTCGCGGCGCGCCGGTTCCTCATCATCAACAATCATCACTTTGCAGACCATATCACCAACTCCTATGCATCAGTATAACTGGCCAGGCTTAGTGTAAAAAACAGCTGTTACCGATAAATTCACGCAGAATAGAATTATATGGAACATGAGAATCGGAAATTTCCGGAAAATGATCCAATAGATTGAGAAGCCGTTGGGCGTCGGAGAATTCATTATCTTCTTTTTGTATCGACTCTAACAACGGTTGCGCATATTTTTTCAAAATGCAAAACTCATAAAACAAGGCGGAATTAAACATCATGTCGGCATCTTCCTGGTAGGGGAAAATATTGCGTTCCTCCCCCCGCCTGACCGAAGGCCAACGGCTGAGCGTCTGCTTAGCGTCCACTCCTCTATACCGGTTATCCCGTACCATACGGCGGATCAACCGGGTATCCGTGGTAGAAATCCGGTTATGATAATCAATGCTGTTTTGCGTTAAAGCGCTAATATAGATTTTATATTTGTTTTCCCTGGCAATTGACGCTGTCAGTTCTTCATTTAGTCCGTGGATCCCTTCAATAATGATTATGCTGTTTTTATGGGCCAAAATTTTCTTCCCTTGCTCCTCCCGCATCCCCCGCTGGAAACTGAAAACCGGGCACTCTATTTCCTGACGCTCGATCAGCATCTTCAGTTGTTGGTTAAAAAGCGGAAGGTCAATAGCTTTAAGGGATTCATAATCGTACTCTCCCCGCTCATCCTTTGGAGTTAAATCCCGATCCACAAAATAATTATCGACCGAGATGGGGATGGATTGCAAACCCAGGACACGGAGCTGAATAGCCAGACGCTGCGTAAAAGTTGTTTTACCCGAAGAAGACGGGCCTGCAATAAGAATTAGTTTGATATGATCGCGCCGGCTATATACCTGATCCGCGATAGAGGCGATTTTCTTTTCGTGCAAGGCTTCCGCCACATTGATCAGGTTATTGCTATCTCCGGGGTCTTTGGCCAGAATACTTATAAGTCCGGCTAAATTGCTCACTCCCAGGATCCTCGCCCACTCCTCCGATTCCCGGAAAATATATTCCAGTTTATGAAGGCCGGTAAAAGGAGCAACCACACTGGGGTCCTCCACGGCCGGATAACGCAGCAGAAATCCATTATTAAAAGGTTCCAGTTTAAAGGTATCTAAAATACCCGTGCCGGGCGTAAGACTGCTATAAGAATAGTTGGAAAAAGACCCTGAACTATGGATCACCACATCCTCCCATTGCAAACTCTCAAGAAGAGAGGCTTTTTCATCATGCCCAAAAGCCGCAAGGATCCTGACCGCATTTTCTACGCTGATCCGTTGGGGAACGATAGGGTCGTTGGCCTCCACAAGCTTACGCATTTTTGTTTCCAGGTTCATCAAATCAAAAGGCGAAACCGTTGTTATATCTTTAAACTGACAGAAATAGCTGTTGCCCAGAGAGTGTCCCACTATCACTTTACGCTTCGGAAACATTTCATATACTGCCCTGGTCAATAAGAAAATAAGGCTCTGCCGGTAGATCCGCAAGCCGGCTTCTGTCCGCAAATCAAGGAATTCCAAGCTTCCCGGTTCCGCAACTTTTGTATAAAGATCCACAACTTCTTGATTATACTTAGCCCCGACAATCGGCGAATCATGCTTAGCTTGTTCCTGATCCGCCAAAGTTGATAACGGTTGCCCGGCCAAGGCTTGTATAGTATAGCCGTTCAGTTCGAGCGCCACTGTTTTTCCCTGCTCCGATATTTGATTTGCCACCCCTATCTCCCCTTTCTGTTATTCTTTATATTCTCTTTATATTCTCTTTTGTTTTTTTATCTCCTTTTTTTAAAGAGTAATCATTAAGCGCTCTTGACAATTCTCCCGGAATGATTAAAATAAAAGATAGTTAGATATTTGTCTAACTATATAAATATCTGACAAATTGACGTAAAGGTTGGATGTAGTATGAGCCCGCTTAATAATGGATTCAAAGCCCTCTCGGATCCGACCCGCCGGAGGATCCTCCAATTGTTGCACGACCGGGATATGACAGCCGGAGAAATTGCAGACCGGTTTAATATCTCCAAACCCAGTATCAGCCATCATCTGAACACCCTTAAACAAGCTGAATTGATCCAGGACGAGCGCCAGGGACAAAATATTCTTTACTCGCTGAATACCAGCGTTTTTCAGGACCTGGTAAGCTGGTTCTTCGATTTGACCTCTCCAAATAAGCCGGAAAATAATAACGATGTTGAGGTGAACCGTCATGAAAAGCAATAAATTTTTCTGGATGATTATCATAGCTTCTTTTCTAGCCACCCTGGCTATTTATCCAGCCCTGCCCGATATGATCCCGCTCCATTGGAATTTCAGGGGCCAAGTGGACAGGATCGGAGGTAAGACCAGTATTTTCATCACGGCTCTTTTGCCTGCGGCGCTGTATCTCTTAATGCTCGTTGTGCCCAAGATCGACCCCAAAAAAGAGAATTATCTTAAACATGCTAAAGCCTATGGTACGATCACCTTCTCAATTGTCGTTCTAATGGTGTTCATACACTGGGTTTCTATCCTGGCAGCCCTTGGAATAATCAAGGATGTTGGTTTTATCGTGAAGATGAGCGTGGGAGTCCTCTTTATCATCCTGGGCAATGTGATGCCGAAGCTGAAATTCAACTATTTTGCAGGCATCCGCACCCCCTGGACCCTATCTAACGAGGAGGTTTGGAAAAAGACCCACCGCATTGGCGGTATCTGTTTCGTAGCGCTGGGCGCTTTGATGATCGTTCTTTCCTTCTTCCAGGGACTGGTCAACTTTATCATCTTCATGGCAGGCACATTGGCCCTGATGGTGTTCACCTTCGTTTATTCCTATTTGGAATACCGAAAGATAATAAAATAAATAAAGAAAACTTGGCTTACGCCAAGCCTCTGGCGACGGCGAAAGCCTTAGTTGCACTTATACTATCATCCTATTAAGACTTATACTTTCCGATAGTACAAAAAAGCCCTTTGCCCCTGACTCTGAACTCTGTTAGTGGCAAAGGGCTTTCTTATTCACTTTGATTCCTTCCACCATCTCCAAAAAAGCCTCAACCCTGGTTTCAAACCCCGTCCTGCTGTCATGCTGATCCAAAGTGATGCTAAGAATAGGTATGTTTTCGTCCTGCCCAAGTTTATTCAGGGCGCTGCAGGCCACGATTTCCGGCATGCAACCCATGGGGAAAAGCTGAATCATACAGTCCACCTTGCGTAAAGCCAGGTTGCGGGTGTGGGCCACCGATTCCAAGCCAAAGCCCCCTACGGAGTAACGCAGATAAGGATAGGCCTGCTGCAGCAGGTTTTGCCGATAGGAACCGCGTTTCCATGGCAAAAGGATATTTGGCAGCCACGTGGATACCGCCATGGTCTTTACAATACTGATCCCTTTTCCGATGAGAAATTCTTCGATCCTGTTATTGGCAAAAGGCTCCAGCATCGTGTAAATATCCCCCACCAGACCGACCCGTAAGACCTCTGAGGCGGGATAACGGGGCATCCGTTTTACAGTATCTTCCGCCTCTTGCCGGATCTGTATCATTTCCGGAATTTCATGAGCGGATACTAGTCTGCTCCGCCACTGGACAAGTTTCTCCCGGAAGGGCCGGGGATTTACAGCCTGGGCCAGGTACTCCCGTTCCAGGGCTGACAGCAGTTCTTCCGTCAGCACCTTGTGCCAACCGCACTGCACCGCCTTGAGCAGGTACGTCCAGGGCACCTGCTGTTTCTTTTTTAAAGTTATCAAATTACGCAAATGGCGGCCATTATCAATGACCAGGAACTCCGTCTGGTAACCGGCCTGGCGTAAAAGCTGTTCCGCCAGATAAACAAAATAACCAAAGCGGCAGGGACCGGACCCCCCTAACATCAAAATAGTATCCGCTCCCAAATCCAGAGCCTCCCTCATATTGCCTAAAACCAGGCAAAAGGGCAGACAGGATCCTTCCGGGGCTAATTCCTGGCCCAGCAGCAAGGACCTGGGACCGGGCGCAGCAGGCAGCAGATACGGAATTTCTAAAACCTGCAAGGCCTCTGCTAAAGCCAGATGAATTTTTCCCATGTGCGGGAATGAAAGCAGCATAAAAAACTCCTTTCGGCACTCGCTTGTCAGCTCACCTTGACACCGGCGCTGGACCATTTACCGCACCGGTCGCCCCAACGGGCTACCAAGTCGTCGTTCTCGAAGATCTGGATAATTTCGCAGAGGTTGGGGCAGCCCTTACACTCAAAGCTCGTTGGTTTGAAAGTAAAATCAGCCGCCTCCCAACCCTTGAAACGAGTCGCCGTAGTGCGGGTGGCATCCTTCGCCAGAAAACAGCAGCCGACCGAACCCATGACATCAAAGTGTTCAGGAACTACTAATTCTTTTTTGAGGGCTTTTTCAAAAGCTGCTTTAATTCCGATATTGGCCGCCACCCCGCCCTGAAAGACAATGGGAGAAAGTATCTCTTTGCCTTTTCCGACATTGTTAAGATAATTTCTGACCAGCGCTTCACATAATCCGGCAATGATATCCTCCAGAGAATGACCCAACTGCTGCTTATGAATCATGTCGGACTCGGCAAAGACAGCGCAACGGCCGGCAATCCGTACGGGCGCTGTGGCCGCAAGAGCCAATTCGCCGAACCTCTCGATAGGAACATTCAGGCGCACCGCCTGTTGATCCAGAAATGAACCCGTTCCCGCGGCGCAAACGGTGTTCATGGCAAAATCAGTCACCACTCCGTCCCGCAGGATAATAATTTTAGAGTCCTGTCCGCCGATTTCAATAATGGTTTGGGTTCCGGGCACCGTTTTAGAAACTGCCACCGCATGGGCCGTGATCTCGTTTTTGACGGCGTCCGCCCCCACCAGCACGGCGGTCAGCATCCGGGCGCTGCCGGTAACACCGACGCCCGCGATTTTTACTATGTGACCGATTTTTTCTCCCAGTTTCCGCAAACCGTCCTGAACCGCTTTGACCGGTTGCCCCATGGTCCGAATGTACAGGCTCTCGATGATCCCTCCATTTTCGCCCATAACAACCAAATTAGTACTGACAGAACCAACATCTACGCCAAGATATGCTTTCACGATACCGCCCCCCTGACTTTTTTTCCATGCTGTCAAGATATATGTTTCCCCAATATATGTTTCCCCAACAATCCCTATTTTTAACGCGGGGCATTTTTTGTTAAATACGAATCACCCCTGACGGGAAATGATATCTTCATGACGCTCCCTCCGTAATCTCAGCATATCTACAAAAGCCTCGATCCTGGTCATTACTCCCGCCTCCCCGGTGTGTTCATCCAGGGACAGCGTTATAAAAGGGACTCCTCCATGCTTCTTAGCTTCTAATTCCATCAGTTTATCAACCATTGCGTCGGGACCGCAGCCAAAAGCGGTCATATGGATAATCCCGTCAGTCTTTTCTTCTTCTAAATAGTAATACGCAGCCTGTACCGTCCGGTTGCTGAAATTCCAGAAAAGGTTTTTCGGCAAATTTTTTCCTTGCCCGTTTAACCGCTCAGAGGGCACCATTTCCACCGTAAAAGTCTGAATACCCATCCGGGCCAGTTTCTCAAAAAGGCAAACATTAACAAAAGAGTCATAAATAAGATAAGGATATCCTAAAATAGCCAACCGGACATCCGACGGCGGATATTCCGGAGTTTGGCAGGCCCTCCCTGTAATAGCGGCTTCAATGGCCTGGTGGGCGGGAATCCCTGCGGCTAAATAATCTGTAAAAGTTTTTTGCATCCGCCGGGCTTTCTGAAAAGCCCTCCAGACAGGCCAGCCCCGGCAATTCAAGTCACCGGCTACTTGTTGGCAGAGCCGCCAAAGGGGAAAAACCCCCCTGCCCAGGTCCACCTTTTGGTCAATCACCCGGGGCAAGCCGGAAATGGAGTTGCGGACCATATCCGGTAATCCTAAAAATTTCGGGCAGAAAGTTTCCCGGTCCAATTTACGGATACTGACCATCCGCGGCATAAATAAAATATCCACTTTATCCTTCAATTCCGTGACATGCCCGTGGTAAAGTTTGATCGGCAGACAGGCGTCATTCACCGCTTCCCGCATCCCCAAATCCAAGCTGGATCTGTTTGTAGGGTCCGAGGAAACTACTTTAAAACCTAATTCTGTGAAAAAAGCGTACCAAAAAGGGTAGTATAAAAAATAAAATAAAGTCCGTGGAAAACCAATCGTCATCTCCATGTCTTCACCTCCGGCCGGACAGGCTTTTCAACTTTCAATATAATAGTATTCCACATTCTTCCAGAGGTGATGCAGACCTGTACTTGTTTCCTTGATTAACTTATACTTTCTGACAAGTATAAAAAAAGATCTCATTTAAGAGATCTTCTTTAGCATTGCTTGCGATATTCTTTTTTGAGCGGAGTATTGCCGCGGAAGCGTTACAGCGCTTCTTTTATTCTTTTAGCCAATCCTGGGATCTGGTAGGTCGGAAGGGCGCAAACCGCCAGCCGTATTCCCTTTTTCAACGGGACTACAAAAATATTGGACCCGGTCAGTTTTTCCGCCGCAGCCTTGGGGTCGCCGACCGGGATGGTGATAAAGAACCCGGCGTGGTAAGGCAGCATGACCAGCCCTGCTTCTTTGGCTTCGCGGACGAAAATATCCGCTCTGTTTTTGATCAGGCTATAGAATTTATCTCTTTCCTCATCGGTTTGCCGCTTCAGTTGGGGATCGGCCACGATGTCCGCTAACAATCTCTGAGCGCCCCGGGAGCCATTAGACCAGGTCGCCCGGTTAGAATAGGCATTGACCTGGGCAAATTCCTCAACAATTTCCTGGGAGGGACTCACTCCAATCAAAGCGCCGGAACGCATCCCGTAAATCAGGAAAGCCTTGGACATAGAAAAAGCGATCGTAATGAGAATATTATCCGGAAGTCCGGTAAAGAGTTTCAGAAACTTACGGGTTTCCTGGGCGGGTCCCGCATAATCAAGATAGGCCATATCCAAAAGCAGGATTATTTTCTTGCTTTGATCCCGGGCGCATTCCTTATAGAAACGGATGGCCTCCTGCCAATCCCCTTCGGTCATACTGTAGCCGGTAGGGTTATGAGCAGGCGTATTAAAGATAGTCACCAGATTGTCCTGAACTTGTAAAAGTTCCTGCGTCTTTTTCTGCAGAGGATCCAGGGTAAACTGGTTTTTCTCATTAAACATCCGGTAGGCGTCAACATCACGCAAATTTTCATTAGCGATCGTTTGGTAAGGGCCCCAGTACCAATCCGGGATCAAAATCTTTTGGCCCTGTTCCGTATAGTTGTAAACCACATGGTGGATTGCGCCCGTCCCTCCGGGTGTGGCTACCGCCCTGGCAAATGTGTTGGCCGGCTGGTTACCCTGAAAAGTAAAGTCAATAGCCGCCTGTAAATATTGAGGCAATCCTGCAATAGGAGCATAATTCATCAGTTCGTCTTTAGACAATCTGCGATAGTGCCGGTCTACGGTATCAAGAGCGGCAAATCTTCCTTCATCATCAAAAATAGCGCCGATGGAAGCGTTGACAACCTTTTCCTTGCCTAAACGGGCGATGGCCTCGTTAGCCTTTTGCGATACCGCAAATACAGCATCAGGCCCCCCCTTACCGGTTGCGTGGGACGCTGCTAGAGTATGTATGCCCATCAATAATTCCCCCTAGTAAAATCTATAAACAACATTTTACCACACTTGAGTTATTAAAAGGTACGGTAATTTGAGAATTGTAACTCAATTCCAAAGTCCTGTTCTTTGATATGTTTGATTATTTTCTGTAATTCATCACGGTCTTTTGCGGATACCCTGACCTGATCATCTTGGATTTGGGCTTGTACTTTTAGTTTTAATTGTTTGATGGAGGCCACGATCTCCTTCCCTTTTTCCGTGGATATACCCTTCTTGACCGTTACGAACTGCCGCACTGTCCCGCCTGAGGCCGCTTCTACTTTGCCGTACTCGAGAAATTTTAAAGAAACCCCGCGCCTAACCATTTTTGTCTGTAAAATATCTAAGATATTTTTTAGTTTAAATTCATCATCGGCTATAATTTTGATTTCATCTTGTTTAACCAGTTCCACATCGGCTTTGCTGCCCTTAAAATCAAAGCGCTGGCTGATTTCCTTAATAGTTTGGTTTACGGCGTTGTCCACTTCCTGCATATCGACTTCCGATACGATATCAAATGAATTATCTTTAGCCATGAATCAAATTCCTCCTCTCATCAGATCATACTATATAATAGTAGTTTATCATCTTCTTACCTTCTATACTATCCCTATCAAATTGCATAGGGGCGCCGAATAAAAACACATACTATAGAAAACCCCCGGGGAGGCAGTATGTTAATCGTCTTTTTTCGAACTCTCATCCTTTATTTTTTAGTCGTGATCGTCATGCGGATCATGGGGAAGCCTCAAATCGGCGAATTGCAGCCCTACGAACTGGTGATCGCTATCATGATCTCCGAATTGGCCGCCATCCCTATGTCCGACACAGAAATACCGCTTTTAAGCGGTATTATCCCCATTGTGACTTTGCTTCTGGCCCAGATAACGTTAGCCTATTGGTCCATGAAGAGTGAAAAGATGCGGAAAATTATTTGCGGACGCCCCAGTATCCTGATCGAAAGAGGATTGATCAAGGAAAGCGAATTGCGTCATCTTCGCATGAACATCAACGATCTCCTGGAACAGTTGCGCGTTAAAAATTTCCCGAACCTCAGTGAAGTGGACTATGCCATCCTGGAAACAAATGGTGAATTAAGTGTGATCCCCAAAGTTGAAAACCGCCCCCTCATTACCAAGGATCTGGGAATAAAGGCGCCCAACCCTGGACTCCCTCTTTCCCTCATTATTGATGGAAAAATGATTCGGGCCAACCTTGAGAAGGCCCGGCTGTCAGAAAATAAATTTCTGGAAACCCTCCATGAGCAAGGAATCAATAACTATAAAGACCTGTTTTTCGCCAGTGTTGATAATACCGGCGCCATTACCTGGCAGCGAAAAGAGGGACTGTAATGTTGAAAAAATACCTTGTCCCTTTAAGCCTCTTGCTTTTATTCTTTGCCTTGCTCTTATTCGGCTGGGGTACTTTTCAGCTATTAAGCTCCGGGGCGCAATCCCTGCTTACCCCCGCTGGCCGGATTCAGGGTTTTCTGGAAAAAGAAGACTGGAACCAGGCGAATTTAATATACCGTGAAATAGAAAACAAATGGCATAAGTTCCGGGTATACTGGCCAATGTTAATTCATCATCAGGAAATAGACAGGATCGAAGAAAGTATGTCTAAATTAAAAAGTTATTTAAGAAATGAGAAATTAAGCGACGCCGAGGCCGAGCTGAATAATCTGATCCATTACATCAAACATATTCCGGAAAAAGAGAGGTTTAACCTTCAGAACATCCTATAGCCTCATAGCAATCCTCTATCTCCCGCAAGGAAGCTTTCTTGCCAAAACCGGCCAGATAGATCTCATCTTGTTCCAGCAAAAATATCCATAACAAGGTAAAAGTAATACCCACTATTTCCTTCCCTTCGCCCAGATAAACATAATTAACTTGCAGGGTTATCACCGGCCGTATAATTAAATTTTTGACCTGAATAGGGTCTGTCACAAAAAATTCCCGCCGGGATTCTTTATTCATCCATCTAACCCCCGCTGCTCAACCGTGTGCTTTGTCTGTATTATTCCCATAATTTTCATGGTCCAAGAAGATTCTTTTGCCGTTTAGTTACCTATTAGAGCCATTGTGCATAAAATACATTGGCTAGAAACCACATTAAATTATCATTAAGGAGGAATATACTATGTCGGAAGTTGCTGCCCCTGGTTGCGGTCCTGGTTGCGGTGCTGGTTTTGGAATTTGGCCCTTCGCGATTCTGTTCCTGATTATCTTACTCCTTTTGCTCTTCCCTACGTTTCGCACATGCTTTTGATCTACACTTTGGACAATAAAGAAAGTATGCCGCCTGTTCTTTTTAAGAACAGGCGGCATACTTTCTACTTAATTATAATGTATAAATTTATTTAAATGTATAAGTTTATTTAATCTCGATCCTGTTTCCGGTTCCCAGGAAATGGATGCCTGAATTCCGGGTATTACTCAAAAGCGGCGGTTCCACAGTAAATTTTCCCGGCGTAACAACACGGGCATAATAGGAAATCGTGCCGCTTCCTTTTTCTACGGCAAAAGTGATCTTCTGTCCCTTTACCTCACTGGGGTACACCCATTTCACTTTTCGTTCCGGGTCATAAACATAGGGCCGTGTGATGTACCGCAGCCCAGCCGGAAGGATATCGACGATTTCGTAATCCCCGGCGGGCGCTTTTTCCCCGACCGAATAGGTAAGGACCACCTCGATCAGATCCGTGCGGTGCAAAACATTTACTTTCTTCTGATTGACCCGGTACATACGTGTGATATTCAAACCCTCCTGGGTCAATACGTCTCGGATTTGATAGGGTTTGGTATAAGCAGACATAACTCCTACTTTACCCTGAATTTGGCTGAATCTGATATTCTCCGCCTCGCCCATAGGGAGGGTCAGCTTAAAATACTCCCGGTCCTTCAAGGTTTTGCTTACTTTGTTATTATTTAGTTTATACGTAAAGCCGACCGGATCAGGGTCCATATAGCGCAGAAGATACTGTAAGATCTGTACCTGTTCAATGGAATTAAGCGTTTCCGTATTCTGATAGTCTAAGAGATGCTGATACAGCTTGTTTTTTTCCGGTTGCTCCAACCTTGCGGCTAAAAGGGCCATTTTGGCCGTCGCTTGCAGTTTTTCATTATGATCCAGTCCGATATTCATCCGCAAAGAAGTTCCCATATTTTCGCCATATTTACTCATGATCTCACGGTAGACCTGCCGCCCAAAAGCGCCGTTGCCTATCTCGAGGCAAGCCAGAGCCAGATGTATCTTTTCGCTCGAAGGCAGATACACATCCTGCAAGCGGTTATAAATGGCGGTGAGCACCGGTTCGTCAAGAGCGGCCAAACCCAAGAGGGCTAACGTTTCATCTTCTGCGTTTTCACCGTCGTCAATTTTCCGGTAAAAATACGCAGCCAAAGCTTTTTGATCGAAATCGTCGGCATGATAAGACGCTATCAAGGCTGAAAGCGCAAGATCACTTTCGCCATAGGGCAAAATACTGATCCCGCCGTCCGGTTTCTGATACTGCTGCAAAGACGTATCCTCCGGGTCGAAAAAGAATTTATCCTGCGGGAAATATTGATTTAATAATTTTCTGGCTTCCCTTTTGGCTATTTGTTGTTCCACCCGGCTACCATAAAGGCAGCTCAAGTTATATAGTCCGGTCAGATACTGCGTCTTCTCATAATCATTAAAGATCAGGGTCGTGGTTCCTTCCTGTGATCCTTTTAAACGCAAATCATCTTTTACTAAATCAAAACGGGTCACGGTTTGTTCCAAAAATGACTTTTCAACAATGAAATCCCGGGTGATACTATCGCGGTATTCCTGGCTGCTTCCTTCTATCGTCAAATGATATTTGCCGCTTATGAGCGTCGGCAAAACCAAATCGTACGGCTGAAAGGCTTTCCCTACCCCGGCTCCTAAGAATTCCTCGCCCTTGGGGTTAACCAGCTTCATTGTATAGGTTACCAGATAATTTGGCCTAAGCTTTTCACCAAAGGCGCGTAAAATAAGGGTGGGCTGGTCGCCTTCCAGAGCTGTATCATTCATCGTCATTTCTACAAAAAAGGGCTGTTTTACAGGAATTTGACAGGTCCCGCTCCCACCCTGCAAGTCAGTCGTGAAGGCTTGGTAAGTTACGCGCCAGGAGGTTAAATTATCCGGCAGGAAAAATTCCGTTTCCGCCTTTCCCTTACTGTTCGTTTTAAGACTGGTAAAAAGCACGGTATCACGAAAGTCCCCACGGCTCCCATCTCCTTCTCCCCCCGACTCCGCGCCTGCTATGTAACCAGGATGGAAATGGGATATCCGGGTCACCATCAGCGGAAAAATATAATCATTATAAAGCTCTGTCAAAAGGTTTACTTGTTGATCCTGCAGACTATAAAGGGCTTCGTCCACCAGATTGAGATTCACCTGGGCGTTTACCGGCTTATTATCACAGTCGGTAACATATAAGGTGAGTTTGACTTTCTCTTGGGGCCGGTACACTTTCTTGTCAATTTCTATTTTAACCTGCAGTTGCTTGGTTTTTTTATCTAAAGGTATCAAGTAGGAGGGTGTTTCATGGTAAGCGCTGCCGTCAAAATAAACCCCATATATATTGATATTTGGGCTGTGGTCATCTTTAAAGGTAAACCGGTATTGCGGACTGTTGCTGACCAGATAAGTGTCAATTCTTTTCTGCCCACCGAAATACAAGAATCCCTGTTCCCTTGGGGCTAATATATTTTCGCTGCCCATAAAGGATATGTCGACATCCTCCCCCACCGCGTACCCTTCGGCTTTCTGGGACCCATTGAGGTGATAGTACATCGTTTGATCATCCTGATACATGCCAACGGATAAGGTGACCCGTTTCCCTGTTTTACGTCCCTGGCTGTCCTGAGCGACCAGCTCCGCATAGTAAGAATTTCTATTATTAAGATTACCGTGGTAGACAGCTTCGCCATTGTCATCGGTGGTCATGGTAAAATCGTTGATATGTTTACTGGAATGCTTATAAGAATATATTTTTTCAACCTGTTTACTGATAAAATTATACCGCGATCCCACTTCTACTTTCTCCCAGATATTTTGATAAATGCTCCCCTTGATCAAATTATTTCCCGCAGGGCTATGCACAAAATTCTCCTCCGTCGGATCGGAGCCTGAATTAATACTGTCTAAATCCACATTAGATAATTTTGTTTGCAAAGTAAACGCATTTCCCTGGCGTCTTACTTCACTTGTCAGGTACACGCTGCTTCTAAACAGATAGACGCCCCCGGAGGCTGTGATTTCTCCCGACTCCGGCATCGTAGCGCTCACGCCCAGATAAAGGTACCGATAGGGTTGAAATAAGTCTTCTCCCGCTTGGGGAGAACAAGGAATAACCGCTGTCCCGTTATCGTCAGTGTAAACCGTTCCCTTGTCGCCATCTATAAAATAAGTCAAACCCTGTCCCGGTACAGGCGTACCCTCAAAGAAAGTGGCGGTAGCTGAAAAACCGGTTTTTTCTCCGGAAAAAACGGCCTCTTTCTCGGAAGCGAGAGCGAGCTGGTACGAGGGCTTTTGATATGTTTCTACTGAAAAACCGCGGGAGATGATATTTACCGCTCCCAGTTTAACATTCACATAATAGTAACCTGGTTTGAGTACGGGCAGTTGTATTGCTCCCGTAAAGGTTTTTTCGGCGACCGCTACCTTTTTGGTTACAATGGGGGCGTGTTCAGCCCCTTCATACAGCGGGCCCTCCGTACCCATCACTTCCAGCTCAATTTCTTCGATTTGCCGGGTATCCCCGGCCCGCGGCGCCAAAACACCCCAGAAACGGACTATATCGCCCGGTTTATACAGTTCCCGGTCCAAGTATATGTATTTCCAATAATCCCGGGCTTTCAGCCAGCTTTGACTGTTGTTATTTTGATAACCGGCCTCCGCAGCCTCTAACGGGACCACTAATTCTTTCCCGGCGGCTTTCAGTAAAGCGTACTCTTTTTTGTTCCGCCGCAGGTTTTTATCAACTAACACAATCCCGCTGCTATTACCAAAAAAGCTTTGTTGAAGGCTTTCTACCCATAAAGCGATGTCTGGAACAGGTTTACCCGTTTCAAGATCATTCGCCCAGAATAAACAGTTTTGCTCATTTAAAGCCTGATAAACCGCCAAATCCGAAACCTGAAACCATACCTGCCGGATAACCTCTCCCGCTTTGATTTCCGCTGTATAATACCCTGCCGGTAAGGGCTTAGGAAAAATAAGATAATGATTATACGGATCCACAGACAGGAATTCTGTTTGGAACTCACTATATTTAAACAATTTACTCATGTCCTGACGGTAACCGTTTAAAGCGGAATATGACCAGGAGGGAATTTCATCCCTGCCCGCAAGGTCTTCGATAAAGGGTTTTGATTCCGGGTAGCAATAGAGAGATATGTTAACAACCGGATTATTCCGGTCCGAATAGAAATAAACAGGGTAAGCGGGCGTTTCTTTAGTAGAAAACTCCATTAGTTTAGCGTCTAAATCAAAGGTAAACTGCGTCGTTTTTTTCTCTATCGGCGCAGTTTCAAAACTAAATGAATAATCTTCGTCCAGCCCGGTCCCGCTCCCTAAAAGAGGAAAACCCTTTTTTACCGTAACGGTATAGACGGTCGCCGGCTGAAGCGATTTTGGAACAAAGGTAACGGTCTTCTTGCGTATTTCAAAACGCCCCGCGACCTGTGGAGAAACCTTGAAATATTCCTGTAGTTTATTATTATCAAACTTCTCGTAAGAAAAAGTAAGTTCAATGCCGGTGTTTACCGGGACATGGGTGGTTTTATCAGCAGGCAGTGTTCTTATAACCCGAAATTTTCCCTTTGTCTGGAAAGCCCATTGGAAATTATCTTTATCCATCCCGGTAGTATCAAACGACAGTTTATAAATGGTATTCGAAGCCAGCCTTTCCTGAGGGATAATCGTATATTCCCGGCCCCCGGCGGATTTTTCCAGGGTAAACTGGAACCCAGGCTCGACTTGAAGCGTTTTTAACACTGTTTTTTCATCCAGGGGGCTGGGGCTTTGTAACAAAAACGCGCTATCCTCGGCAACACCTATACTATCCTGGTTTAAAGCAACGATCTTAAGTTCCCCGGTCGCGGCCGGGCGCAAAAAGTATCCTAACCGTTCCAGGCCCGTAAATAACAAGGCAAACGCTATCACCACAATGCCAAAGGCGGTTACTAATTTTACACCCTTAAACTTTAGAACTGACTTGTCAATCTTCATTCTCTCGCCTCCACCACCGAAACACTGTTTACTTTCTATTCAGTAATCTTTTATATTATAACAATATCATCTTTACTATTCTTTATTCAAGGAAAATACTTTATTCAAGAAATAATACATCAGGCCACTATGCCGATTGCAGTATAGTGGCCTTGTTCTTTCATCCATTATTAACTAAATTTCTCTGATTTAAAAAACCGCTTTTTTACTGCTGTGGAAAAGAAGCCGCAGCGCCGGTCCGGTTTGCGGAACGGGAACCGCCCAAGCCCCGCCGGATTTGAAATCAAAAAATCCCCGCGCGGTGATGTCCCCTTCTGCCAATAATTCCTCTATTTTTTTCGGGGTAATCATACTTTGGGGGTCCCACATCACCGTGAGGAGGTCACATTCCTCAGATATGTCATATCCCGTATTCCCGACCTCTTGCAAGAAACCGGAGGCGCCGGCGGGTATGGCCAGGACGCAGCCGTTTTGATCGTTTTGGTAAAATAATTCATCTACAGCTTTGCCTTTCCAGAAGCCATCAGGATCCTGGCCATTTACCTGCAGGACTAAAATATTTTTTTGCAGCGCAATACCATAGAAACCATTGAAGCTCTCCCCAGCTTCTCCTATTACCGTCCCTTCCTTATCGTCAAAGGTAGAACGGACCACAAAAGGCCGCCGATATGTTATGGCTGTTTGGACCGCGCGGTGATGGACCACTTTAGACCCAGCTCTGGCCAACACATATAATGGATAAAAGTCAATACTCTTTAAATAAGGAGCCTCCGGAACCAAACGGGGGTCGGTAAAAGCCACGCCCGGCACATCGGTATATATTTCTACCATTTCCGCGCCTAGCGCTCCCCCGATAGCGATCGCTGTGGTATCGCTTCCGCCGCGGCCCAAAGTCGTTACGGACATGTCGCCGGTATAGCCTTGAAACCCGGCTAATACTACAATTTCTCCGTTGCGCAGCGCCTCTTTAACGCGATTGGAGTCAATATTTTGAATCTGGGCATTCGTATAGACTTCGTTCGTTTCGATGCCCGCCTGAATGCCTGTCATCGGGCAAGCCTGATAACCCCTTTGTTCCAACGCATGGGCCACAACGCAAGTCGAAATGATCTCACCGCAGGAAGCAAGTAAGTCCTTGGTTCTGGGACGGGGGTCAGGACCTACCGCCTGCAATAAATCCAACAAAGTATCTGTGGCATAAGGTTCCCCTTTTCTTCCCATCGCAGATACGACAACGACCACATCGTATCCTTTATTTTTGGCGGCAATAATCTTATCTAAAACCTTACTGCGCTTATCAATGGTATTGACGGAGGTTCCCCCATATTTTTGAACCAGGATGGGCATTCGTTAAGCTCCCTTCAACCAATTTTTTTCTGCTAACAGTTCAGCGATCTGAATGGTATTCAAAGCGGCTCCTTTGCGCAGGTTATCAGCGACCACCCAAAGGTTTAGGCCGTTGGCAATTGTGAAATCCTTCCGAATACGGCCTATATAGACCTTATCGGTTCCTTGCAAGAAAGCCGGCATCGGGTAAACATTATTCTTGATATCGTCCATCACTTCTACGCCCGGCGCATTGTTGAGAATTTCTACGATCTCGTCAAAACCGGGCAGGGGTTTTTCAGTTTCAATATTCACCGATTCGGAATGGCAAGATACAACCGGCACTCTCACTGTAGTTGGGCAGACCTGGATATCAGGGTCTGCGAAGATTTTTCTTGTTTCATGGAACATTTTCATTTCTTCTTTGCTATAACCATTTTCCAGGAAACTGTCGATATGCGGTAACATATTAAAGGCGATCTGGTGCGGGTAAACATTAACAGCCAGTTTTTCCTTTTTTACATGGGCCTCGACCTGTTTTTCCAGTTCCTCAATAGCTTGGTAGCCCGTACCGGATACTGCCTGATACGTTGATACGACGATCCTTTTGATCTTGAACAAATCATGCAAAGGCTTTAAGGCAACCAGCATCTGAATGGTAGAACAATTCGGATTGGCGATCAATCCTTTATGCTTCCGGGCAGCCTCCGGATTGACCTCCGGTATAACTAACGGAACATCGGGATCCATACGGAAAGCGTTACTGTTGTCGATCACTACAGCCCCTTCGCGAATCGCCAGGGGTGATAAATCCCGGCTCGCCTCTTCGCCGGCCGAGAAAAGAGCAATATCCACGCCTTTGAATATTCCTTCTTTTACCAGTTGTACCGTAAATTCCTCGCCCCGGAATTTGATTTTTGAACCCTCGTTTCTTCTCACCAACGGCAACACTTCCGCTACCGGTAAAGAAGATTTTTCAAGGATGGTAAGCATTTCATGACCGACCGCTCCCATACCCACGACTGCGATTTTGTATTTTTTCATATGACTCCAACTCCCTTGCTGCTCATCTTGAACGCCCACCCTAGGCGGATATATATCTCTCTACGGTGGACTTTTCTTTTATAGGTTATTATACAACTTTGAATTGAGATGTCAACATATAAATTATTAGATAGATTGTCCTTTTTCCATAGCCAACTGGCCCTCCAGATGATCTATGAACTGCTTGGCGGTTCGGGCTGAACGGGCGTTAAAGCTCATCTCCCATTTAATGGCGCGTTGATGCAATTCCTCTTGAGGTATATCCAGGCCTTTTTCCAGCGCCAATTTATCGACAATAGACAAATACCGTTTCTTATCCGGCGCTATAAAAGTGACCGTGATCCCAAAACGGTCGGCCAGCGAAAGTTTCTCCTCCATGGTATCCATATGACGCACATCGTCCCTCTCCGGATCAAAGCCTATAACGGCCCGGTCGCTAAAACTCTCCTGGATCAAATGGCGCCGGTTAGAGGTGGCATATACCAAAACGTTGTCAGGTTTGGCTTCCAATCCGCCTTCGAGCAACGCTTTCAGTTCGCAGTACTGTCCTTCCTGTTCGCTAAAAGACAAGTCATCAATAAAAAGGATAAAACGCTGGCGCCTTTGAGCCAGCATACTCACAACCTGAGGAAAATCCCCCAGGTCTTGTTTTCTTACCTCCACCAGCCGCAGCCCTTTATGACCGTAAGTATTGACCAACGCCTTGACCGTAGAGGATTTTCCGGTGCCCCGATCCCCATATAGCAATACATTGTTGGCCGCATACCCCAGGAGAAATTGCTCCGTATTCTGTATCACCTTACCCTGTTCCAATTCGTACTCATAAAGATGCCGCAACTGAATGGGATCAAGGTGTTTGACTCCTGTAAGCTCCCCCGTAAGACCATTTTTGACCCAGCGGAAAGCGTAAAACCGTCCGAACTGGCCTACCCCGTTTTTGCGGTAATATTCAGCCACTACCGGGGTCTGAGTTTCCCATTGCGGCGCGTTTTCAAAAACGCGCCTGATTTGCCGGTATTCAGGCCGGATATTTTCTTGAGCTTTAGGCAAGCAGACGCTGTCCCAGTCCGGTAATTTTTCTGTTTCCGGAGAATTTCCTATTTTCTCCGCTAATGTTTTCCGAATCAATAAATTTGATAGAGAGGCTAATTTTTGCAGTTCGGCCATATCCCGTTCAGCCATATTCCTTAATGAAGCGGGGATATCCGAATAATCATGGGCTTCCGCCTGGATGCTGAAGAGATTTTCATCCAGCAGGATCAAATGAAGAAGATAATCCTTCCAGGAGTTTCCCCCTTCATCGGCCAAAGAAGAAACCCGGTCAATAAAAGCCGCCGCAAAATTATAATAACTGGGCAAAACTTGAGAGGGGACAGGTATCGTCCGGGTAAGTTCTTTTAACAGCGCAAGGAAATTTTGTACCAAGGGGTCCTTAATTACATTCCTATAAAGAATTATTTTCCATTCAGCCTGAATGGTTTTTTCTATAAGGTCTATCATACTTCTCCTCCTACCAGTTCATGAACTGTTTATATTCTATCAGGTGTTTACCATAATTAAAATATCTATTAAAATGGGAATGTTAAACCTATATCACAGATGAGAGGAATCAGGCCATGAAATATAAATTAATCGTCATTCCAATACTTTTTGTACTCCTTCAACTGGGTTTTGCGCAACCCCTTTCGGCTCAGGAAGAGGGGAGCCTGTTTTTACCAACCGACCCCCAGCCCTCAAAAAAAACCGTCCTTGAACTGACCCAAAAAAACCTGGCGCTCAGTTTATATGAAGACCATACTCTCGTGAAGGGGGTTTATCATCTTGTAAATCCTACAGAAAAAGCGGTCCGGGCTACTTTATGGATACCTGTTCCCCGCGCTTCCAGCGAAGACCCCGCCACGGCCGGCGGCAAGCCTTATTTCATAGCCGCGAACGACAGTTTTGAATACAACGCCTCCTACAATATAAAAAAGCAGGCCTATTCCTGGGAAATCACTTTGGAGCCTAACGCAGAGCTTGATTTGTCCCTCACTTATAAGTTCGAAAGTATATCGCCAAACAAAATAGTATTCAGCGGCTACCATCCAGCCAAAAATTCTTTTTGGGCGGCGGAAAAAGGCGCCGCTACGGTAACAGTTGATCTGAACGAGATCCATCCCGCTATGTTTTCCGATATCCGCCCCCGGGATTTTCACTTTCAAGACGATACTATGGTTTGGAAATGGAACGATGCTTCAGAAATAGAAGATATTTTTATCAAGATCAATCTAAAAGCTGACCGGGAATTATGGGAAGATAATCTGTCCGGGGAACACAAAACTCTCCTGCGGGGTTATCTGGCACACCACTATTATCTTGAAGCGGCTGCCCTGTTCCGTAAAATTGCCGACCGAATAGACCCTGAAGCCAGGGAACCTTTCCGGATAGCCCAAGCTTATTACTTGAAGAAAGCCGGTAATACTGAGGAAGCCAAGATGATCTGGCTGTCTTTATATGAGGATGAGGCTACCTCTCCCATCGTTTACTGGGAGGTTGGACATCTCTACTCCCGAGTTCCGGGCAAGCTGCTCGATTTATACGACCAGGCCCGCGAGTTACAGGTACACCCTCTTATTCAGGGCTGGTTGGCCGCCCAAATCCCTTCCGGCAAAATCAAGCCGGCCCGCCCGGAAATTTCCTTGCTTAAAGCGGAATTAGGCGAAGGGAATACCGGATATACCGTAAGCTGCAACGTCACGGATCCGGACGGGGACATTGAAACCATCATCTTAGAATACAACTGGGAAGACGAGCCTGTCCAAACCAAGGTCTTTCAGCTTCAGCCTTATCAATACGAATATTTTCCGTTGTTTTTTATCCCTGCCGCCGACCGGTCTATGCAGCGTTTGTACTATGAATTTAAGACTGCGGACGCTTACCATCATCAGGTCACAACCGGAAACAAAGACGTCTTTTTCTTAAGCAGCCAGCTTTCCTTTGAAATACCAAAGCTGCGTTACAGCGGCGCGAATCTGGTCTTAGGAGATTATGCGGAAAAGGATCGGGATGAGCTTGCCAGATGGTTTAATAGTTATCTGAGGATGGTCAAAGAAACACGTTTTATTCCGCTGACATCCGGAAATACCTATCCTTATATTGTCTTTTTGGGGAAACCGAACTCCTTGACCCAGCAATACGACGGACCCTTCTTTTTCTCATATACCCCCGCGCCTTTTAATTTTGAAGAAACCAATCTCCAACTCCACCGTTATTTTCTAAGCTCTTTATATGGAAAGGGCTGGCAGACCCTTCCGCAACAGCAATTGGAACAGCTGGGGAACGCCCTGATGCTGGGCAAGGGTCCCTATGTGCTGATGTTGAAATATCTTCAGGACAAAAAACCCAATATCTTTTATGGCATCCTGGTGTCTATCGGGGAAGGCAAAAGCTGGTCCCAGTCGCTGCAAGAATTGTATGGAATGACGCAGACGGAAGTCCGCCTGCGCTCCCTTTGGTATGCTTATGGCAGTTTTGTCTTTGCATTTGTCCTGATTATCCTCTTTGCCTGGTTAGGTAAAACAGGTTATCTGGTAAGATTCATCCAATACATAAAAGCTAAAAATTATTAACCCTTCTTATAGCAAGTACAAGAACCCCCGGTTTTACCAAACCTCGGCAGTGGTGAAACCGGGTTCTTATTTCACGACTATTGCAGCTCTTACGCAATCAGGGTTCCCTTCCATAAAATACTTTATTGCTTTATCCGCTTCATCTAAGGGAAACTTATGGGTAACCATCTTTTCCAGTTCATATTTACCTTTATTTATTACTTTCATAGCCTGTTGAACATTTCCCGTCTGACCTAAGCTTCCACTAATTACCAGTTCCTTGTTGACAACGTCGTCAGTTGTGATTGGAACCTTTTTACTCCCGTTCATACCTGCAATTACAAATCTCCCTAACGGTTTTAGAGAGGATAACCCCTGTTCCACTGCAGACAAAGCCCCTGAACATTCAACCGCTACGTCAAGCATCTCTCCGCCGGTAATTTCTCTTACCCTGGATACTAGATCTTCCTTATCAACAGGTATTAGATAATCTGCTCCATATTTTTTGGCTAATGAAAAGTTTACCTCATCTTTGCCAGACAAGCCGGCTACGACAATTAGCCCTGCTCCACTTTCCCTCGCAGCAATAACTGCAGCTAGCCCAATCGCTCCCGGGCCAAAAACCAAAACACTCTCTTGGGACTTTAGTCTTGCCTTGGTTGTAATAAATCTAAATCCGTTACCTAATACCGATGAAAAGCAACCGGACTCATCATGAATCCCCTTTTCAAGTTTATGAACAAGGGAACCAGGAGCAACATACATGTATTCACCATATGCTCCCCAAATATGCGGATACGTACTTGATGATATACTTACCCCATAGCATCTTGAATAGCCGCATAACTGGTAATATCCTGATAAACAATAATTACAATGACCGCATGGAATATAAGGTTCCACTGTTATACGGTCACCCTTAGATACCTTATACATTTCCGAGGCTTCCTCTCCAATTTCTGCGACAGTACCTGACATCTCATGACCTAAAATTATTGGGAACGCAGTCTTTTTGAATTTTCCTTCATAAATTTTAGGGTCTGTGCCACAGATTGTTACCATATTTACCCTCATTAACATTTCCTGAGAGCCTATTACGGGTAAATTAAACTCTTTTCTCTGCATCACACCGGGTCCTATTACTTCCCATGAAACACATTTCACCATTTACCCCTCCCCTTAAATTAGGATAATCTGATTGCTCATGCCATATTCCGTCTTTATCAACGCAATGTTTTTTGTAATAGTCGCCAAATTTTGATGATTCAAATATAACTTATTATATTCTGCCATATTATTGGTTACGTATCAAACCCTATTGTCAACATTTTCCTATATAAATTTGCTTCCTTAGGCAGGATTTTGCAACCTTTGTGTCGAACTTGTCGAACTATGTATTTGTCTAAGGGGGAGTGACATGCGGAAATTTAGCAAAATAATAACAGTTTCGGTCCTGGCTTCTACTTTAATCCTATCCTCATGCTACATATCCGCTGCCCAAGCGGCAGTTTATGATCTTCAACAGCAACAGGAGCTTCTCAATTTAAAGATCGAAACAAACAAAAACCTGTTAGCGCAAAAAAATAAAGAGGTTAATAAAGCGACTCTGGAGCTCAAATCCTTGAATAATACTCTTAATACGACCGAAAAGGATTTACGCACTACGGAAAGCAAGATCCAGCAAACTCTACAGGAACTAAATTCCCTTGAAAACAGCCTTCAGGAATCTAACAAAGATTTGGAACAAAACAATCAATTATTAGCGAATCGCCTTTGTTCCATGTATGAGCAGGGCGACGTACATATCTTGGAAATCCTTCTGGGTTCGGCTAGCGTCACAGACTTTTTGACTCGTTGGGACCTGTTGAGCCGTATCACAGAAAATGATTCCAGTTTAATCCAGACGGTCAAGGAACAAATCAGTAAGTTACAAAGTCAAAAACAGCTTGTCTTGACAAAGAAAGCCGCGCTGACTAATTTACAAAAGGATCAGGACGAGAAGAAAAATAAGCTGGCTCAGGCCAGTTCCCGACAAAAAGTATTGTTAAACTCCGTCAAATCGGAAAAAGAGCAGATCGAACAAGCCTTAAACCAACTGGAGGAAGATTCCCGGCAAATCGCCGCGGAAATCCGCAAATTAACGAGCGGTGATAATTCCCAGTACATGGGCAGCGGGAGTTTTACCTGGCCAACGCCCGGTTATAAACGCATCACTTCTCCGTACGGCTGGCGGATACACCCTATCCTCAAGACGAAAAGGAACCATACAGGAGTTGATATCGGCGCCCCTAGCGGAGCCAAGATTGTAGCCGCTGAAAACGGCAAGGTCATTGAAGTCGGCTGGCGCGGCGCATATGGACGAGTCGTCATTGTCAGCCATGGCGGTAATATCACTACGATGTACGCTCATACTTCCGCAACTCTGGTGTCAGTCGGACAAGAAGTGAAGAAGGGGCAAGCTATTGCGAAAGTGGGAAGTACCGGAATGAGTACAGGACCCCATCTCCATTTTGAAGTCCGAAAAAACGGCGATCCTGTCAATCCTATGAACTATCTGTAAATTGGATCCCCTGCTTCTTTTAATCTGTAAATCTGTGGAAATTATAAAGGAGCTGTCCCGTTCAAGCTGGGACGGCTCCTTTTATGTATGCCTACGCATTTGGATCCAAAGCTTCAGAAATCCAGTTTATACTTACTGAGATTTTCTATTTTTTCCAATAGACTTTTTTTAACCAGCTCATACTTTTCAATTCGCTTAACAATTAAACCCTGCATCTCAAAATCTATTTTCCCGTTTTTACCAATGGGAAAAAGAATTTCAATTTCACGAACCTTTTCCTTGCTGGCAGTTTTGCTCCATTCAAAAGAATCGGATTCCAGAAGCTTGGTCTGCAGCATTTTTTGGACAAATTGCAGATTAATTATGAAACGGTACTCCTCTTTCAATACCATGGGCCGGTGATGGTCATTCGTCGTAAACTTATGGCCGTGGTAAAATACATATCCCACCGAGCCTTCTCTATTCCAGGCTAAGCAGTTTTCAAAATACTTAACGCCTTTTAAATTATCCGCAACGCTTCCAACGGGCGACTCAGTCTGTCTTCCTCCATAAACCGGAATATTCCCGCTGTTATTTCGTATAAATTTTTCAGTTAAGCCTTTTATTTGGGGAAAATCAAACAGCTTGGAAAGAGGCTTGGAAACATATTTGATCTCCCCTAAGGGGATTGATTCGCCTCGGTCAACGACCGCTGAAATATAATTGTTTAAAGCGGATAAACTGGATAAGAATTCATTTTCAGTGATCTTCTGGACCGGTTTCATCAAACCGATCCTGCATTTTTCTTCGTCACTCAATTTTTTTTCAATCAACCAGTCTTGGAAAAGATCAAAAGTATCATAGTCAATAATTTTTACCCGTTCGGAGCCCCTATGATCTATCCCTGTTTTAAACAGCTTATAGTTCTTAACGCATTCATCCAGATCGTTGCGTACAGGATTACCTTGCCCGTCATTTGAAAACCGCTTCGTATCACGGGTTTCTCCTATTTCACTGACTATATACGTATAAACCGGCGTCAACTGGCGGCCAGGAGCAAATTTTTTGTTGATAGAAAGTATGTATGTCTTTTTGGGCGTCGCATAAAATGTGTTTTTGGGCAATGAAACCACAACGTTTACTCTGCATTCAGATTTTATAAAATCCAATACGGATTTTTGCGTCAGCAAACCGTCCGGAACAACAATAACTGCCTCTCCGCCGGGCGCAAGGTTTTTGACGATCCACTCCAAGGCCAGCGTTTCTATGCCCCGGCCTTTTAGCCTATAGTATGGTTGATGGTCCGTATCTGACAATTGAGCGGCCGACTTCTTGATATTGGCTGAACTATTCGTTACATAGGGGGGGATTGGTAAGTATTAAATCGTATTTTTCATCATTGATTTTGCCGAATGTGCCCAGATTTGTTTTTATTAAATGAAATACACTATTAAAAGCGTTTTTTGAAAAAGAGTTCAAATGTTCACGGGTATGGTATTTTGACAATAGATCGGAAAAATAAATCAGCATATTGGCCTTGGCTAAAATAATAGTCCGTTCATCGTCTTTTTCATCGGTCCCTTTATCATAACCTACTAATGTGATCTGCGGAGCAATCAGACCGTTTCTCGGCTCAAACTCTTGAAATATATTTTCATTCAACAAGATAGTTTCCAGTATAAACCCCCCGACTCCGCAAAAAGGATCGCAGATACGCGCACCCCTTTTCAAAGAAGAGGCGCAAGACATTTTTACCATTGCCTGAACCACATTACGGGGCGTAAAGTATTGTCCGAGGTTTTTTACACCGGCGCTTTGCCTTAGAAACGTTTCGTAAAGACGGGTTTTAAACTCTTTGGTAACGTATTTGAACGAGCCGTTTTTTTCATCATACTTTTGAAAGCTTTCCAACGCCCCGGCAAATAAATCAGCTTGGCTGATATTCGCGCTTCCTTTTTCATTGACGAAAATCGTGCCATTGAGAATAGTTGTTCCGTCGTCGCCTTTTTGAAACATTTCGTCTTTAACAGCCTTACGGCAGACGTCCGCATAACGGGTAAGCGCCGCTTCATTCCCGATGTTCTCCTTGATCTGGTAGACGCTGTTGAAATTATTGGTATAGTTAAGAACGCCGATATCGCTGAGAAATTTAAATACAAAAATCTCAACGACATTGTAAAGACATTTCTCCGGCTCCTTGCCGGTATTGATCCAAATCTTCTGCCAAACTTCTTTCGCTAAAGCGGTAGGGTCCAAAATTTCCGGCTCAACAATAGAACTTGAAGTTTCAGTAAGAGAATAGTCCGCCTGGTCTATCAAGTTTTCTAAATTGATCTGTTCTTCAATAGTAATTTGCCTATTGATAATTCTTGACGCATCAAAAACCATCTCTATTTTTTGGTTGTTTCTATGTATTTCCTCTCCGTTTAACGCATTTATCCAGAATGTTTTATTCCCGTCTGTAACAATAAGCAGCTTACAGAGGAATCTTGCAACTTCCAATTCTTGCTTAACAACAGCTTCGATCTTATTTCTTGCGGATAGCTCATGAGGGGTTTTATATTCTATGACCGCCTTGACAATTCCGCCCGGCAGCACAATCAGCCCATCAGGTTTCTTGTCGGAAAGGCTTTTGGAGAACTTATTTATTATTTTCGCCTTTTTTAATTGATTAATCGTCATGCTGCCTAAACGGTAATAAGCATATCTTCCAAGCCAAGCGGGAGTTGTTTGAAGTAATTCCTCACTCATTTTGGGGCAGCTCCTTTTGTTTGATTTTACATAGCACTACTATTTTATAGCAGATAACTACTGGATTGTAAAGATATTATGTATAAAAGCCTTGTAATTTGTCCATCCTAATGATTATAATAATTGCAAATGCATATCATTTGCAATCAGGAGGGTTGTATGAAAAGGATCTTGATTCTATTAACGGCTGCCCTGGTATTATTTACAGGCTGCGCTGAAAAACAAACTATTACTCCGGAGGACAGTACTGAAAAACAGTTGACGATCGTTACCTCTTTCTACCCCGTCTATATAATGACTCTCAATATAGTCAAGGATATACCGGGAATAGGTATTTATAACCTTGTCAGGCCCACCACAGGCTGTCTTCACGATTACCAGCTTACTCCGGAAGACTTGATTACTTTAGAAAAGGCTCAGATCTTTATTATCAACGGGGCTGGAATGGAAAGCTTTCTGGATAAAGTCACGCAGCAACTGCCGGAACTAAAAGTAGTGGATGCCGGCCAGGGCCTTGCCGTTATCACGGATCAAAGCGGCGAACCCAACCCACATCTGTGGGTAAGCGTCGAAAACGCTATGCGGCAGGTGCAAAATATTGCCGGACAGCTCGCTCTCCAAGACCCGGAAAATGCGGAAAGCTTCCGGAAAAACGCTGAGGTATATATCGGGAAGCTCACAAAATTGCGGGATAAAATGCACCGCGAACTGGATAGTATTACCAACAGGAATATCATTACTTTCCATGAAGCCTTTCCCTATTTCGCTAAAGAGTTTCAGTTAAATATCGCCGCCGTTATTGAGCGTGAACCGGGTTCGGCGCCCAGCGCGGCAGAACTGGCGGACACTATTCAAATCATTAAAAAGAAGGACGTCCAAGCAATTTTTGCGGAACCACAGTACCCGGCCAATGCGGCCCGCACGATAGCCGGCGAAACAGGGATCAAGATCTATACCCTCGACCCCGCCGTCACCGGTCCTTTAGATCCGGACGCCTATGTGAACATCATGGAGGAAAATCTGCAAACGCTGGCGGCGGCGCTAAAATGAGAACGGCTGAGCGTTTACCCCAAGCCCCTCCCGCGACCTGTGACTTATGCTGCACAAAAATTGAAAATCTCGGCGTTACCCGGGGAAGGAAGGTCATTCTTCAGGATATCAATTTCCACATCCACTGCGGTGAATTGACCGCCCTGATCGGGCCTAACGGAGCCGGTAAAACGACGCTCCTAAAGGCTATTCTGGGAGAAATACCGCATACCGGCCAAATACGCTTTACAAGCCTTGCCCATCAACAGGACAACCCTTTGGTGGGTTATGTCCCCCAACGGTTGGACTTTGACCTGGGCTCTCCGGTCAGCGTCCGGGATTTGTTTACGGCCAGTCTGACTTCTCTTCCGGTATGGCTTTTTCGCCCGCGAAAAATTCGCGAGAAGATCCTCGCCATCTTAGCCCGCGTCAACGCGGACCACTTGATCGACCAAAAACTGGGCAGCCTTTCCGGGGGGGAATTGCAAAGGGTACTCTTGGCTTTGGCCTTAGAACCTGCCCCCGTTCTGTTATTGCTGGATGAACCGGTTTCAGGAGTGGACGAGAGCGGGCTGGCGCTTTTTTACCAGTTGGTGAATGACCTTCGCCACAAATGGGACATGTCCATTATCCTGATCTCTCACGATTTATCCCTGGTTGCCCAGTATGCCGACCGGATGATTTTTTTGAACAAGACGGTCCAGTCCATGGGCAAACCGGAGGAAGTTATGAAGCAAGAGGTTGTGGTCCGTTCTCTCGGAAGAATCTGGAGAGATTGAACGAAACTTTAAGATTAAGAAGGTAATTACGATGATTGAAGCATCCCCCCTTCTGCATTTTCTGTATGGCGTGCTGGACTATCTCCTCCCTTTTGCCTGGGCCGACCATAATTTTATGAAAAATGCGCTGCTCGCGGTTTTGCTGGTTTGTCCGGCCTTTGGTCTGCTTAGCACCATGATAGTCAACAACCGTATGGTTTTTTTTGCCGATTCCCTGGGCCATTCCGCCCTGACGGGGATTGGGCTCGGCGTTATCCTGGGCCTTAGCGACCCCCTTGGATCAATGGTTCTTTTCTCTGCGTTGCTGGCAATCGCCATTGTTCTTGTTAAAAATTTGGAGCTTGCTTCGACGGATACGGTTATCGGCGTTTTTTCTACGACCGCAGTAGCCCTGGGCATTGTCATCCTTTCCCGGGGAGGCGGTTTCAATAAATATTCCCGCTATTTGATCGGCGATCTGTTAAGCATCACACCCGCGGAAATAACCGGATTAGCTTTAATGGCTCTCTTGGTGTTGTTATTCTGGTTCGTATTGTTCAACCGGCTCTTATTAGTCAGCGTAAACGGGTCCCTGGCGAAAAGCCGTGGTGTTTCCGTGTCCCTGGTGGAGATCCTCTTCAATATTTTGACGGCCGTGATCGTGGCATTCTCTATCAAATGGGTCGGTCTGCTCATTATCAGTTCTTTGCTGGTCCTTCCGGCCGCGGCGGCAAGAATCCTCTCCACCAACATGCGTCAGTACCATCTGCTCTCTCTTTTGTTCGCCACTATCTCCGGCATCTCCGGACTGGTCATTTCCTATTATTGGGCCACAGCGACCGGGGCCTCCATTGTTTTATGCGCCTCCGCGGCCTATTTTTGCACTTTACTCATTAGGATAACGGTATTACGCTGAATTCAATATTTTCGAGGCAGGTGTTTTTTTATGGATACTGCGACTCAACTAATTAAAGAAACCTTAAAACTGCGGGGCTTAAAATGTACTCCCGCCAGAAGAGCGATGATGGAAGTATTCCTGAAACTTCCCGGCCAACTCTACAAAGCGCAGGATATTTACGACTTATTACGGCGCCAAGGCCTTCATCTCAATTTTTCGACGGTTTACCGCAACCTGGAGCATCTTGTCCAAACGGGACTGGTTGAAAAGTTCAATCTGGAAAACACCACCCAGTATATACTTCGGGATAAAAGCAGTCACCTTCACCATATGATTTGTACAACCTGCCATAAAACACAGCCCCTGCCGTACTGTCCCGTAGGAGAGCTGGAAGCCTCCCTTTTAAAAGCAAACGGGTTTCTTCCTACCGCACATCGGATCGAAATATATGGATTTTGCCGTGAATGCCAGGCTCGGCCCCGCAACCACTAACGCCCGCCGGCTTAAAGGGAATGGTAAAACCTTCTGGTATAACATCTCCGCTATATTTGCTATAATTTAGATTATTACAGCAACTCAAACAGGAGATGAATCAGGATGTCTTGGAAAGGTAATTGTTTAATTGCGCAGTCAGGCGGACCTACTGCAGTTATTAATAACAGTATCAGTGGATTGATTAAAGAATCCTTGCGTCAAACCCGGATCAAAACAGTATATGGCGCTATTTTCGGTATTAAAGGCGTTCTCGACGAGCAGCTCATCGACCTTGGCCTGGAAAGCCGCCAAACCATCGACGGCCTGCGCTACACCCCTGGGGCTGCCCTGGGTTCCTGCCGCTATAAACTTCAGGACAGCGATTATGAGAAACTCCTCGCGATCTTCAAAAAGCATGATATCCGCTTTTTTTTCTATGTGGGCGGAAATGATTCGATGGACACAGCCAATAAAATCCATCAATTGGCCCAAACCTCCGGCTATGATATGGCGGTCGTAGGCGTGCCAAAAACCGTTGATAACGATCTGCCCGAAACCGACCACAGCCCCGGTTACGGCAGCGCCGCCAAATACATTGCCACGGTAGTTAAGGAAACCGGGCTGGATCTGCAAGGAATCGTGGCCAGCAGCGATATCGCCATCCTTGAGGTAATGGGCCGGAACGCAGGCTGGCTGACAGCCGCCGCCGCGTTAGCCAAAAATAACCGGGAGGAAGCCCCTCACCTGATCTACCTCCCGGAGGTGGCTTTCGATCGGGAACGGTTTGTTAATGACGTGCTGAAGGTCTATGATAAATTAGGCTATGCCTATGTAGTAGCCTCCGAAGGTTTAACCGACAAAAACGGTAATTATATAGCGGCGGAAAAGGCTACAGACGCTTTTGGACATGTCAAGCTGGGCAATGGCCTGGCTACTACTCTCAAGGAATATATAACAAAGGAAGCAAACCTCAAGGTTCGCTGCAATATCCTTGGAACCTCCCAACGCAGCGCTATTCATAATTCTTCCCGCACTGACGCCTCGGAGGCCTATATGGCGGGTATAGAGGCTGTCAAACTGGCCGCCCGGGGAATGAGCGGCATCATGGTTACCTTGGAAAGGAAAGACCACCCGTACTATCTCAGTTCTCTTGGTTATACTGATCTTGACCGCGTGGCCAACCGGGAAAAAACCATGCCTCTCTCCATGATCAACGAGGAGCACAATAATATCACGAAGGAATTCCTGGATTATGCCCGTCCCCTGATCGAAGGGGAGATATCCATACCCATGCATCAGGGTTTGCCTGTCTTTGTAACCCTGGAAGGGTATAAGAGAATGAACCTTATCAGCAGAAAACCGGCAAGCTAATATAAGAGGGACCGAGAAAACACCGGGTCGTACATGCCAAATGGACCCCGGTGTTTTCTTCTTGTATCCAAAGAATAAAAAGGCCTAAAACAATGAGATAATAATAGCTAGCCAGTTAATTATGCAAATAATACCAGTCAATCACCTTATTTAACCTTTTCTGACCTTTGCCGGGCGGCCCGAATAATGTATAATTGAATTAAGGTCAAATTAGGTCAGTAAATTAACCTTAAAGGAGGTAACGATAATGGGTAAAACTCTGGGAATCGACTTAGGAACAACCAACTCCTGTGTAGCCGTGATGGAGGGCGGCAAACCCACCGTGATCGTCAATGCGGAAGGGTCCCGCACCACTCCGTCCGTGGTAACCTTTCGTGACGGCAGCGAAAGGCTGGTTGGACAGATCGCCAAACGCCAGGCCGCCCTGAACCCCGATAAAACCTTATATTCTATCAAGCGCTTTATCGGGCGGCGCTTTTTAGAAGTAGCCGATGAAAGGAATCTGGTCCCGTATAAAGTTGTCGCGGGGCCCAACGACGCCGTCCGGTTTGACACCGCCGGCAAGTTATACGCGCCGGAGGAAATCAGCGCCATGGTCCTGAAAAAACTGGTGGACGACGCCTCTAAATATTTGGGTGAAAAGATCACCGACGTAGTCATCACGGTGCCCGCCTATTTTAACGACGCCCAGCGTCAGGCTACCAAAGACGCCGGAAAAATAGCCGGCCTGAACGTACAGCGGATCATCAACGAACCTACTGCCGCAGCCCTGGCTTATGGTCTGGACAAAAAGAAAAATGAAACCATCCTGGTCTTTGACTTAGGCGGCGGGACCTTCGATGTTTCCATCCTGGAAGTGGGCGACGGCGTCTTTGAAGTCAAATCCACCAACGGCGATACCCACTTGGGCGGCGACAACTTTGACAAGGTCCTGGTGGATTGGATGGCTGAGGAATTCAAGAAAGATTACGGGATCGACCTTCGTAAAGATAAACAGGCTTTGCAGCGTTTGACCGAGGCCGCGGAAAAGGCTAAGATCGAATTGTCCAGCGCCATTGAAACCCAGCTCAGCCTGCCCTTTATAACTGCGGATGCCAACGGCCCCAAACACTTAGACATGAAGATCACGCGGGCCAAGTTCGATGAACTTACCCATGAGCTGGTGGAACGCTGCCGTGGGCCTGTGATGGCAGCCTTAGCCGACGCCAAGTTGACCGCCAAGGATATTGATGAAGTCATTTTGGTGGGTGGCTCGACGCGGATCCTGGCGGTGCAAAATCTGGTGCGCACCTTAACCGGCGGCCGCAATCCCAATCAAAGCGTTAATCCCGACGAGGTCGTTTCGATCGGGGCCTCCATCCAGGGAGGGGTCTTAAGCGGCGAGGTCAAAGACGTCGTACTGTTGGACGTTACCCCCCTCTCCCTTGGTGTGGAAACTCTGGGGGGCGTATCCTCGAAGCTCATTGAACGCAATACCACCATCCCGGTACGCCGCAGCCAGATATTCACCACCGCCGAAGACAACCAGCCCGCTGTCGATATCAATATCCTGCAGGGCGAACGGGAACTGGCTAAAGATAACCGCTCGCTGGGACAATTCAAGCTGGAAGGAATCCCTGTCGCGCCCAGAGGTATTCCGCAAATCGAGGTCACTTTCGATATCGACGCCAACGGCATCCTCAAGGTAAGCGCCAAAGACAAAGGGACCGGCAAAGAACAGACCGTTACCATTTCCGGCTCCACCAGCTTGGATAAAGGGGAAATCGCCAAGATGGTCCAGGAGGCCGAAGCTAACGCGGCGGAAGATAAAAAACGGCGTGAAGAGGTAGAAGTGCGCAACGAGGCCGATACCATCGTCTATCAAATGGAAAAACAGTTGAAGGAAAACGGGGAGAAACTGGCGGTACATGAAAAAGGCCGGATCGAACAACTGGTTTCCGACCTGAAAAAGGCTCTCCAAGAAAATGCTTCCGTCGAAAAGCTCCGCTCACTCATCAGTGATTTGACCCAGTCCGGCGGCGCTTTCTATAAAAATGCCGAACAGCCGTCCGCCGCACAACCCTCACCCGGCGGCTCACCCCACGGGGACGCCGGACAAGACGACGTTATTGACGCGGAATATACGGAGCAGTAAAGTATGGCTACAACTTATCGGGACTATTATGAAATACTGGGAGTTGACCGTAAAGCCACTGAACAGGAGATCAAAACAGCTTACCGGAAATTAGCCCGTAAGTATCATCCCGACCTTCATACCGGCAGCGAAAAGACCTCCGCGGAAGAAAAATTTAAACAGATCAATGAAGCTTATGAAGTATTAAGCGACCAGGAAAAAAGAACAAAATACGACCGGTTGGGAGCGAATTGGCGCAACGGCCAGGAATGGCAGCCGCCTCCCGATATGGAAGATACCCGGGATTTTTCCTGGAGCGCAACGGGAAACACAGGCTTCAGCGATTTTTTTGAAACGCTTTTCGGGGGTCTGGGCGCCGGCCGTTTTGCCGGCGGCTTTCAACAACCCCGTAACACCCGCGGACAAGATATTGAAAGCGAGCTGGCCTTGACTCTGGAAGAAGCTTACCACGGCGGTGAAAAAAACTTAGGGCTCAATGCCCGGGAGTTATGCGCATTCTGTGGCGGATCAGGTCATCTGCATAAAAGCGTCTGCCAATATTGTGGGGGAACCGGCAGCAAAAGCGTCACCAAAAATTTGTCCGTGAAGATCCCGCCCGGCATCATGGAAGGGAAAAGGATCCGTTTAAAGGGTCAGGGCGGCGACGGATTGGCCGGGGGGAAAAAGGGCGATTTGTTTTTAAAAATCAGCTTTCTCCCCCATCCTCTTTTTAGACTGCACGGGGCGGATCTGGAAGTAACGGCTGAAATAACCCCTGAGCAAGCTGTCCTGGGAGATAAAATCCCTGTGAAAACCCTGGACGGTTCTCTTTGGGTAACTGTGCCTGCTATGTCCCACAGCAGCCAAAAGCTGCGTTTGCGGCAAAAAGGCTGGCCGCTTTCCCTGGAACGCCGGGGGGATCAATACATAGTACTGCAGATTGATATCCCCGACTCCCTCTCTGCAAAAGAGGAAGAATTGTACCGGCAGCTTGCCGAAATCAGGAAAGGGGTGTAAACGATGAGTAACTATTATCTGCAGTTTTACCGTCACACCCTTTATACCGCCGGGGAAAGCGAGTGGATAGACATTGCGTCCCTGGATATCCATCCCTTTCTGCTGGAAACGCTGGCCGATCTTGGGGTAATCAAAATACAAGACCATAAACTGCCTGAGGAACACCTGGAAAAAGTCTATAAAATCATCCGTCTGCGTGAAAACCTCGGCGTCAATATACCCGGCGCTTGTGTCATCCTGGAACTCTTAGACCGTCTGGAAGAAAAAGAACAAGAAATTAGGAATCTGCGAAGGAGGAACAGGTAATGGATCTGAATAAATATACGCAAAAATCGCGGGAAGCCATCTCCCAGGCCCAGAACCTGGCTGCTGAGGCTCATCACCAGGAAGTTTTGGGGAAACACCTTTTGCTGGCGCTTTTGCTCCAGGAAGCGGGCATGATACCCAGCCTGCTGGAGCATACCGGGCGCCAGAGCGCCGCCGTGACCCAGGCGGTCCAAGAACTCCTGGACCGGGTCCCCGCCGTCCATGGCTATGAAGGGACCCTAAGGCTCAGTTCGAGCTTGGCCCGGGTTTTTGGCAAAGCTGAAAAAGAAGCCAAAGATATGAAGGATCAATATGTCAGCGTGGAACACCTGCTTTTAGGCCTTATCGACGAAGGGGAAAATGACCTGAAGGAACTGCTGCAGCGATTGGGATTGCGGCGGGAAACCCTCCTTTCTTCGCTCCGGACTATCAGAGGGAATCAGCAGGTGACGAGCGAGAACCCGGAAGAAACTTATGAAGCTTTGCAAAAGTATGGCCGGGATCTGACGGTCCTGGCCCGGGAAAATAAACTGGATCCCGTCATCGGACGGGATGACGAAATCCGCCGGGTCATTGAAATCCTCTCACGGCGGACGAAAAATAATCCCGTACTGATCGGGGAGCCGGGCGTCGGTAAAACAGCCGTCGTCGAAGGATTGGCCCGGAGAATTGTAGCCAAAGATGTGCCGGAGGGACTTAAAGATAAAAAAGTGATCGCCTTGGACATGGGCGCCCTCATTGCCGGGGCTAAATACCGGGGTGAATTTGAAGAACGGTTGAAAGCCGTTTTAAAAGAAGTCCAGCAATCGGCCGGACAGGTGATCCTCTTTATTGATGAACTGCACACTGTGGTAGGGGCCGGGGCCGCCGAGGGGGCTATGGATGCGGGGAACCTTCTCAAGCCCATGTTAGCGCGCGGCGAGCTTAAAGCCATTGGAGCGACGACTCTGGATGAGTACCGCAAGCATGTGGAGAAAGACGCCGCCCTGGAACGGCGTTTCCAACCGGTGTTAGTAAACCCTCCCAGTGTGGAAGATACAATTTCTATCCTGCGGGGCTTGAAGGAGCGTTACGAAGTTCATCACGGAGTGAGGATCAAAGACGGAGCCTTGGTGGCGGCGGCCACCCTTTCCGACCGCTATATTTCCGACCGTTTTTTACCGGACAAGGCCATCGACCTGATGGATGAAGCCGCGGCCCGTCTGCGCACCGAAATTGACAGCATGCCGACCGCCTTGGATGAAATCACCCGGCGCATTATGCAGTTGGAGATTGAAGAAGCGGCGCTGAAAAAAGAAAACGACCCCATTTCCCAGGAGCGTCTGAAAAAAATCCAGGCACAATCGGCAGATTTAAAGGGCGAAGCCGACGTCCTGAAAACCCAGTGGCAAACCGAAAAGCAGACTATCGGCCGCATGAGCCGGTTAAAAAAAGAGCTGGAAGAAACCCGTCTGGAAATGGAAAAAGCTGAGCGCGAGTATGACCTCAACCGTGCCGCGGAACTAAAATACGGCAAAATGGACGAGCTAAGCCGCCAACTGAAAGCAGAAGAAGAACAGATATCCGGCCGGCAAAAGCAGACCCTGCTCTTAAAGGAAGAAGTGGACGAAGAAGATATCGCCAGTGTTGTCAGCCGCTGGACAGGTATTCCGGTCAGCAAATTGGTGGAGGGCGAAAAAGAAAAACTTGTCCGCCTGGATGAATTCATTCATCAGCGGGTCATTGGTCAGGAACAAGCGGTGCAAGCTGTAGCCGACGCCGTCCTGCGGGCCAGGGCGGGTATAAAGGACCCCCGGCGGCCTATTGGCAGCTTCATTTTTCTGGGGCCTACCGGCGTGGGCAAGACAGAATTGGCCCGTGCGTTAGCCCAAGCCCTCTTTGACGACGAACGCAATATGATCCGCCTGGATATGTCGGAATATATGGAGAAGCATACCGTTTCACGCTTGATCGGCGCCCCTCCCGGCTATGTGGGCTACGATGAAGGCGGGCAATTAACCGAGGCTGTACGGCGTCATCCGTACTCCGTGATCCTTTTTGACGAAATTGAAAAAGCCCATCACGACGTCTTCAACGTGATGCTGCAGATCCTCGATGACGGAAGGCTCACTGACGGGCAGGGAAGAACGGTCAACTTCAAAAACACCGTCGTCATCATGACTTCCAATATCGGCAGCCAGGAAATTTTGGAAGCGCAACGTACGGGTGTTTCAGATTACGACAAAATGAAAGAATCCGTTATCAGCTTATTATCTAGGTATTTCCGTCCGGAATTTTTAAACCGGGTCGATGAAATTGTGGTCTTTCACGCCTTAGCGCCCCAGCACATGCGGGAGATCGCCCGTATCATGCTGGAACACTTGGCGGCGCGACTCAAAGAAATCGCCAGGTTTGACCTGACCTGGACTCCCGATGCCTTGGAATACCTGGCTAAAACCGGTTATGATCCCAGTTACGGCGCCCGTCCGTTAAAACGCCTGATCCAGCAGGAGGTGGAAACTCCCTTGAGCCGCATGATGGTAAAAGGCGAGATAAAACCGGGCGATACTCTGGAAACAAATATAGTAAATAATCGTCTGCAAATCTCGGTAAGGAAATAAAAATGATCTTATTTAAAACTCCCTGTTATTAAGGAATACATTTTATAAAATCGAGAAATAATAAGCTTTACAAAGGAATAAGAAGAGAATTATTAAAAGTCAGTATTGGTCAAATACCGTTGGTCATAAGTATGATTTTTGCCGGAAAACGGGGTTTGATGTTCCCTGACCTTCTAAGTATAATTACATTAGAAACCAAATAAAAACAGGAGAGTGATTTAAAATGTTTGAATTAACCCCCTTCCGCCGGAGGGAAACAGGTCTAGGCAAGCCTTTTAATTCCTTTGATATGAACTCCGTCTTCGAAAACTTCTTCAACGACGCCGTCTTGCCGTCTTTTTATTCCAATAGCGGACAAATGAAGGTGGATATCAAGGAAAATAAAAAAGGGTTTTTAGTAGAGGCGGAACTCCCAGGTATAAAAAAAGAAGAGATCGGCGTGGAACTGGAAAATAATCTGCTGACTATTTCGGTGGAGCACAAAGAAGAAATAAATGAAGACAATGAAAAGTATATCCGGAAAGAACGCCGGTACGGAACGATGAAACGCTCATTCGTAGTAGAAAATGTTGATGACGAAAACATTTCCGCCAAGTTCGAAAACGGCATCTTGTCCCTGGTATTGTCCAAGAAAAACCCTGAATTAAAAAAGGTCGGCAAAATCCAAATCCAATAACGAACAAATGATAACGAATGATAAGGAGGTATCCCACTATTTATGGGACACCTCCTTATCGTTTAATCCAGCCTCGGCTTTACTACTGCGCCTGTGCTGGCTGAGGTTACTAAAGAAGCGTAACGGGCTAAATAAGATTTGCCCAAAACCCTGGGAGCCGGTTTGACCCATGTTTGCAAACGTTGGGCAATTTCTTCGTCACTTAAATCGACGTTCAGGGTGCGCCCGGGGATGTCAATCCGGATGATATCCCCTTCCCGGAGTACAGCCACCGGACCCTTTTCCGCCGCTTCGGGTGAAACGTGACCAATAGCCGCCCCTCTGGAGCCGCCTGAAAAACGGCCGTCGGTAATCAAGGCCACTTCTTTATCCAGGCCCATGCCGCAAAGGGCGGCTGTGGGGCTCAACATTTCCCTCATACCGGGGCCTCCTTTGGGTCCTTCATACAAAATAACGACTACGTCGCCCTTCTTGATTTTACCGCCCATGATGGCTTCAAAGGCGTCGTCTTCACACTTGAAAACACGCGCCGGTCCTTCGTGGACCAACATCTCCGGGGCCACGGCAGCTTGTTTGACCACAGCGCCTTGGGGGGCTATGTTCCCTTTGAGGACAGCGATGCCTCCTTCTTGATGGAAAGGCTTATCTAACGGCCTGATAACCTCAGAATTGAGAACACGTGCTAAAGCAATGTTTTCTTGCAGGGTTTTTCCGGTTACTGTGATCGTGTCGCTTTCCAGGAAACCGGCGTCATCCAATTCCTTCAGCACGGCGGAAATCCCGCCGGCTCCATAGAGATCTTCCATACGGTCATCCCCGCTGGGGCTTATCTTGGTAATGTTAGGTACTTTCTTACTGATTTCATCGAACACTTGCAGATTTAAATCCAGATCCGCCTCATAGGCAATAGCCGGTAAATGCAAAGCCGTATTAGTGGAACCGCCGATAGCCATGTCCAAAACGATCGCATTCCGGAAAGCCTTTAAAGTCATAATATCCCGGGGGCGGATATTCCTTTTGACCATCTCCATGACCTGCCGGCCGGCTTTTTTGGCCAGCGCTTTTCTGAGGCCATAGGGCGCGGGAATGGTCCCATTGCCGGGAAGCCCGATGCCCAGAGCTTCGGCCAGACAATTCATTGAATTGGCGGTAAAGACCCCCGCACAACTCCCGCACGAGGGGCAGGACGACCGTTCCATCTCCGTCAAATCATCCTCGCTGAGATTTCCCCGGGCGCAGGCCCCGACTCCTTCAAAAGGCCCCTTGATCAAATCGGCGGGAGCGCCTTTGTAGCGTCCCGTCAGCATCGGCCCGCCGCCGACAAATACTGCCGGGAGGTTGAGCCTGGCCGCAGCCATCAACATACCGGGCACGATCTTATCACAGCTCCCCAGCAGCACCATCGCATCAAACTTATGTCCCACCATCATAGCTTCGATGGAATCGGCGATCAGTTCCCTGCTAGCCAAGGGGTATTGCATACCGGTGTGATTCATCGCAATCCCGTCACAAATCCCAATAGCCGGAAACTCAATGGGAGTTCCCCCGGCAGCCGCAATCCCTAATTTCACAGCTTGGGCCAATTGATCTAAATGAACATGCCCCGGGATAATCTCGTTATGAGCGTTGACGACCGCTACTAAAGGTTTCTGCAAATCCTCAGGCGCATATCCCATAGCATAAAAAAGCGAACGGTGAGGCGCTCTGGCAATCCCTTGCGTAACTTGACTACTTTCCATATTTCTTTGCCTCCCTAAGAACATATTATTTAAAAATAGCTTATTCTCTATCACCGGAATAAAATCCTGCTAAACTTTTTTGACAATATTTACGATATTAGTGATAAGAAATATTTTGAAGGTGATAGAAATGAGAATTGCCGAATCCAGTCTGGAAATGTCCAGCAATCAGCAAAAAATAGTCAGGCAGGATAAAACGGAAAATTTGACTGCCTGGGTAGACCGGCCCCCGGCGAATACTGTTCTCATTAGCGGCATCCGGGACCTGCTAGATCTTTCACAAAAAGCCCAAAACCAACTTTCCGCCGCCGGGCAAGCCGCTGCCGGTGTAAACAATATCCACACGGAAGATGAGCCGGAACTAACCGATGGCGACAAACTAAAAATCCAACTGATCGAAGGTTTTATTGCAACGATTACCGGTAAAAAAATGAAACTTAAGATCCCCCGTCTTCAGCCGGCCAACACAACACAAAACAGTTTACTTAACGTAACTGTCATAAACCCGGCCGGAACAAACGGCGGAAGATTAGGCTGGGGTATCAGCTTCAACTATCATGAAACTTATTACGAAAAGGAAAGCCTGTCCTTCTCCGCCGCCGGCGTCGTAAAAACACAGGATGGAAAAGAGATTTCTATTAATGTGCAATTTACAATGCAGCGTGAATTTATGTCCCAGTCTTCGATCAGCTTCAGGGCCGGCGACGCCAAGATCGATCCCCTGGTCGTCAATTACAGCGGGGCCCTGCCGGCTTTCAGTGATACCAAATTCTCCTTCGACCTTGATAATGACGGTACTGCGGAACAGATTTCTTATCTTTTATCCGGCAGCGGCTTTTTAGCCTTAGACCACAATGGCGACGGTATCATTAATAACGGCGGTGAATTATTCGGTCCGCAAAGCGGAAACGGGTTCAGTGAATTAGCACGTTTCGATAGTGACGGTAATAACTGGATCGACGAAAACGACCCTATCTTTAATAAACTGCGCATCTGGTCTAAGGACGCTCAAGGACGCGATCAACTTTTGGTTCTTGGTGAAGTGGGAATCGGCGCCATTTATCTGGGCCATATTCAATCCCCTTTCACATTTAAGGATAACGTCAACCAGGATGTCGGTCAATTACAAGAAAGCGGCGTCTTTCTACGGGAGAATGGAACCGCGGGCACAGTGCAGCATATAGATCTGGCTGTGTAAAGAAAGCTTGGTCTTTCGCCAAACCTATGGGCGGAAATAACAATCCCTGCCGCAGGCAGGGTTGTTTGTTGGCAGGGTATTTACCGGATAATTTTCAATAGCGTGTTCTTTTTAGGGACTGGTAACAGTCTTTACAAATATAGCCGTCATCCGCGATTACATAGCCACATCCAGTGGACTATATTATTATATACCTCTTAGCTCCCTCTTTCAAGTGATTGGCATCCCATATTTTGGGTTCCCAGCTTTCGTAAAAAATAATATTGCCGATTGTCCATAAATGCACAAGGAAAAAGTAATCTTTAGGTCGAATGAGTATCTATATGTGCTGATTCAAAAAATAAATCTAACACAGGAGGGTCAACTATGAATATTGCGATCGTCGGGGCAGGAAAAGGAGGGTACAGCCTCCTGAATTATTTGAGAAAAGTGGAAGGAATCACAATTTCAGCAGTCGTGGACCGCCATATGGAAAGTCCCGGAATAATCCTGGCCAAAGAAATGGGGATCACCTGCATGCAGCAGATCGAGGAACTTCCGCCGGGCGTTAATATCATCATTGAAGTAACCGGCCATAAAGAAGTGGCTGATAAATTGGCGGAATTATACGGAAAAGATTCCACTATAATTGAAGCCAATGCGGCAAGGCTTCTGATGATGATGGTTGAAAAACAGCAGCTTACACTGAACAAAATTGAAGAGCAGTTTACCCTCGTCATGAATACGGATAAAGAGGTTGTAAATCAGCTTAATTCGCTGATCCACAGTATTAAGAGTATCAACGACGTAAGCAATGTACTCAATCAAGCTAAAGAAACCTCTGAAACCTATATTGAACAAACAGATGAAATCACCAAGTATGTTCATAAAATATCGAACCAAACAAAAATCCTGAGTCTTAACGCCGCCATTGAATCAGCCCGCGTCGGCGAAGCCGGCCGGGGTTTTGCGGTTGTAGCCAAAGAGGTTTCCAAACTGGCCGAAGACAGCCAGGATTTTGCCAACTCCATTAACAATATTCTTGTTAAACTTAGGAAAGAAATCGAAACTATCGCCCAACAAACTAATCAGTTGAATCAATTATCACACGACCAGGTTGCAGCCTCACAGGAGATTGATAACGCCTTTAAGAGCCTGCGCGAATCCTTGGAAAAATAGCGATCATAGTATTAAAGCCAGTTCCTCCCCGGTCAATTCCCGGTATTGGCCCGGAGCCAGCCGTTCATCTAAGCCTAACCGGCCTATTTTAATACGTTTGAGATAGAGTACTTCTTTACCCCTGGCCTGAAACATCCGTTTGACCTGATGAAACTTTCCTTCATAAACAACCAGTTCAATTTCCGACCGGTCGGCGGGTTTTAAAATGGTTAACTCAGCCGGCAAGGTTTTGTACCCGTCCTCTAAAACGATACCCTGAGAAAACGCTGTCCCGTCAGCCTCCCCAACCTTACCTTGAACCAAGGCATAGTATGTTTTCGGTACTTTATTTTTGGGTGAAGTTACATGGTGCCCCAGCTTGCCATCATTAGTAAGGATCAGCAGCCCTTCAGTATCCTTATCTAATCTTCCTACCGGGAAAAGCTCCAGAGCCTGGTATTCCGCTGACAGCAACTCTAGCACCGTTTGCTCCCGGACATCCTCTGTAGCGGAAATATAACCCGCCGGTTTATTCAACATCACATAGGTGAATTCATGATAATCCACAAGCTCTCCATTTATTTCGATCCGACTCTCCCGGGGATGGACTTTACGGGCCGGATCCTTCTCCACCGCCCCGTTGACCTTGACCAGCCCTTTTTTTATGAGTTTTTTGATCTCATTTCTTGTTCCATAGCTCATATTGGCGAGAATCCTATCCAAACGCAGTAGCCCTTTCATCGCGTCCTCCTTAATACTGTCTGACAGCGCTAACCCATTAACCGCCATCCGGGCGGATAATAATTCTTCAGATAGTCCCCTGTCTGCTTAGCCCAGCCAAGCGGAAATTCCTCCAGGCAAACCAGGGTCCAGCCTGTACTACCGCTGTACATCAGGGTTTCGCCTTTCAGGTATCGTTCTATCCCTTTATCATCCACTGCTAACTGCAGCTTTCTTTGTACGCTTCCGGGGGTTAGTCCCATGGCTAAGGCCTGAGATGGTTCAAAACGCCCCTTTTTTAATATGCCCATAAACAGCCCGGGCCGGACAATCTTCAGGTTTTGGAGATCCGGAAGCCCCGGGGGAACGCAATAAAGAAAAGGCTCCTGCAAAACTAAGGATCCCGCAGGTATAGCCAGTAAATTCTCTTCCATAAAGCTCCAAAAAGAGTCAAGCCCTTTGGGCGCGGTCATAAACGGGCCGGTCTTCGCTCGAATTTCACCGGTACTTTTCTTTTCTAAAAGCGCTAAGAAATGTCCCTCGCCCCTTACTTTATGGGGCCATAACCTCCTGACATTGGCCGTTTCAGGCCACCCGGCTAATCCAGGCCTCCAACCGTACTCCAGCGGGAGGGGCGCCAGCGTAAATTCAGGATGTTTGCTTAAAAAATCAGCGATCACAGCCTCATTTTCCTGGGAAGAAAAAGTGCAGGTGGAATAGAGAAGCCGCCCCTGTTCAGCTAACATGAGGGCGCCCTGTTCCAATATTTGCTTTTGTAAAGCTGCGCAAGACTCATTATTATAGACCGACCAACTGCGGATGGCCCGCTCATCCTTGCGAAACATACCTTCCCCTGAACAAGGCGCATCAATCAAGACCTTGTCAAAAAAGCCCGGAAAACTGACCGCTAATTTATGGGGGTCCTCGTTGGCTACGACCACATTCCCCGCCCCCCAGCGCTCAACATTCCACACCAGGGATTTGACGCGTTCCGCTTTGATATCATTGGTAACCAAAAGACCCTTTCCTTGCAAGCTGGCCGCGATTTGGGTCGTTTTCCCCCCGGGAGCCCCGCACAAATCCAGGACTTTATCCCCCGGCTGCACATCAAGGCAGGCCACCGGGGCCATAGCGCTCGGCTCTTGTAAATAGTAAAGCCCGGCTTGATGATAGGGATGTTTACCAAGTCTTTCCTCAGAACTGCAGTAAAAACCGTCCGTAGTCCAGGCGATGGGTTCCAGATGAAAAGAAGTGCGCTTGAGGAATTGATCCACCGGTATCTTCAGGGTGTTCACACGAAGTCCCAGGTGAGGCGGAACATGCCAGACAGCCAGAAATTCCTCCCATTCCTCCGTTAACAAACCCCGCATCTGAATGTTGAATTCTTCCGGTAACCGCATCAATTTATTCACCACACTAACAATCATGATGGGCAGACGGCCTCACAACGGCAGATAGGCCGTCCCAGCAAAGAAAACTTCTCCTCGTACTCCGTCATCACATTTTCCGTCCAGGGACTTTGATGAAGATCATAGGTGATTCTTCGCAGAGAAAAGCCGTTTTCCGCAAACGCCAGTAAGGAATATTCGAAAAAGTCCAGGTTGTCCGTTTTTAAATGAATTTCCCCGGGGCCTTTGAAAAGAGTTTTATAGAGGTTTAAAAATACCGGATGTGTGAGCCGCCTTTTAGTATGACGCTTTTTCGGCCAGGGATCGCTAAAATTCAAAAATAACCGTTCAATTTCCCCAGGAGCCAAATACGCCGCCAGGTTTTCACCATCTGCCAGAATCAACCGAATATTATTCACAGGTCTTTTTTTGAGTATCGCCAAAGCATGGGCAACTATTTCCGGTTCTCTCTCAAGTCCTATAAAATTAATATGCGGATACTTTAAGGCCATAGAGGTAATAAACCTGCCCTTCCCGCTCCCAATTTCCACATAAAGAGGGTTTTCGTTACCAAAGGCCTTCTTCCAATAACCCTTAATATCCAGGGATGGCCTAAAGATAATATATTCCGGTGAAGCTGCCAATTTCTCAAGGATACCGGTTTTTCTCCGCATACGCATGAATAAACCACCTTTTAATAAACTGATTACAGTCAGATGATATATTCTTTTTTCTCTCTCCGCAAGACCTTAAATCCTGATTCGGTCCAGAATATCATGAATCTGTTCATAAATCAAACCCACAACAAACCAGACCGGAGCATAATCCAGCCGGATCCATCCGTGGATGCTATAGGGCGTATTACTTCCATAATCCCAAGGACAGCGTCCTAAAAAGGAAGCTAAGAGCCATCCGGTATTATATTCAAGCGCAAAGATCAGCAGCATCCACAATATACCCCTTAGATACCAGGGTAAGCCGCGGATCTTGTCATGAATTGTTTCAAAAAAAGCACCCAAGCCATAAATCGGGAACATCCACAAATAGGTATAGGCCGGTAATTGCCAATTTCCCTGCAGCAAGGAACCCAGTCCCGTCCAAAAGACCTCCATTGTCCACCCTAATGACCCATATAAGAAAAATCGCTTTATCATATACGTAGTTTGTCTTATTATTCATTGATTTATTAGACTGGCATATGAAAATATAACAAGAATATAAAGAAAAAATTTGCAAAATATTGTATCTCATTGTATACTGAAAATACCAGCACCTGCTTGAAGTTGGGAATAGCTATGTAAAACTATTCTCTGATCCTGGGTTAGATAATACTGGATCCGACAAGTAGGCCGGAATATCCGCTCAGGAGGTAGAGAATATGGAGGACAAGACCCTAGTATGTAAAGATTGTGGAAATGAGTTCATTTTTTCAGCACAGGAACAGGAGTTTTATGCTGAAAAGGGGTTCCAGAATGAGCCGGCACGTTGCTTAACCTGCAGGAGAGCCCGTAAACAACAGATCAATGATCGTAAAAATGATGGCCGGGAACGCCAGTTTTATACTGTTAATTGCTCCAATTGCGGCGTAGAAACCCAGGTCCCTTTTAAGCCGACCGGTGTAAGACCTGTTTATTGCCGCGATTGTTTCCAAAAATAGATTTTCCGACCTTGTAATACATACGGCAAATTTTAAGCCCAGCACTTGTGTAACTCAACACGTGCTGGGCTTTTAACGTATCATACTAGGATTTAGCTGCCCATTTTATCAGGATCTGGCGGGCGAGGCTTTGAAAAGCGGGTGATTTCAGTAATTCCAATAAACTGTCAATTTGCTCCTCGTTCATTTGTTGAATTACGGAGGGATCCATGCCGGTCGTCATGATATTCTGCTCCCGAACCTTTAAACTATCGACGATGTTTAAAACAGCATTGAGCTTATAGGTCCCTTCGTCCATTAATTGCCGGTAATTTTCGCATTTTCCCTTGACCTGATTGATTTGGTCGGTCATCATCGTGATTTGGTCCAATGTACCTGTCATATTAGCCATATTTTCACCTCTATTTATACATCTCTCTGACCTAGCGATGTGAGGATAGTAATAGCGAGGCGCCAACATGAATGTTGGCGCCAGTGGCGAAACTGGGCCAGATATGCCCCCAATCAGCCTTAAAAAACCGGATCACAGACGCGGAAAAAAAAGGGGCAAATCAGAGCAAGAATGATGATTAAAAAGATAATACATATTATCCCCGAACCCCAAAACGGTGTGCCTAAGCTTTCCTCTACCATAAGACTCCCTCCTTAAATAAGTTGTTTGTGGATCTTAACTCTTACCTTTCACACTGGAACTGGAAACACCTATTCCAGGGAAAAAGAGAAGAATAAAAATAACCAAAAAGACAATGCCAAAGCCTTTAGCATATGATATTTTCATCTATCCTTACCTCCTCCGTTTATGTATCCTATGTATGAACAAAAAGAAGAGTTCCTACGAATTATCAAACATTTTCAATAGGGATGATTTGCTTGGTATGATACTTATCCAAGGGCAGCGTTACTTCTAATACGCCGGGCTTGGAAACAGCGCGTCCTCCATATTTTTGAACCGCTGCGGGCAATGCGATACGGGCTTTAATGGAACCATCTAAAATCAGATAACATCCCTCTAAATGAATTTGTGTGTTGTTCTTATCAATGATCTTATCCACCTGAAAAGTGACGGTTACGTGATGACTATCTACCCGTATATCAGGATCTTGGTTATTCATCCATTGGTTTCCTTCTACTTTCCCCTTCATATGCGGGGAAAGCATCCCTGTTTGCGCTTCCATGTTTTTCATCATATTCTGCGCCTGCTCCAAAGTATTGTTCATCATGCGGCGGTAACTTTCCCAAAACTCCGGCATAAACGGTGAGGTATAATTCATCATCTCCCACCCCGTAATTATTTTTTAACTATCATACTTATCAGAAACTGACGGAGTACTCCCTGTATGGCAGGCGTTTGCAATAGCTCAAGCAATTCATCAATGGTATCCTTAGTGGTTTTTTGAGATGGAGCGGCCTGCAGTTGCGGTCCCTGCAGCCGTTTTTCCTCATTGGCGTAGAGGATTTGCAAAATCTGTAAAAAGCTGTCCAGTTTAAAAATCACATCATCTAAGATAATCTTGGCCTGATCTACCTGACTGGAAGTTTTATTCAGACCAGCCTCCAATATATCCAAACGATTTACCAAAAGTTCGCTGACATTGACAGGCGCCGTATTTTCTTTTTCTTGTTCAGCGCTATCATTTTGATCGGGATATGCCACAGGCAGAGTGGCTATAGGTTCTGCACCGCCGGTTAATTCCTGATTTTCTGTTTTTAGTTCCTGGTTTTCTGTTTTTAATTCCTGGTTTTCTTTTGTAGGTTTCGCGGCATATGTTATCGGATTCAAACGGGAATATTCCAGGGGGAGTATGCATCTTGGCAGAAAAGGGGACAGAGGGACTCTTCCTCTTTCCATACGCCGGTCCCCATTATAGGTAAAACGCAGACTGGCCACACTTGTCACCTCTTTCACACACTTTATTCATCATATGTTTCTGCACGCAAAAAAGTGTTCGGATCAATAGTAAAAGGAGGCCTCCGCCTCCTTTAGCCGCCGTTCATAGTTACTTTAAACAAATCCGCCACGCTCAAGTCGTTCATTTGCAGAGCTTTTTCAAATAATCCCTGAGCCGCCTGCTGCTCCTGAAGGTCCAAGGACCTTCCTTCCTGAAAGCAACTTATCAGATTGATGGCCGTTTCCCGCTCTTCATTTTCTAACCCGAGCAGCCCGACAAATTGCTCTTTTTCCTGTTCATTCATATTTTTCACCGAATCCACAATCTGCGGCAAGGCGGCCAAACTTTGAATGAATTGGTTCATGCCCATTGTCACACCCACATCCTTTGCGTTATTCTTCCCCACTATTTTTATGTTATATTTCTTCCGCCTGTGCATGATTAACTTAAAATTAGTAGCCTAAGGCTCCATTATGTTATGATAATATAGATATATCATGCGTCAAAGGGGGGAAAGACCCGTGACCTGCCGTTTCCAAAAGCCCGTAACGTTTTTCTCTTTGTTTGCATCCTTTTTGAAAATCGGAAGCTCCACCTTCGGCGGCGGATTTGCCATGATCCCGATTATTCAAAGAGAGATTGTTGACAACCATCAATGGATGAGTCCTGAGGATTTTGTTGACATGCTGGCTGTGACTCAAGCTGCTCCAGGACCTGTAGCGGTTAATTCCGCCGTCTTCGCGGGTTATCGGCTCAAGGGGTTAAAAGGAGCCCTCGCCGCTTTGTTTGGCACAGTTCTCCCCTCCTTTATAATCATCCTGCTTTTTGCCATGTTGATTGCTTCCCAGGGCCAACAGGCAATCCTGCAAAAATTCTTTAACGGCGTCCGGCCGGCTGTCGCCGCACTCATCTTAGGCGCCGCATTCAACATGGGCAGGCAAGCGCTCCACCAGCGTTTTGATATCCTGGCGGCCCTTGCAGCCCTTATTTTACTCCTGCTTTTTAGGGTGCATCCCATTATATTGATTATTCTTGGCGCTCTCGCCGGCATTCTATACAGCAAAAAACTCCCCGGCCAACCGGGGGAGGAAAGATGATGTTATTACCAGAGCTTTTTGGAACGTTTGCTTTTCTGGGCGCCTTTAGCTTCGGCGGCGGATACGGTATGCTCCCCCTCATCCAGCAGGAGGTGGTTTATACCCATGCCTGGCTGACCTCGGCGCAATTCGCCGATATTATAGCGATCGCGGAAATAACACCGGGGCCGGTCGCGATTAATACGGCTACCTACGTCGGGTATAAAATGGCGGGGATTCCAGGTTCTGTTGTTTCCACCATCGGCGTCGTCCTGCCCTCTTTGATCCTTATCTCCACGCTGGCCGGGGTCTGTATCAAAAATAAAAACAACCCCCTTTTTCAGGGGGCCTTCCGCGGCTTGCGTCCTGTTGTGGTGTCACTCATCGCGGGGGCCGCCTGCCTGGTGGGAAAGGACACCATCATTGGTTACGCCGGTCTGATCTTTTTTCTCATTGCCCTGCTCCTGACGATGACGACCCGTTTAAATCCCGTTTTCATTATATTGGGATGCGGGCTTGGCGGCATTTTGTTTCTGTAACCGTCAGAGTGAATAGGCCGCTATATACATCCCTTTAAGAAAATAATATAAGTTGTTCCAATGAATGCCGGAAATGTCCATCATCATTGCGGCCGCGGGCTGCCGGCCCCTTCGTGCGTCCCCCTGCCCGGCGGATTTTCTCCTTGATATGCCTTTCCTCCAGCAGAAAACCGATTTTATCTTCCCGGAAAATCATTCCATGAGGCGATACGGCGCCGGCGCCTTTTCCTAAAATCAGGGCCGCCAGCCCCCAGTCCTGGGTCACTACAATATCCCCTTTTGTACAGATATTGACAATATTAATATCCGCCGCCTGTGACTCACTGCCAACCGTGATATGGTGTTCTCCCTCTATCCGGTGATTAATAGAGGCTACTGTAACCATTTCCCAGCCATAACGGTCCGCCAGGGCCTTAACAATACTTTTGGCGCTTTTTGGACAGGCGTCGGCGTCAACGATAATCTTTTTACTCATGAAACACTTTGGTTCCTTTCCCCGCTTCTTTGCGTAACAAAATCACATTCTCTGTAATAGCGTCAAAAGTATCATCATGGCTGATAATAAAAATCTGCCGGAAATTCCCGGTAATATGGGGGATTATTCTAGCCAGATTAGAGCGCCTCTTTTCATCCAAATTGGCTGTAGGCTCATCAAAGAAACCGATCCCCAAACCCGATAATTGCTGTAATAAGGCTAACCTCACGGCTACGGCAGCCGACATTTTTTCCCCTCCTGAGAGTTGGGTAAAGGTCCTTTCTCTTTCCGATCCGTCAAGCTGGTCAATGATTTTGACCTCATAATCTTCTACCCAGGTAAGATGAACATTCTCATTGGCGATCTGCTGATAAAGAATATCGGCTTCCCTGCCCAGGTATTGACGGTATACTTCCGCTATTTTATCCCCTGCCTGGTTCAGGGTATTCCGCACCATACGCAGGAGTTCCTGGGCTTTTTTTTGTTGTGTGACGGCCTGTTCCAGATCAATAATCTCCTGCCGGGTTTTCTCCTTTTCGGCGATCAGAAGCCTAAGGCGCTCCGCTTCCTGCAAAGCAAAGCCGTACTCCCCTTCTTTTTTTCCTTTATCACCGACCAGGACGTCCCGCTGCGACTTCAACTCCAACAATAGATCCGGTTTGTACAAAAGTTTCGCGGACTGCAGATATTCTTCCTTCTTTTCCAGTTCCAGCCGGCGTTGTTTTTCTTCCGCCAAAAGAAACGACTGCTCCTGCTGTAAACTCTCCAGCTTGCCCGCGCTTTCCGCGTTTTGAATGTATTGAATATAGAAGGGCTCCTGCCGGGCTAACCGGCTTTTGTTTTCCTCCCATTCTCTGTCTATATCGGCATATTCGGTCAAAAGATCCGCTAAATGCTGCAGTTCCTGAGCTTTCGTTTCCCGCAAGGCTTCTTTTTTCTGCAAGGCGGTATCGTCCCGTAACTGGGCTAAGGCGCCGCTAACTTTTTTATACCTCTCCCGCAAGTAATTCAGGCGCGTTTCACAGGCGGAATACTCACTGCCGTATTTTTGTAAAAGCTGGCCGATCTGAGCCTCCGCCTGACGCTGCAGCGCGGTCAGTTTTTCTTTCGCCCGTTTCCCGATTTGTAATTGAGCGGCCATCTGCGCTTTTTTCAGGCGCAGTTCCTCCAGTTGGGGCAACAGACGCTCAATCTCTTTGGCAAAATGTTCTTCCAATCCTTCTTCTACATTTTTACAGGGAACTTGCAGGAACGGACAGTTTCCTCCCTGCGTATTCCGTTTGTTTTCCGCTAATGACTCGATTTTGCCCTCTAATTGGCTGATCTCATTTTGGACAGACCTGTCCTCTTCCTCGAGAGCGGCTAGATTGAAGCCGGTTTTCTCCGTTTCCTCCCAAGCTCCCAGTTCATCTTCGGCCAATTGGATCTCCTTGTTGACAAGCCGCTCATTTTCCTGAGCAGCCCGCAAAAGGCCCTGTTCTTGCTCAGAACGGTTGATTATCTCTTCCAACACGCGCCAATTTACATTTTCAGCCGCCAACTTTTCCAGCCTGACTTCGGCCTGTTCCTTTTTTTCAGCGGCTTCTTTTGTTAAAAGGACGGCCTTTTCACCTTCGGTTTTTAATTCTTGCAGTTCGAACTCCATTTCCCGGCTTTGTTTAGTCCGGTTTTCCTTTTCACTTTGCAGTTCTGCGGCTAAAGTTGATACTTGGTTCTGCAAAGCTTGCCGTTTCGTTTCCAATTTTTCCTTGGATTTTCGTCTGCTTTCCAGGTTTTGGCGGACCCCCTGCAAACGGAGAAATTCCTGGTATCCCGCTAAGGCTGTCTTGGCTTTTTCCTGACAGGATAAAGCGGCGGAAAGCTCCTTGGTCAAACGTTCTTTTTGTTCAGTTATCCCTGCGAGGCGTATTTTCAGTCCTTCCCCCTCGTGTTCAGTTTTTTCCGCCTGGGCTTTCCAATGCTCCTGAACCCCTATTTCCCGTTCGCTTCGTTCGAGCTCCGCCTTGATGGACTGCAATTCGGCCTGTAAAACTTGTCTTAGCTCAACGGTCTGCCGATAGAGCCCTTTACATTCCTCCAGGTCGGCAATCCGCTCCAGCAGCCTATTTTGATCGTTTTCCTTTTGACTGATGTTTTTATCCAACAAAGCGCCTAAACCGGAGGTTTTATCAAAAACCTCCCGGTAACCTTCCAATTGAAGGATGGTGTTGAAAATTTTTTTCCTGATCGCATCTCTTTCTAAAAAAGGGGCTGTAAATTTCCCCTGGGATATCCCAATCACATCTTCAAACAACAACGAAGGGTCCAAGTCTTTATTTAAACCCAGACTTTCCGCCAGCCAGTCTTTGACATCCTGATTCCCGTGAAGTTCGGTCAATTCCGCTCCGCTTTCCACGTCAAAGATCCCCCAGGAGCCTCCGGAAGGACTGCGCAAGCGGCGGACAATCCGGTATAAGCGTTCATCATTTGCTTCAAATACCAAGGATATAAGGCCCGTCTTCTCCCCCTCCCGAATAAATTGCCTGACGTTTGAAAAAGGCCTGGTATCAAAAAGCACATAGCCGATCGCCTCAATAATGGTGGATTTTCCGGCGCCATTGGCGCCGGATATAAAATTAACGCCCTCGTAAAAATCAAGGGTTTCCTGCCGATAGCTTTTAATATTTTCGAGAGTTAAGCTGACCAGTTTCATAATAAGACTTCCCCCTGCGACAGCAGTAAATCAACGATCTCGCTGTCTTTTTCTCCCTTTAGCGCCATGTCCATGATTTTTTGTACGACTTGCACCGCCCCGTCAAGCTTATCAGGGCTCCAGCTCCGTTGGCTGTCAAGCAAGCGGCTGAAAACCAGTTTTTCGATATCCTCTCTGCGCACAAAAGACTCGGCCCGGATTTGTTCATTTCCAGGCAAATTAGTGCGGTTGATAATCTCCGCGTAACAACCGCCATATTCCTCTTTCACCGTATCCGTCAGACGCTGTAGATCCAAATTGTGCGGGCTATAGGGGGTATAGCCCCGCAGAACGATCTGAATGAGAGCGCCTGGCAGAGGACGCTCTCGTTCTATTTTTTGATAGATCAGGTCATAAGCCTCCTCAGGCGTCTGGCTTGTGGACAAATCAACGCTATATAAGGCCACCGGGCGAAAATGGGAGGGAACATAAGATGCGTCCGTTTGTCCGCCGTTTACCCTGATATGATAGAACCCCTTCTCGCAACCGGGATTATATTCATCAAGATGCACACACTCCAGGGAGCCTGGATTAAAAATCCACTGATCCAATTCATAGCGGTTGTGAATATGTCCCAGGGCTACATAATCTATTTTTGTACAAAACTGCTCCATTGTTTCCCGCCTGACCCCGCCAAGATCATTGACCAACAAGCGGTTAACGGCGGCATGCAGCATAAGGACCGTATATTTGTCCTTCACCTCCGGCAATAGCTTGGCTGTTTCGGATAAACGGGCGGAAGTGGTAATTCCCAGGTAGCCCAACCCATAGATCCTCGCTTCCCCCACATCCAGCCAGGAACCCTGGCGCACAGCAGGGTCCCAGGGTGTTAAAATTATTTTTCCTTCTTCATACTGAGGAGTCAATAAATACACGTACTCCTGCTGGTTCAAAAACCAGAGCCAGGAGTTTTTATCAAGATAAAAAGCCTTATCATGGTTGCCTTCGATGACAACGGTTGGAATATTAGCATCCTTTAAAGGAGTCAGAAGCTCAATAGCCTGCCCCAACGTTTGGGCATTAATAGACCGTTTATGGAAAAAGTCGCCGCTAATCAGCACAAAATCTACCCGTTGGTCCAGCGCATAGCGCACAACCTCCTGAAATCTGCCGGCAAAGTCACGTACCCGCTGGGGTTCATTAAATTGCAGGTGCCCCAGATGAAGATCCCCGCAATGGAGAAAAGAGAATTGCTTCAAGATAACCTCAGCTCCTTTAAACCAAGCTTGATACTATTATAACCTTTCAAATTTGAGATTGCATTTTTATTCGGATTGCCTTATAATAAATTCAGACTATTAAATATGGTCAGATATGTTTGATAAGGGCTTCTAAGTTTCAGCCGGAGTTAAAACTCCGCCTGAAATCAAGACTCCCTTTATAACATGTCGGGCTTTATGCAGCAGGTTAAACCGCCTGTGGGACTGACATCAGACCCGCAGGCTATTTCTATACTCTCCGGTCATAACTTGTCCTGACCCACAAACCCCCCAAGCACGAGTGAGGTAAGAACATGGTATTCACAAAAAAACAAAAAATTGCCGCCCTCTCCGTGATTTCCAATACTACCCTGATTATACTAAAAACTGTCGTGGGCATCTTGAGCGGTTCGGTTAGTATTATTTCTGAAGCAATTCATTCCAGCATGGATTTGGTAGCCGCGATTATTGCGTATATCTCTGTTTCTATCTCGGAAAAACCCGCTGATGAACGCCATCCTTACGGCCATGGCAAGATCGAAAACATATCCGGCGTCATTGAAGGACTGCTGATTTTTTTGGCTGCCGGACTTATTATTATGGCGGCGGTAAAAAAACTGTTTCATCCCATGCCCATAGAGGAAACGCTCATCGGCGCAGCCGTCATGCTGTTTTCAGCGGCGGTCAATACTATTGTCGCCCATTTTCTTTATAAAACAGCCAGGGAGGAAGATTCCGTAGCCTTGGAAGCCGACGCCCTGCATCTTAAAACAGATGTCTATACCTCGTTGGGTATAGCTGCGGGACTATTGGCTATCAAAGTAACGGGGCTCTATATCTTAGACCCGCTTATCGCTATCTGCGTGGCTATGCTAATTATTAAGGAAGCCTGGTATCTATGCAGCGTTGCCTTTAGCCCGCTACTCGATGCGCGGCTTAATTCAGAAGAAGAACAACCGCTCAAAGATGTATTAGAACATTTAACAAAAGAAAAGAATTTTGAAATCAAATACCTCAAGACCCGTAAATCAGGCTCCCTGAAATTTGCTGATTTTCATCTTTTACTAACGCCGGAAACAACCATCCGCGAAGGAAATATAATTGCCCAAACGATCAGGGATGAACTCCAGCGGATTTCTCCGAGTTTTCATGTGCATATCAACCTGGAGATGCGTGGCAGCGTGATCCCCAGCAGCAACGAAAACATACAAAATACTGAAGACGTTTGAACCCTTCAGTACTAAGGTAAAGAAAACTTGGCTTACGCCAAGCCTCTGGCGACGGCGAAAGCCTCAGTTGCACTTATACTATCATCCTATTAAGACTTATACTTTCCGATAGTA
>DHRG01000021.1 GCA_002408285.1 Peptococcaceae bacterium UBA5318 | reverse complement strand
GCTGTACCGCGGGCAGGCCAAACAAAATAAAGAGATGATGACTATTCTTACCGCAAATGAGGAAATGCAGGAAGCGGTTGATAAGTGGATCCAAAGGAAAAAGTATATACAACTCCTGGAGATTTGGGTCAAAGGGGCTAATCTTGACTGGCCCAGGCTCTATGGCGCTAACCGGCCCCGCCGGATCAGTCTGCCGACCTATCCTTTTGCCCAAGAACGCTACTGGATATCAAAGAACCATAAAACTGTGGAGGAACCGTCCCGCGGGCCGTTACATCCAAAAGACGCGGACGCCGCGACCAGAAACGAGTTTGAAGAAACCGTCGCCGCTATTTGGCAGGAAGTACTTGGTTCAAGGGATATCGGATTGAACAGCCAATTTCAAGATTTGGGCGGTAATTCCATCATGGCTACCCAAATTATTTCCCGGCTGAAAATGAGCTATCCCTTTGATCTGAGTTTAAAAAACCTTTTTGAAACCCCAACTGTCGCGGGTATGGCTAAAGTTCTGGAAGAGGAACTTATCAGCAAAATTGAAGAAATGCCGGAAGAAATGGTAGATCAGGTAAACATGAAAATCCTGCAAGATTGAACGAAACTTCATGCAGTGGGGGATTCAACTCCCACTGGATGTTAGTTCAGTGTTCAGTTATAAAACATTCAAAAGGAGTGAAAAAATCTTGAAAGAGGATGCTCTTTTAGAACGAAAGGCCAAGCTATCGCCTGAAAGACTGGCTTTACTCGAAAAACTCAAGTATTCGAAGGTTACGGTAAAAGAAAATAAAATCCCCAAACGTTTGGAAGAGAGGCCTGTAGAAGCGTCTTTTGCCCAACAGCGCTTGTGGTTTTTAGATCAATTTGTGCCCGGCAGTCCGGCATATAATGTGGTTATGGCTTTTCATTTGTCCGGCAAGCCGCAAGCCGAATTACTTAAGCGGTCCATCAATGAAATCATCCGGCGTCATGAAGTTCTGCGGACGACTTTTCAGAGCGTCAACGGGCAACCCTGTCAGGTTGTTGCCCCGGCTTTGTCCATAGAATTACCTGTCGTAGACCTGCAAGGGTATTCTGAAGAGGAGAGCAGAATACAGTTTAACCGGTTAGCCCAGGAAGAAGCCGGGCATATTTTTGACCTGAGCCGGGGACCTCTTGTACGGGCCGCGTTTTTTTGCCTGTATGATGGATATTACATCCTCTTGCTTAACGCGCACCATATTGTTATCGACGGTTGGTCATGGCCGGTCGTCATCAAAGAACTGATAACTTTATATCAGGCTTTTTCCAGCGGCCAGCCTTCCCCGCTCCCTGAACTTCCTATCCAATACGCCGATTTTTCATCCTGGCAGCGGCAATGGCTGACGGGGGAAAGGCTTGATTCCCAACTTGCCTACTGGAGAGAAAAGCTCGGTACGGAGAAGCCTGTCTTGGAATTGCCCGCCGACCGCACCAGAGGGCCGGTGCAGACCTTCTGCGGCGGCAGTTTTAAGTTTCAATTACCGCGTGCGCTTTCAAGGTCGCTTAACGAGCTGAGCAGGAAGGAAAATGTTACCCTGTTCATGGTGCTGGCCGGCGCTTTAAAAATACTGCTGTACCGTTTTACCGGACAAAAAGAAGTCGTTGTGGGAACGCCTATTGCTAATCGCACCAGAGTCGAGGTTGAAAACTTGATAGGTTTTTTTGTGAATACTTTAGTCTTAAAAACGGATCTTAGCGGAAATCCCAGCTTTTTGGAATTGCTGGCCAGAGTGCGCGAAACGGCTAACGGCGCTTATCAGCATCAGGACATACCCTTTGAAGTGCTGGTCGACGAATTGCAGCCTGAGCGCAATATGAGTCAGAATCCCCTGTTCCAAGTATGTCTTGCGCTGCAAAATTTTCCGCAGCCCAAAAACTTTGACGTTACGGGCTTAGACTTTGCTTTAGAAAAAGTCGAAGAGGTCCGCAACGATACTTCCAAGTTTGACCTGTGGATCGGGATAATAGAGAAAGACGGCCTGCTGGCGGGAGATGTAGAATACAATTCGGATATCTTCAATGAATCGACGATAGCAAGGATGATCAAAAGCTATGAAACCCTGCTGCAGGGTATTGTTGACGATCCTAATCGGCGGATTGCCGGCTTGCCGGTAATGACAGCCGCAGAAAGACAAAAAATCCTGGTGGAATGGAACGATACAACGGTTGATTATACGCAAAAAAGCATGTGCCTCCATGAGCTTGTCGAGTCCCAGGCCGCCCGGACTCCCGACGCGCCGGCAGTTATTTTTGAGAGTGAACGGCTTAGTTACGGGGAGTTGAACCGGCGGGCTGCTCAATTGGCAAACTACCTTTGTAAAATAGGCCTTGGACCGGAAACGTTGGTAGGCGTCTGCATGGAGCGTTCGGCGGAGATGGTCGTCGCGCTGTTGGGCATTCTCAAAGCCGGGGGGGCCTATGTGCCGATAGACCCGGCCTATCCGGCTGAACGGCTGGCCTTTATGCTGGAGGATGCGCATCCCCGCGTGCTCTTAACTCAACAACGGATAGCCGCCAGTCTTCCCCGGCACGGCGCAGAAGCGATATGTCTTGATACCGGCTGGGAAAAGATCGCTCATGAAAGTAATACATTTGCTGAGAGCAATACATTTGCGTTGAACAGGGTGACAAACGATAGTTTAGCGTATATGATCTACACTTCAGGTTCAACCGGCAAGCCTAAGGGCGCTATGAATACACACCGCGGGATCGTTAACCGGCTCTTATGGATGCAGGAAAAATACCGGCTCGATGAAACAGATCGCGTCTTACAAAAGACCCCTTTCAGTTTCGATGTATCGGTATGGGAATTTTTCTGGCCGTTAATAACCGGGGCTTGTCTGGTCCTGGCGCGGCCGGAAGGCCATAAAGACGCCGCTTATTTAGCGCACTTGATAAAAAAAGAAAAGATCACCACCATTCATTTTGTGCCGCCTATGCTCCGGGTATTTCTGGAAGACAAGGAAACCGAAACATGCGTTACACTAAAACGGGTCATCTGCAGCGGGGAGGCCTTGCCCTATTCCCTGCAGGAACGTTTCTTCAAGCGTCTGCGGGCTGAATTGCACAACCTTTATGGTCCCACGGAAGCCGCAGTTGATGTCACCTCCTGGGCTTGCCGGAAAGTGAACAGGCCAAAGATCGTACCGATTGGCCGTCCGATTGCCAATACTCAAATTTACCTGCTGGATGAGTATTTGAATCCTGTCCCTGTCGGTGTGCCCGGCGAGCTGCATATCGGCGGGGTGCAGTTGGCCCGTGGATATTATCGGCGGCCGGAATTAACTAAAGAGAAATTCATTCCCCATCCTTTCAGCAAAGAAATAGGAGCGCGGCTTTATAAAACAGGCGATCTGGCCCGTTATCTGCCGGACGGCAATATCGAATTTTTGGGCAGGATGGATTCACAAGTTAAAGTAAGAGGATTCCGGATAGAACTTGGCGAGATCGAAGCGGTTTTAGAAGAACACCCCAGAGTGCAAAAAGCGGTAGTTACGGCCCATGAATTTCAGCATAGGCCTGAACATAAACAGCTTGCGGCTTATCTCATTTTTGATTTACAGGCTGAAAAAGAAGCGCTGAAAGCATCTGGCGAAGACCTGCAGACCATCCAGGTATCAGAATGGGCCAAGGTTTTTGATAAGGCTTATGATGCGGATGAACATTGGGACCCGGACTTCAACATTTCCAGTTGGAACAGCAGTTATACGGGATTGCCCCTGGCCGACGAAGAGATGCGGGAATGGGTCGATGCCGCCGTAGAACGCATTTGTGCCTTGTGCCCCGGAAAGGTATTAGAGATCGGCTGTGGCACAGGGTTGTTATTATCCCGGATCGCCCCCGGCTGCCAACAATACTGGGGGACTGATATTTCCCCGACGGCGTTAAACTATCTGACGCACCGGTTGCTGGCGCGGCGGGAAGATCTGTCGCACGTGAAGCTGCTGAGGAAAAATGCGGATGATTTCAGCGGTCTTGAAGAACAGGGTTTTGATGTTATTGTCCTTAATTCCGTAGTGCAATACTTTCCGGACGTTGATTATCTCTTAAACGTTTTGCGTCAGGCTGTGAAATTAATAGCCCATAACGATAACGGCGCCGTCTTTTTAGGCGATATCCGCAATCTCGTCTTATTGGAAGCGTTTCATACCGATGTCGAGATAGAAAAAGCCCCCGCTGCCCTTTCCGGGGAGCAATTGAAGAGTCGGGTCCAAAAAAGGGTAGAGCAGGAGCAGGAGTTGGTTATTGAGCCCGGATTCTTTTTGGCCCTGCAAAATGAAGTGCCCGAAATCAGTCATGTGGAAATTCAACTGAAACGTGGCGGCTGTCAGAATGAATTAACCCGCTATCGTTATGACGTGGTTCTTCATATCAACAAAAAAGCGCAGCCATTTAGAGATGTATCATGGATGGATTGGCAAACAGAACGCTTCACTATGGAGAAACTTCGGGCGATGCTAAGCCAAGGCCGGCGGGAGATAGTGGGTATTACCAATATTCCTAACCGAAGGGTCCGGGCTATCAACCGGCGCTTATTCCTGCTGGCCGGACAAAACTGCTGTGGGACTGTTGATGAACTGAAACAGATTGCTTTGGAAGACGGCCAGGATATGTCTATAGATCCTGAGGAGCTGTGGAATCTGGGCGCGGAACTGGGGTATGCCGTTGAAACGTCTTGGGCCGGCGGAGGGATTAGCGGAAGCTTTGCCGTTGTTTTTAAGCCCGGCAGCTTATCACAAGAAAACGCGCCTGATACGGTCGTTAATGTTTGGCCCCGTCCCCTCAAGGATTATCAACCGTTGGACTCCTACGTAAACAATCCTTTAATGAACAAGCTTGCCCGCCGGTTAGCGCCGGAGCTGCGGAGCTTTTTAAAAGAAAAATTGCCCGAGTACATGGTACCGTCGGCATTTATAGCGTTGAAAGAAATACCGGTCAGTTCTAACGGTAAACTTGACCGTACAGCGCTGCCTTTACCCTTTATAGATATGCCGGATATTGACGAGGGCTATGTTGAGCCAGGCACGGCAACCGAAAAAATATTAGCTGAAGTATGGTCTGAAGTATTAGGTTTGGAACAGGTAGGCCTAAATAATAATTTTTTCGGCTTGGGCGGGGATTCTATCCATAGTATTCAGGTCGTGGCCCGGTTAAGGCAAAGAGGGATTGAATTGACCCCTCAGCAAGTTTTCCAATATCAGACGATCTCAGAGCTGGCGGCTGTTGTCAGCCAAACCCCGGTTGAAGCAAAGCAGGTTTTGCCGACGGAAAAGGCCGCGTCTTCCGGCACTGGACCGCTTGATCCCGACCTGGCCGGGCTTGACCGGGAGCAGCTTGAGCGAGTGCGGCAGGAGGTCCCGGATCTGGAGGATATTTATCCTCTCACCGTAATGCAGGAAAATATGTTTTATCAATACCTTAACCGTGCGGAGCCGGGTTTAAATATCGTCCATCATATCTTTTACATCAAAGACGGGCAGTTTAATGCAGCCGCTTTTGAGCTGGCCTGGCAAATAGTCGTTAAGCAGTACCCGGCCTTACGTACTTCCTTTATATGGCGGGATTTGCCTGAACCGCTGCAGGTTGTTCACCGGGAAACCACGATGCGCCTGGAAAAAGAAGACTGGCGTACTATTCCTCAAGCCGCACAGGAAGAGCGAATAAAGAGTTATATCCAAGAACTGCGCCTCAAGGGTTTAAATTTGGAACAAGCCCCCCACGCGCGTTTTGTCTTGCTTCAAGTGGCGGAGGACGCCTACTACTTCATCTATCTCTTTAACTTGATGCTGCAGGATGGTTGGAGCTATCCCCTGATTATGAATAAACTCTTTACGTCTTATCGGGATATCATTGAAGGCAAGACGATAAGTATAGAACCCGTTTACCGATATCGGGATTATATCGCCTGGCAGCGGCGGCAGGAGTTATCTCAGACGGAAGCATTCTGGAAAAGTAATCTTAAAGGCATTACGCCTCCGGTCTTTGCGGAATTTAAAGGAACGGGCGGATACAAACCTGATGAAGGACCGGCATATCTTCAGGAAAAACTCCGGGTGCCGGAAGAGTTGACGGCTGCATTATCATCTTTGGCTAAAAAGCGCCATTTAACGCTATATACATTATTACAGGGTGCCTGGATTTTAACGTTAAGTAAAGAGAACGGTCGGGACGACATCGTCACGGGCTCGATCTTTTCCGGCCGCAGTACGGCTTTGCGGGAGATGGAACGCGGGGTGGGGCTTTTCTTTAATATCCTGCCTGTACGAATGCAGGTCAAGCCAAATACGGCGCTCTTGTCCTGGCTGCATGAACTGCAGGATAAAAGCGTGGAAACCAGCCGTTACGAACACACGCCTATTCGAAAAATACATGAGTGGTGTGAAATACCCCGCAGCCGTTTCCTGTTTGAAAGTTATCTGGTCAGTGAACAACTTCCTGATCTGCAAGGGGTATTCAAAGAATTTTACTACAAAATAGGCGGTAATATCATTGAGTCTTTGGCCCAGACCGAGCATCCTCTGAGGGTGGAAATATTTCTTAGCGATCCAATTATAATGGTCAGCATCAATTATTATAAGCGTTATTATACTACCGATGAAATTACCGGCATACTGAAAAAATTCCATACCTTATTAGAAGGGTTCGCGGCCAATCCGGAGCGGAAGCTGGGCGAATTCATAGGCCCCGGCCGGGTTCAGACGGCCTAATGGTATAAACAGCAGAATAGATAGTGAATAGAATAGATAGTGAATAGAATAGATAGTGAATAGAAAATAGATTGTGATAAATTGGAAACAGAATTGCAGGAAATATAAAATAATGGGAGAATAGTTAAGACAAAAGAAGGATAGGCAGGGATCAGGATGAAATATCGGAAAACCGGGATTATTGCGGCAATTTGCGCGGCATTGTTGATATTTGGCATTATGACAGGCTGCGAAAAGCAAAAAACACCGGAAGCGCAAGATGGCGACGGCCCGCTTATTTTAAGACTGGCGCACATGTCGGCGTACTCAAACTCGCGAAATATAGCCGCCGAGAAGTTTGCGGCGGATATCGAAGCCAAGACGGACGGAAAAGTAAAGGTGGAGATCCTTCCTGTAGTGGCAGGCATGAGAATGGGAAATCTGGCCCAAGGACTGAAGAAAGGGGGAGTCCAGGTCCTTCTTGACAGTGTTTCTTCGCTTGAAACATATTGCAGCCTGGCCGCTATTGAAGAAGTTCCTTTTATATACCGGGATAACGACCACTTCAAAAAAACATGGTCTGGGCAGTTAGGAAAGCAAATACTTGATGAGATAGGCAGCCAGGGCGGATTTGAATTGATGGGACCGATGCTTCGCGGGACAAGGTATGTTACAAGCCAAAAGGCGATAGAAACAGCCGACGACCTGAAAGGCTTAAAAATAAGGGTCCCTTCTACGAAGCTTTATATCAAAACTTGGGAAAAGCTTGGCGCGAACGCCATGCCCTTTGCCTTTGACGTTTGGGATATGTTCAAAAAATTACAGCAGGGATACGTGGAAGCACAGGAGAACCCCTTGGATATTTCTTATTCGGCAAACTTTCATCAGGTCTGTCCTTACCTGATAAAAACCAGACACGTCTATAATTTTGATGTATTCATCTTCGACCAAACGTTTCTTGCGGGACTGCCCGCTGATGTTAAAACCGCTATCCGGGAAGCCGCCGAAGATGCCGCCCAATGGCGGACCGCTTATGAATCGGATAAGGAGGAGGAGTATATTTTTAAGTTTAAAGAAAAAAAGGTCAGGGTGATAGAGCCTGATATCAAGACATTTACCGATAAGCTGGACGGGCTTTTAGAAGATTTCCCCGAACTTCAGGATTATGTTGCCAGGATTCAGGCAGTGAAATGATGTTTAAGCAATAGAAATGACGTTTAAACAATAGAAATGGACGTTTAACTTGGCGGGAACGTAAAAATGTCTCTTTATGCGGAAGCATGAAGGGGCGTTTTTAATTTGCATAAAAATAGAAAGGAAAATTAAAAATGAAATTAGAGATTTTGGAATGTTTACCCAGGGAAAAGCTGAACGCCCCTCCTCTTCTTTTCGTGCACGGAGCTTATCAGGGAGCCTGGTGCTGGAAGGAACATTTTCTCCCCCATTTTTCCAGCCGGGGTTTTGCCTCTTATGCGTTAAGCTTGCGGGGGCATGGTCAAAGTGAAGGGCGGGAAAAACTGCATACTTTCACGTTAAAGGATTATGCGGAGGATGTGCTTCAAGTGATGTGCCAGATGCCGGGAAAACCGGTCTTGATCGGGCATTCCATGGGGGGAGCGGTGGTGCAAAAGATACTTTATGCCCATCCGGATATGGCGGCGGCGGCGGTTCTGATGGCCTCCAATCCTCCCTCTGGGATGATAAAAGATTTATTGCGGATGAATCTGTTCCATTTTTTTGATGGGCGCAGGTTGTCTAAATTCAATCAAGGAAAGGCCGGCAGTTTTCCGTTCAAATTATTTTTTCCTCAAGAATTACCGGCGGCGAAAAAGACCGAGTATGGTAAGCTGTTGCAGCCCGAATCGAAAAAAGCGTTAAAAGAGTTTGTCGAACGGGTTGTTCCAGCCTCCTTTAATCCCCAGGCGCCGATACTGGTTCTGTGTGCCCGAAAAGACAAGATCCTGTCTGAAAAAACCGCTCTGGCCCTCGCTTACACCTATAAGACAAAACCGGTAATTTTCCCGGATGTCCATCATGAGATGATGCTGGACACAAATTGGCAGCATGTTGCCGCTGAAATACAGACCTTCTTGCATGATAAGCTAACATGCGCTGTTTAATATTTTGGATTAACGGGTGATGAGATGATGAGTTGCGTTTTTGATTTATCGGCCTATGAAAACAGAATTGCTGTAGTGACCGAAAAAGGGGAGCGTTTTTACTATCGGGATGTAATGCGTATTTACAACGAAATAGGCTCATGTTTCGGCAGTACGGGGAAAAAGCTGGTCATGATACTTGCCAAAAACAATATTGAAACAATTGCCGGTTATCTGGCCGCCATACAGGGCGGGCATGCGGCCATGCTCGTGGAGGCCGATCTGGATCAGGAATTATTAAATAATTTGCTCAGTGTTTATCGGCCCGCTTTCCTTTGGGGACCTAAAAAAAATCAGGATAAGGCTATTTTTGGCTATAAGAATTATGGAGTCACCGGTTTTGCCGGCACCGCGCAGACAAAGCTTCACTCCGCTTTATCGGTACTCCTGTCCACTTCCGGTTCTACGGGCTCGCCCAAACTGGTAAGGCTGACGGGGAGCAATATTATTGCTAATGCCCGCTCGATCGCCGCTTATCTTGATCTGGACGAAACCGAAAGGCCGGCGGCTAATTTGCCTATTCACTATTCGTACGGCTTGTCAGTTATTAATAGTCATCTGCTCGTCGGGGCTACTCTTCTGCTAACTGACACCCCGTTGGTAAAAAGCGGGTTTTGGGATTTTTTCAAAAAGGAGTCGGCTACTTCCCTGGCCGGTGTCCCCTATACATATGAGCTATTGAAAAGAATCGGTTTTTTTAAGATGGAGTTGCCTTCTTTGCGCTATATGACCCAAGCCGGAGGCAAATTAAGCAACGATTTGGTAAGGGAGTTTGCCGGGTTTGCGCACAAAAAGAATTTTCCTTTTTATATCATGTATGGCGCTACCGAAGCCACCGCCCGCATTTCCTATTTATTGCCCGAATATAACCTCAAAAAGGTGGGAAGCATCGGCAAAGCCATTCCTCAAGGCCAACTGCGTTTGCTCGATGAAGCCGGGAATGTGGTTGTTAAACCTTATACAGAGGGAGAATTAGTCTATGAAGGACCCAACGTGATGATGGGTTATGCTTCTTGCCGCCAGGACCTTGTTAAGGGTGATGAATTATGCGGGGTTTTGCCGACAGGCGATCTCGCCTATTTTGATGAAGACGGATTTTACTATATTACCGGCCGCAAAAGCAGATTTTTAAAAATTTTGGGCAAAAGGATCAGTTTATCTGAAGTCGAGGGACATTTACAGGCCCGGGGGTTCGATTGCCTGTGCGGCGGCAAAGACGACCTGTTTCTCGTGGCCTGTTCCCAGGAGGCGGCGCCGGATAAACAAAAGGAAGTATTTAATAAAATCAAAACAGAAGTTGTGCTTAAATACAAAATTCCTGTGGACTTAATCAATGTCTTTTCAATACAACAAGTTCCCCGCAATAGCGCGGGAAAAATCAATTATCAAAAAATATTTTCTTGAAAATCAAATCAGGAGTGAATACTTATGAAAGAAAATTTGCTGGTTAAAGAACAATTCAATAAACAGGCGGACAATTTTAACGAGTGGTCTATTACCCGGGACGAAAAAATTTTGCAGTCCCTGTATGATTTTTGGGATATCCAAAAAAATGACCGTTTGCTGGATGTGGCCTGCGGAACAGGCGCCTTTGCCGTCTATGCGGGGCAAAGGACCAGGGCTGTCCAGGGAGTGGATATTTCCGAAAATATGATTAATATAGCTATCCATAACGCCAAAAGACAGCAATTGAAAAACGTATCTTTCTTATGTAGCGATGTAGAAAAACTGCCCTTTGAAAGTAAAAGCTTTGAAAGCGTGATTTCCAAAGCCGCTTTCCATCATATGAAAAATTATCGGAGGGTTTTTCGGGAAATGGTCAGGTGCTGTAAACAACAGGGACGTATTTGCCTCCATGACGTCGTTAAATATGGCGAAAAAACCCCGGACGACTTTTTTGAAGAATTGGAAAGGCAAATTGATATAAGCCATCAAGTATCTTTATCTAAACAGCAAATCATTGATTTATATCATGAAAACAATATCAAAGTCCTGCGCCTTTTTGAGTCAACGCCTGAGCTGGATTTTACGGATTATCTTCATCATGCCGTACAAACAGCAAACGCTGCGGAGAAAATCGGCCAATTAGTTAAAACGGGATCACAAAACCGGGAAATCGCCGCGTGGTTGGCAACAAGAAACAACACCCTTTTTTGGAAGAGAAAAATACTGACCATCGTAGGACAAAAATAAATGGAATATTCGAAGGAGTGGATAGTATGAAATATAATTCAATTCAGGAAAAGATAGAAAACTTCATGAAGGACGCTTTTTTGGTCGAGTTTTCAGGTGAAATCACATATGACAGCGACCTCTTTAAAACAGGGGTCCTTGATTCTTATGGATACCTTAAACTGATCAAATATTTTGAAGATGAATTCGACATCAGCTTTTCTGAGGAAGAAATTTTATCCAATGTACTGGCGACTTTTTCCAGCATATTAGATTGTATATCCAAAAAATTACAGGTAGAGTTTTAACGGGCGAAAGGAGATACCATGATAAGAAATACTATGAAGCCAAAAGATGGAGGTATCGCCATAATTGGCTTAAGTTTGCGTTTCCCGAAATCGGATACCTTGGAAGAATTTTGGCGTCATCTAATATCAGAAGAATCCTTGATAACAGAAGTGCCGGCGGAGCGCTGGAATAAAGAAAAGTTCTTCGGAGATCCGAAAAAAGAAAAGAATAAGACGAATAGTATTTGGGGCGGTTTCATCGAGGACGCCGATTGCTTTGACGCCCCCTTTTTCAAAATTTCACCCCGCGAAGCCAGCTTTATGGATCCCCAGCAGCGCATCGTTTTGGAACTGGCCTGGAAGACCCTGGAAGACGCCGGGTTACAAGCTGATGCTCTTAAAGGGTCCAAAACAGGAGTCTTTATTGGCGCCTGCAATACCGATTACACTGAATTGACCGAAAAAAATGTCCGGGATGTCGATTCCTATATACCGACCGGAACAGCTCCTTCCATCCTGGCTAACCGGATTTCCTACTGGTTTGATTTTCGGGGACCAAGCATTACCATCGACACCGCCTGCGCCGGTTCCTTGGTAGCCATTCAGCAGGCCGTCCGGGTGCTGGAAAATGGAGAATGCGAATACGCGTTAGCCGGGGGTGTGAACCTTTGCTGGACCCCCCGGCGTTTTATCGCCCTCAGTCAAAGCGGTATGCTTTCCAAAGACGGCAAATGTAAAGCTTTTGATGAAAAAGCCGACGGCTATGTGCGAAGCGAAGGAGGGGCCCTTCTGCTCCTTAAACCTTTGCCGAAAGCGCTGGAAGATCATGATAATATCTATGCGGTGATTAAAGGAGCGGGGACAAATCATGGAGGAAGAACTAATTCTCTGACGATCACCAATCCCAAAGCCCAGGCTGAACTGATCGCCCAGGTGTATGAAGAGGCGGGGATCAGTCCTGACACCATAAGTTATATCGAAACCCACGGCCCCGGCACGCCGTTGGGCGATCCCATTGAAATACATGGTTTAAAGTCTGCCTTTAACCGGTTAGCCCAACAATCCGGGAAAAAGCTGCCGGTGTCTGCCTGCGGTTTGGGGTCGGTTAAAACAAATTTAGGGCATCTGGAAGCTGCGGCGGGTATCGCGGGAGTTATCAAAGTGGTCGCCGCGCTGAAACATAAAACGCTGCCGGCCAGCATCCATTTTCAGCAGCTTAACCCGGTGATTGATCTTGCCGGGAGCCCTTTTTATATTGTCGGTAAAACAATACCGTGGCAGGCGGATGAGGAACAAGGAAACGGCGCGTATCCCAGGCGGGCGGGGGTCAGTTCGTTCGGTTTCGGCGGGTGCAACGCCCATATCCTTCTGGAAGAGTTTATAGCCCAGGAAATACGGCCGGAAACGGCAGCGGCTCTTCCCCCGGCGGATGGTCCCTGGCTTTTTCCTCTTTCAGCCCAAAACCCCGCGCGTTTGCATGACTATGCCTTAAAACTCCTGGAGTTTTTAACCAGGCCTTCGCAAGAGCCGGCGCCTTTTTTGCGGGATGTCGCCTATACTCTGCAAGTAGGGCGTGAAGCTATGAGGGAGCGCGTGATATTTTTAGCCGGGGATGAGGCTGAATTAAGAGCGCAGTTGGAAGCCTTCACCCAGGGAAAAGGGAATATAGTAAATTGCTGGCGGGGGCAGATCCAGCAAGACAGGGAAATACTAAGTTTCTTTGCGGGGGACGCCGATTACCGAAAATTGCTCCAAAAGTGGACCGCTAAAAGAGAAACAAAAAAAATTGCCGAGCTGTGGGCGAAAGGACTTTCTCTGAACTGGGAGCTTTTTTACGCAGAAAAAAAACCGCGCCGGATCAGCCTGCCCACCTATCCCTTTGCCAGAGAGCGTTATTGGCTGCCGGAAACCGACGGCGCATACGTCGGTAAGCAGACAGGTCCGGTTTTGACTGATGTTCTTCATCCCCTGCTGCACAAAAATACTTCAGATTTAGCTCAACAGCGGTTCAGTTCCACTTTCAGCGGGCAGGAATTCTTCCTGGCTGACCATATAGTGAAAGGAGAACGGATCCTGCCGGGGGTGGCATATTTAGAAATGGTCCGGGCGGCTGTTGAACAGGCGGCGCGTCCCTTGCGGGAAGACGGCTGGGAAATCAGGCTGAAAAACGTGGTCTGGGCTCAGCCGATCATAGTAAGGGAAAATCCGGTGCAAGTGCATCTCGGACTTTACCCGGAAGAAGACGGACAGCTTGCCTATGAAATATACAGCGAGCCGGATGGGACCGGAACAGACCCGGTCATACACAGCCGGGGAGGCCTTGTATTCGGCCCGGTCCAAGAAAATCCGGCGCTTGATCTCGCGGCTGCAAAAGCCCGGTGTTCTAAGAATACTTTTACATCCCGGGAATGCTATGAAGCCTTAAAGACCGGCGGGCTCGACTATGGTCCGGGACACCGGGGGCTTGAGGGGGTCTATGTGGGAGAAGGCCAGGTGTTGGCGAAGTTATCTTTGCCGCCTGAGCTTTCCGATACCCTGGAGCATTATATCCTGCATCCCAGCTTGTTGGACGCGGCCCTGCAGGCGTCGGCTGCCTTGGCAATGGAGGCGGGCAGTCTTAAACCGAGCTTGCCCTTTACGTTAGCTGAGCTGGAAATATTTAATAAATGCGTTCCTTCGATGTGGGCTCTGGTTAGTTCCGCCGGTGGCGATGATAGGGGGGAAAAGGTTCAGAAATTCAATATTGATCTATGCGACGATGATGGGAAAACCTGCGTACGGATGAGGGGCTTCGCGGCCAGGGTGCTTGATGAGGAAATGACAGCTTTTAAGACGGCGGAAGCCTGCCAAACCTTGCTGCTGAGTCCTTACTGGTATGAACAGGAGGCGGCTCCGGACAGTACGGAGCCGGATGGTATACAGCGATTGGTAATCCTTTGCGGGCCGGACGAACTGACGGCAGAAAAGATCGCCGCTTCTTTTTGCGGAGTGCGCTGCTTGGCCCTGCATTCCGCGGAGAAAGAAATAGACAAACAGTTTGAAGCCTATGCCTCCCAGATAATGCAAGAGATCCAGAGCGCCCTTCGGGAAAAACCAGCGGGCAAAATATT
>DHRG01000059.1:1076-29448 GCA_002408285.1 Peptococcaceae bacterium UBA5318 | reverse complement strand
TTATGGGGAGTGGGTAAAAAAACCCGTCAGGTTTTTGAGCACATGGGGATAAACACTATAGGTGAGGTCAGACAGGTACCCCTGGAATTGCTCGAAAAACGGTTGGGTTCATCGGCCCGGGCTATTCTGGACATGGCCTGCGGTATTGACCTGCGGCCGCTGGACACTGCCAGAACAGCGCGTTCCATGGGACGCGAAATCACTTTTGAGCAGGATGTACTTGAGCCGGAACAACTGGAAAAGGCCTTGCTGCAATTTTCCGAGTATCTGGGACAGAAACTTAGAACTGCCGCTTTAAAAGCCAGGTCGGTTACTATTAAGGTGCGCTATCATGACTTTAAAACCGTAACCAGAAGCAGGACCATGACCCCATCGATTTTTTCCGACCTTGATATTTATGATACGGCGGTGAGCCTCCTGCGGGAAACTCATCCGGGCAAGGTAAGGCTTATAGGGCTGCAGGTTGAGCTGGATTATCCCCGGGAACTGGTGCAGGGAAGTATTTTTGAAACTGGTGAAACAGAGGAAAACCTGCTGATCGATAAGACCATTGACCTATTGCGGGAAAGGTTTGGTAATGATGCAATTACCCGCGCCAGCTTGCTTAATAATGAAGAATAGGCTGGCCGGTATTGCATTGTAGGAGAACATATTTTGCGGTAGAATATAGCAAAGCTTATGGATAATATTAGAAAAAACTATGACTGATTAAAGGGGAGTGGTTAAGGTGAGAAGAACGGTTGGGGTAATGCTGGTATTATTTTTGATTTGTCTGGGGATAAGCGGATGTCAGAAGCAGACCGAACCGGAGTCTTCCCAGCCAACACCGGGTATAACGGTGAAGGCGGCAGCTCTCAAAGGTCCTACCGCAATTAGTATGGTTAAAATGATGGAAGATAAAACGGCACTCGCAGGCAATTCCACCGTTGAATATACGGTGTTGGACAATCCCGAACTAATGACCTCCAAAATCGTGTCGGGGGAGGTGGACATCGCTGCTCTGCCTACCAATCTGGCAGCCAACCTGTACAACAAAGGCGTACCCTATAAGTTGGCCGCGATAAGCTCATGGGGAGTCATGTATCTGGTAACAGCAGATAAGACCGTTACTGACTGGGACAGCCTCAAGGGTAAGAAGATATACGTTTTTGGTAAGGGTGCCACACCGGATATCGCTTTTCGTTATTTATTACAAAAGAACGGATTAAATCCAGCTTCAGATGTTCAGTTGGATTACACCCTGGGGCAGGTCGAGCTGGCCCAGAGTTTGATCGCCGGGCGGGTTTCACTGGCGGTGCTGCCTGAACCATGGGTTACTCAGGTGACCAAAGGTGCCCCCAATATTACAGTGGCCATGGACCTGCAGAAAGAATGGGAAAATGCTCAGGGCGGCAAGACTGCCATACCCATGACCTGTCTGATGGCCAAAAAGGAATTGATTGCCGAACATCCTGAAGTATTCAACAGTTTCCTGAAATCGTATGCTGAATCCATTGCTTGGGCCAACCAAAACCCGGCCGATGCCGGTATATTAGTGGAAAAACATCAGATCGGGCTTAAAGCGGCAGTGGCGCAGGAGGCCATTCCTCGTTGCTATCTGCGTTACCAGAGTGCCAGTGAAAGTAAAGAATCAGTTAACAGCTTCCTGCAGGTATTATATGATTTTGCACCTCAGAGCATAGGAGGTAAAATGCCGGGCGATGCATTCTACTACCAGAAATAGTCTTATTACACTGGCTTCAGTAGTATTTTTGCTGGTTATCTGGAAGCTGATTGCAGTTGTCATCGGGGCGGATATAATTATGCCCGCCCCGGAAACCACTATCCGGGATTTTGCGAATATTGTAAAAAGCCCCGGGTTCTGGCCTTCGGTCGGCGCGACCGTGCTCCGTGGACTGGCAGGCTTTTTCATATCCTGTATCCTTGGACTTGGAGTGGGTATTGCGGCAGGGCTCAGCTCCGTAGTTTATTGGATGGTGCAGCCCTTTCTTACCATTATCCGCAGTACGCCGGTTATGGCCATTATTCTGCTGGCTCTTATCTGGTTCAACACCGAATTGGTACCCGTATTTGTAAGCTGTTTAATGGGGTTCCCGATCGTCTGTGGCAACATTATACAAGGGATTAAAAATGTAGATATACAGCTGGTGCAGATGGCTCATATCTATCAGGTCAAACCATGGCGTATTGTGCTTGAACTCTACCTGCCCTCGCTTCTGCCTTTTTTTATGGGGGGAGCATCGACCGCTATGGGGATAATATGGAAAGTCATTATAGCGGCGGAGATACTTAGTCAGCCGGTACTGGGCATAGGTACGCAAATGCAGACCGCCAAAACCTATTTGGAAACCGCCCGTGTCCTATCCTGGACCATAGCCATTATTGGAGTTAGTTTCTTTTTCGAATCTTTGATGCATGCGCTCGATAACAAATTTAGAGCATGGAGATGAATGGCTTGACCGGCCTGGTGGTGGAACATATATTTAAACAATTTGATAATCTTCCGGTTTTAGGTGATTTGAGCCTGGAGGTGAAGGAAAATAGAATGGCCTGTATCCTGGGCCCTTCCGGGTGTGGCAAAACCACCTTGTTAAATATTATAGCAGGTGTGATAAGCCCGGATAGTGGCAGTATAACGGGATGTCAGGACAAAAAGGTAAGCTATTTGTTTCAGGAGACCAGGTTGTTAAAATGGAAAACAGTACGGCAAAATATAGAGTTCGTTTTGAAAGACCATTTACCGGTGGCTGAACGCCGGGAAACCGTGAATCGTTATATGGAAATGGTGGGGCTAAGTGATTTTGCTGATTACTATCCTGCCAAATTAAGCGGCGGTATGAAACAGAGGGTAGCTATTGCCCGGGCTTTTGCCTATCCCGCCAATCTGCTGCTAATGGATGAGCCTTTTAACGGGTTGGATCTGGCGATGAAAATGTCGTTTATAAAGGCTTTTACTGATCTGTGGCTGAAAGATCGCCGCACAGCTTTGTTCGTAACGCATAACATTCAGGAAGCCCTGCTGCTGGGAGATGAGATATTTGTCCTAAGCAACCGTCCGGCGCATGTCAAACATCATATTACAGTAGATATACCTCACCAGGAGCGTACCCTGGAACATCCTCAAATCATCCAGCTGGAAAACACTCTCTATAACATCATCACCACAGCATGATAAGGAGAAGAGCAACTCTTTTTATCATGCATCAATTTCTTGTTAACATCCCATACTATACCTAAAAAATGGGGGGATTAATCTTGCAATCAATAACCGAAATAGTTCGAAACAATCACGGCGAAATAATAAAGATAATTCTGGACGACGGCTCTAATATGGATTTGAAGCAACTGTTCGAAGCGGTAGAACACCGAAATATCGGTGGGGCTTATATTAATGTTGACTCTAATGGCAACAAACATCTGCACATAACATGTGACGGCGATCTGGGGGATGATCTGGATTGCCTCAGCCTGATATGAAAGCCACTGCTAATATATTTTCATCCAGCCCCTTCGAGGCAGATACCATAAGTTAAAGTTATCAATAATATAAAAATATCCTTTGACAATTAACTGACTGTTTGCTATATTAAAAATAAAGGAGCGCACTCCTTTTATCACAGGGATAATATATAGAAGTAAAGAGGTACAGGGGACATGCCAACTAGTCTATATTTTAGCTTACCAGAAGAAAAAAGGGATAGAATCAAAAAAGCGGTTTACGATGAGTATATCAATAAACCCTATGATAAAGTAACGATTCGCACTCTAACCGAAAAGGCAGGCATATCCAATGGCAGTCTTTACCGCTATTTTGAGAGCAAGGACAAAATGTATATCTATTTTGCTAATGAGCTTGCGGACAAAGTATATGGGCAGCTCCCGGATATTTACACATATTTGATCACCGATTTCTACTCCAACACGGTTTTATCGCCAGAAGAAAACGCATTTATGAACACGCTATTTAACGCGCCTGACGAGGTTTTGAAAAAATACTATTTTGACGAATACAGCAAAAATCATATCGCCGCACTGGAAAAACAAGTATTGGATATGCAGGAAAGCGGGCGTTTATCCAAAGAATGGCCGGTTCATCTATATACGCATTTATTAATAACCACATCCTTCAACCTTTTCATTTATGTAAACAAAAATGGGATCACCGATCCTGAAGAAAGACAGAATCTATATATAAAAGCCAAAAGCGCCATGTTTCTGTAAATAGGCCCGAGAATAGGGCTAAAAATTTTTTCCCTTAGAGGAGCACGCTCCCCCAAGGGGTAGAGACGTCTACTTTACTTTCTAGAGGAGCGCGCTCCTATAGAATCTAGGAATGGACAACCAGCTACAGTATTGAGTGCACTGTTTGCTTATGGATATGGATGAAAGGGGGCGATCATACGAAAAGCGCGATATGATAGCGGACGACATTCAGTACAACGTAGTCAAGCAATATGCAGTTATCCAGTCGTTATTTCTTAGCCGTATCATGGGCGAAAACAAAGGAGTGGAAAATATGCTTAAAGCAGATATCGTGATTATTGGCAGCGAGGGCGCTGGTGCTCGTGCTGCAGTTGAGGTTGCCAGGCATGGCATGAAACCATTGCTGCTTACGAAAGGTAAAATAGGAAGAAGCGGCGCTACGGTAACAGCAATGGCTGACTTTGAAGTGGACTCCAAAAGCGCTGTGGAGGTCCTCGGATTAAAGGGCGACATCAGAGACAGCAAAGAGAAATTCTTTGAAGATACTCTGATTAGCGGAGGCTATCTTAGCAATCAGAAGATGCTGGAACGTCATGTCAACGATATTCCTGAGATTGCTAAAGAGATGATGGACAAGGGTATGAAGGTCGCCCAAGAGTTGGATCACGCGGCAGGCCAGACTTACCCAAGAAGTGTCATGACCACTGGCCCGGAATTCATGAGAATCCTGATCAAGATGTGCAAGGAAGAAAACGTTGCGGTCTATGAACACTTTATGGCTACCGATCTGGTAAAGAAGGATGGTAGAGTCATTGGCGTGGTCGGGCTGGATCTCTCTACCGGCGAATTTGTAGAAATCGGCGCTAAAGCTATCATCATGGCTACCGGCGGCGGTATGCAGATGTATCCTTACTCCACGGCTCCAGATGAGTTGACCGGCGACGGTCATGCCATGGCTTTTAGAGCGGGTGTATCCTTTATCGATCTGGAAATGATTCAGTTCATGGGTTGCACGATGATGACGCCTCCAGCTGTGGAAGGGCAGGGCTTTGGCTACGGACTTTGCGCGGATATTAACCCTTTGGATTGCTGGCTGCTCAATAAATTCGGAACGCGCTTTATGGCGGATAAGGACCCGATTCATAAAGAACATGTGACCCGTGATAAGCTGGCTGTTGGTATGATGACCGAGGTATTTGAGGGCAGAGGATCAGAGCATGGCGGCATTTATGTGTCTGTGTCACATCTCCCCAAGCAGATTGTTGACAACTATCCACAGAGCAAGAACGTTCCCTATCTCTCCAAGGATTGGGAGATGTTCGGCTTTAGTTACAAGCAGATTATGGAAGAAGCCAAGGCTGGCAAAGCTCTGGAGATGGGCGTGGCCAGCCACTTTTTCTGCGGCGGTATCAAGGTAGACGAAAACGGCTATTCCGGAATCCCCGGCTTCTACGCTGCCGGCGAGGTCACCGGCGGTACCGAGGGCGGTAACAGGATCAGCGGTAATGCGCTGACGCAAATCTTGGTTCAAGGAAAAGCCGCCGGTGCAGCTGCAGCCGATTTTGCCAAGACTGCCGGCTTTGAAGAATTCCCGAAGGATATGGCTGAGTATACCGAGCGTGTAAACGGACCGTTGAGCCGCGAAGGACTGTCTTCCTTCGAAATACGAAAAGCTCTACAGAAGGTATGCTGGGAGAAACTGTGCGTAGTACGCACGGAGGAGTCCCTGAAATACGTTTTGGAACAGGTTGCAGAGTTCAAAAAACAGCTTCCTCTGGTCGGCTGCAAAGCCAAGAACAAGATATACAACAGAGAATGGGTAGACGCCCTACAGTTGGAAAGCCTCATTACCTTGACTGAGTTAGTCGCCACCAGCGCACTGCAGCGTAAGGAAAGCAGGTGCGTTCATTATCGCCATGACTTCCCTGACACTAATTATAAAGAATTTACCATGAATAACATTCTCGAAAATAAGAGCGGTCGGATTGCAACGCACTTCGAACCGGTAGTCGTCACTTCGATCGTCCCACCAAAGGAGGCTTAGTCTAATGGATGACAAAAAGCTTGTAAAAGTCAAAATACTTAGGTTTGATCCAACGGTTGATAAAGAGCCTTACTACGATACTTTTGAAGTAGAGACTCAGACCAGCTACAGCGTTTACAATGCTCTGGAATACATTACGGAAAACCTTGACCCGACCTTAGCCTATTACGCATCCTGCCGCATTGGCGCCTGCATGGGCTGCCTAGCCAGAGTAAACGGCAAAGTTGTTCGTACCTGCACGACGATGCTGACGGATGATATTGTTGTTGAGCCGGCTAAGGCAGACAATATTTTGAAAGATCTGGTTATGAAATGCAAACCTCTCCCTGAAGATTTTTAATAAGGAGATGTTATTATGGCAGACAATCATGACGAGAAGAACATTGCTGAAACTCCGCAAGGAGAAAAAAAGAGCCTCCGCATACAGCGGAGGCCCAGTCTGGCGGAAACAGGTATCACGATCTTGTTTATGCTGGCCGCTCTGATAGTTCTGTATGCAGTTATTGGCATGGATTTAAAAATCACGTTGCTATTGGTGCTAGTATTCAATGTATTTATGGCCTGGCGTTGCGGCGTTTCCTTCAAAGCAATGGAAAAGGCTATCGGCGACCGGATCGGCAGCTTAGCCTTTTTTATGCTGGTGCTGCTGGGTATCGGTTTCCTAATTGGTACTTTCCTTTGCTCCGGCACTATTCCTGTCTTAGTCGTTTGGTTAGTTGAATTAATTAACCCTAAGATCGTACTGCTGCTGTGCCTGGTTTTGCCCAGCATTCTGGCGCTGGCGGTTTGCTCCAGCTTTGCAGCCATGGGCACTTTAGGCATTATTATGTTCAGTGTGGCTACTATGGTCGGCATCCCACCAGCGATGGCTGCGGCAGCATGCATCTGCGGTGCTAACTTCGGCCAGTACTTCTCGCCCTTAGCCGATACGCCAAATTTGTGCGCGCAGGTCAATGACCTGAACATTATGAAATACCTCAAGGGGTTCAGTCCACCTTTCATTATTTCTTATGTGCTCACCGCGGCGTTTTTCCTGATTATTGGCGGCAAATATGTTAATGCTGGCGTTGACAACAACGCGATGATCCAGGAGATCATTAGGTGGGTCAGTGCGAACTTTAACATGAGCGTACTGGTTCTGCTGCCATTTGTGGTGGCAGTAGTACTGGCGTTGCGCAAGGTTCATGCGATCGTCTTGATTTATGGTACCGGCATTACGGCTTTAATCCTCGGATTCACACTTCAGGGCTTTGGATTCATCAATTGCGTTAACGCCTCTTATTCCGGTTTCTCCACTGCAACAATGCTCCCAGGAGTGAGGGTTCCAGAAATCTTGAGCGGACTCCTGAACCGCGGCGGTATGTACAGTATGGCAGATGGCATCGTATTCTTTATCATTATGCTGGCTTGTATCGCAATATTTGACGTAATGGGTGTGTTTGATGTACTGAAGGATTCTATGTTCAAGAAGGGCGGCAGCGCTGGCTTGGTGACGCTGAAGGCTTCCATTTGCAGTTTCATCTTTGCTATTGTCGCCTGTGAGCCATATACCACGATTATGCTCAGTTCCGAAGTCATCAAGAAGCCCATCAAGGAAGCTGGTTATGAAACGACCAAATCCGCCAATATTTCTATGGCAATGGGACAAATGACGGCTTATCTTTGCCCCTGGTCATTTTTGGCCGTATACATGGGCATCATTTGCGGCGTGCCGGTGCTGGAATTCATAAAATATGCGGTTTTGTTCTGGCTGGTGCCTGTTGTAATCATCATTTTAAGCTTTATCGGCATTGGCAACGAAAAGATTGCTCAGAAGGTTTAACATTCAAAAGTGCTTACGACTCAACAGCATTTTTAGTATAGGTTTTCTACCCACATCTTCTTTCGATGTTCATGATCCTTTTTCGGAATATGTATTAATGTAGAAAGGTTGGGTGGATTTGGTTGATAGAACAATTGGGTGTGACTGCGGCTAAGATAGGCGGCTGGATATGGGGGGGGCCCATTCTGGTTATCTTCCTTAGCTGTTATCTGATCGTGTCCGCGCAAACTGGATTTGTCCAGTTTAGGCACTTTGCGTTTATCTGCAAGAACACCTTTGGCAAAATTACCGAAAAAAAGGACGGTAAAGACGGTGTTGGTACTATCAGTCCATTTGCTGCTTCTATGACAGCTCTCGGGCAAAGCGTTGGCGCTTCAAACATCGTCGGAATCCCAATCGCCATTGCTGTCGGTGGACCCGGAGCGCTGTTTTGGCTTTGGGTCGCTTGCCTCCTGGGTATGGGCATGCGGTTTGCTGAAATCGCCATCGCGATCAAATATCGTGAGAAGAATCCCGAGGGCGAATGGGTCGGAGGCCCGCAGATGTACATGAAAAAAGGCCTGCGTGCCGGAGGACTGGCTATGACCTGGGCGATTGCTTATGTTCTGGTTGTCTTATTCTCCGTACCGGCACAGACGGCTTCTGTAGTAGCTACGGCAAGCACCGCAGGCGTTCCGAATTGGGTAACAACCGCGATCGTATTTGTAACAACCGCGGTGGTTCTTTATGGCGGGATTAAGCGTATTGGAAAATTTGCGCAAGTACTGGTACCCTTTATGGCCTTGTTCTATTTTGTTTCCACTTGGATAATTATCCTGACCCATGGAAGCGAATTGGGCAGTTCCCTCATGATGGTTTTCAAATGCGCATTTTCTCCAACTGCCGCGTCAGGCGGCTTTGCCGGAGCCGGCTTCATTATGGCGATGCGCCAAGGCGTGGCCCGTGGTATTTATTCCTTTGGCGCCGGTATGGGCGATTTTACAGTTGTACATGCCTCTGCTATAACAGATCATCCTTGCAGACAGGCTCAATGGGGTGTGTTTGAAATGATTTGCAGCTTCATTATTTGCACGAGCTCCGGTTTACTGGCCCTGACAACGGGATTATGGAAAATCGGCGAAGGCAAGGCCTCAACAATATCGGCACTCGCGTTCGCAGATCTTTATCCCGGCAATCTTGGAACCATTTTAATTTCCTTGTCTTTGTTCCTGTTTGTGTATACAACGATCCTGGCCATAATCTTTTACGGCCAGAAGCAAGCAGAATATGTGCTGGACAGTAAATTTGCAAAAATAATGGGCGTTGTCTATCTCTTATGTATTCCCTTTGGTGTAATCGGAAGCATGGGTTTTTTCCTGAACTTTGTTGATATCATATTGGCGTTCGTTGTTTTGTCCAATATCATCTGCGTCACAGCAATGAGCAAACAGGTCAGAGCACTTGTCAAAGATTTCTTTGGAAATCCTAATTTTTATCCCGTAAAGGTAAAAGAATAAGCGTTTTGAAAAAGGTTGAATGATTACATGATATAACTAAAGGAGGCATCATTATGAGTAAAGTTCTTGATGGTCAGGTTGCTGTGTTATTTGGTGGCGGTGGTGTTATTGGCAGTGAAATGAGTAAAGCTCTAGCGGCTGCCGGCGCAACGGTAGGCATTATGGATCTCTCCGTAGAAGCCGCGCAGAAAGTAGTGGATGAAATCATCAAGGCTGGTGGTAAAGCAGCTGTATTCCAGTGCAAAGCAAATGATGAAGCAAGTGTGGAAGCTGCACTTAAAGCAGTAAACGAAGCATATGGCAGAATAGATATATGCGTCAGCAGCATTCACAAACAGTTTGTTCCGGAATACGTAGTGAATCATACTTGGAAATACTGGGAAGGCCATATCGAAGCAATCAAAATTCATATGTATATTTGCAAGCATGTCGTTCCCTACATGCAAGCCAATAAGTATGGCCGCATCATCTATATCTCCGGCGGTATGTGCAGACGCTTCTATGAAGGCGGCTCTGCCTATTCCTGCGTTAAAGCCGGCCTGAACGCCTTCAGCAAGACACTGGCAATGGAAGTAGGTAATGACAATATCATGGTCAATATCATTGCTCCTGGCAGAATCGTCGATGAGTCGGGCGGACTGACCTCGGAGCGTGCTAACGCCTTGTCCGAAAAGGCGGAAGAAGATCCGATGGACGACATCTGCGAAGCGGCGACCGGACACTACGCTACGGCAAACCATGTTGCACAATGTGTTACTTGGCTCGCCTCCCCAAGTTGCTATAATACTACCGGCCAGACAATTTATGTCGGCGGCGGCGAAATCATGCCTATGCCTTGATTTGAGGAAAAATCAAGGCAAATGATCTAAAACCAAGTGAATAGTCGGCAGCGGGGATTTATCATCCCCGCTGCCAGTTATCTTCCAGATTTTCTTACGCAGGGCTGACTATAGCACTAACGGCTTGCAAGGGGATCCTTTTAGTGGGATAAGTCAGAAGAGAGCCAAACCCGTTCTAGCACCGTTTTTTAACAGCTATTTTGTTACGACCCTTTTCAGCGCTGCACGCCGATTTACCGCAGCTCAAAATCTCACCAATCACTTAGCGCGCAACCCAGGTATTGTCACAGAAGTGGACTGGTCCGGTCCTACCATGAAGATGGTTGACCGTATGAATGGCGAAGTCATAGCGGCCTATCTGCCTTACAGCCAATACTCATATGTAGAGCCGTGTCCTTGATATGAAAGAACCCTCCTGGCTTATCTGTTTTGGCATTTATGGGGTACTTAAAAGGAAAGAGTACGTTAATCATATTTGAATGACATAGACATGAAGTATCAATGCCTATGGTTACGTGGACAGGGCTTTTCAGCTTTGGTTTACTTATCGTGGGTATCGTTTCCTTATGTTTAACACATAAGAAATGAAAACGACCGCCTTTTGAATAAGGCGCTCTAACCCGTATTTCGGACCTGCCGCCCTTCCCGAAGCGGCAACTCTTTTATAAGTATATGGTAGCATGATAAAAGGAATTCGTCAAAAGAAGCTCCAGCTAAGGCTGGGGCTTCTTTTAATATAGGGACGGACTTTTTTGCACTTTCTGGATTTTTGGTAGACCTAAAAACCTTTAAAAAATAGTCGGGGTGACAGGATTCGAACCTGCGACTTTCTGGTCCCAAACCAGACGCGCTACCAAGCACACCTTCTACACAACCACTAATACAAATGCTGATATGTGTTATTTATAGTCTCTCGGAATTATAAAACTGATCAACTATTGGCCACAAATAAAGCAAGTTTTGGCCAGAAATTGACCCACTTTCTATAATAGGATATTACAGCACGCTTGATGCGCATGGTAGCTTTTGTTGTACTTGCGTAGCGCCGATAATATCTGCAGAATTGACTGTACATGAAAGGGATCTCTCTGCTTAAACGGCACTCCTCACAATATTCATTCCATAGAAGACTAAGTGTCCCCCTTCCCGGGTTCTTAGCTCCATTTCTAGAAGCTTGGCCAGAAATTCTTCATGTGTTAGAGCTTCGATATTTGCATAGTTTTTGACCAGGCCATTGCCCCAGCGCAGTTTTTGGCAATAGTCTTTAATCAGTTCTTTCATCTGTTCTCACCTGCTTTCAGGAAAACATCATAGCAGGTCAGATCAGGCGTATATATTACCGGAGATTTTATGCCGGCAGATAATTGCGGCAAAAAATCAAGTAGGCTCGGTCAGTCTGCGATAGCTTAATAATATGTTGTCGGCATCGGCTTTACCTGAGTCCAAGGTTTCCAGTAAGCAAATAGTTGCGGTGTCCATATCGGTTTCAGTAATCATTTGGACCAGTAATTTAAGGTTCTTCTTTTTTTCGTCATATTCTAGATCTGCCAGATATTCTTGCCAGGGATCAGGCAGCTCATGATAAAACCCAGAGTATTTTAAAGCATTAGGTCGTTTGGCTAATGTGCTCAGGTATGGAGGGTGAGTTAGAGCAAGAATTAGGCTACGAAAAAAGCGAAAGATTGCCGAACCCAGATGATGCTGCAGTGTCGAAAAATTACCGCAATGGATACTCTAAGAAGACAGTAAAGACGCAATTAGGAGAAGTAGATATCAAAGTTCCTCGTGATCGCAATGGTGAATATGAACCTAAGATTATCGGTAAATACAATCGTAATGCTGATGGCATGGAAGAAAAGATTCTAGCTTTGTATGCCTGTGGAATGAGCCAGAGAGATATTGCTGAACAAATCAAAAGCCTGTATGACGTGGAAATATCTCCTGAACTGGTAAGCAAAATCAGTGAAAAGATCATGCCTGAGGTAAATGCCTGGCAAAACAGACCTTTAGATCCAGTCTACCCATTCATATCTATAGCCTGAATCAGCGGTTTTGATGGGCGAATCTATGTTAAATCACGAGAGGCTTCTCTCCGCAAACTGACGGTTTTAAGAAGCGTACAGGTGTCCTCTGTGGCGCGTAATATTCAGGCGGACGGATAGAAAATAAGAAATAGCACGGCGGTGGTATCCATTGCCGTGCTATGTTTTCCTGCCGTTCCATGCTATACTGATGCCAAAACAGGATGAAATGAGGCGGTAATATGCTATTTGTCTGCTATCCTAAGTGCACTACCTGCCAGAGGGCACGGGAGTTTCTCGACGCGAGAGACTTGAAATACGACTTCCGTGACATAAAACTGGACAATCCTGCCGAGGCCGAGCTGCGGGCATGGCACGAAAAGAGCGGCCTTCCGCTGAAGCGTCTTTTCAACACCAGCGGTCTCCGGTACAAGGCGCTGGGACTCTCCTCCAGGCTGCCGTCCATGAGCGAAAACGAACAATTTGCGCTGCTTGCCACCGACGGAATGCTGGTCAAGCGTCCGATCCTGGTTGGCGGCGACTTCGTGCTGATAGGGTTCAGACAGGCTGAGTGGGAGGCAAAGCTGGGACGCGACGGGAACTCATCGACTACTGTCTGACCTATCCGGACGCATTTGTGGATTCAACCTGGCTTGGTAAATCTCGAATGAACTGAGCAGATACAGGAACGGACATTCTGCTCCGGCCTATGACGAGGCCGGACAGGACGTCCGTTCCGCATCTGTGTTGTGCTTGGAGCAATAAGCCAACCCCGGCATTCTCTGTTTGGGTGTATGGCACTTTTCAGGACACGACAGCATTTGAAAAGTGTAAAGATTTTCATACTATACTAACCTTTAGTACAGTACCTAACATAAATGTGCATACTTGATTTAATGCCATAGCGATCCTATACTGAACCCAGAAACTGCAATCATTGGTTTCGGAAAGGAGTTACGTTATGAAAACACTTGTCATTGTTGCACATCCCAACATTGAGAAAAGCAAAATCAATAAACGCTGGATAGAAGAACTGAAAAAGCATCCGGATCATTATACGGTTCATGAGTTATATACCGTTTATCCGGATGAAAAAATTGATGTTAAAGCAGAGCAAAAACTCGTGGAAGCACATGGAACCCTGATCCTGCAATTCCCGGTTCAATGGTTTAACTGCCCTCCTTTATTGAAGAAATGGCTGGACGAGGTTGTATTGTTCGGCTGGGCATTTGACTACGACGGAGGCGAATTTACGAACCGTACGGTGGCTCTTGCGGTAACCGCCGGGATCAAAGAGGAAGATTACAGCGAAACCGGCCGCTATCATATTACGCTGGAACAATTATTGGCTCCGTTTCAAACGACCTTCCTTTACACACAGGCAAATTACAAATCCTTCTTCGCTTTCTATGGGGCTGAAGAAGAGCCGTCCGCAGAGACGATTGATAAAAGTGCCCAAGAATATCTGAGTTTTTTAAGCAAGCTATAGAGCAGATTTACGCAAAGAATTGATAGAAAAAGCAATGTTGCGTTCCAGACAAACAGGACAAACGCATCTATGCTCATCACATTGGGGTATGGGCATAGATGCCATTACCAAGATTGGCGGGCTTTTACTATCTTCTGTTTTCTTCTCCCCACCGGCACATGGTATCCAGCACGGGGATCAAAGAGATACCGCGCTCTGATAAAGAGTATTCAACTTTCGGCGGTATCTGAGGGTATTCTGTGCGCTCAATCAGCCCATCTTTTTCCAGTTCCTTCAGCATAATGCTCAAGGTTTTGAAGGAAATAGTGCCTAAGCATCGTTTCAACTCATTATGCCGTATCACCTTATGCTCTGCGATGCAATACAATATAATCATTTTATATTTCCCGCCGATCAGGGACAAGGTGTACCCAAATCCGGTATCTTTAATACTGATTCCTGTTGGAACACAGCTTTTCGTACTCACAGTTCAGTGCCCCTTTCATAGGTATATTTTAATAAACACGCTCATTTATGGCAAATGTCAATGATGATGCAGTCGTAATTCGCGTAAAAGCTCTCTCCCACAAAAATGTCGCTGTCGTAATCACAGTGAAAAATCGGCTCTATCCAGATGTTTTCAACGGTTGAACGCAACAGCTCTTTTAAATAAGCAATTCGCCTGAAAGCATTTTTTCTTTTTCCGTTATAATCTTCCTTCTTTTATTGACGCTAAGATAGTAATAGTGCATATGTGGCATTAGTCAAGTACACATATTTATGATATATACTATATTTTTTTTCGGTTTAAAAGGAACCTAATCTATATTGTGGGTATCTTGCTGTGTTGACGTTTCGGCGGGAAGGTGCAAATTTGTCCTCTTATGCCTTACTTAACCGGTTGATAAAATTCAGTATCATAAGCACATCGCTATCATCGAGATTCTTTAAGCCTTCTACAGCTTTATGAATTAACTGAGGATTGGCGAGTTTATCATCAAAAAACTCTGAAGGGGTAATATCAAAGTATTCGCAGATTGCAAAAAACTGCGATAATGGCGGGAGTGATTTCCCAGACGTAATATTGTAAATATAGCTTCTGCTATGGCCTAAATCATAACTTAGCTGGTATTCCGATATGCCTTTCTGCAATCTTAGCTGTGTTATTCGTTCACGAACAAACTGCTCACATTTGGACACTATCATCACCACCCAATATATCATAATTGATATTTTGGGCCTAATATGCCAAAAATATACGCTTATTAACTTGAAATAATCAATTAATATATGTTATAGTCGAATGAAATATGTTATTTGTTTATTTATAGGCCAGATTAGTCAACTATCCTTGTCACAAATGCTTATTATGGACACCAAGTAGAGCGGTCTGCATACGCAAACCGCTTTTCTTAACAGAGAATGAAATGGTAAACTGGAGTTTATACATCATGGCAGATAATGAAAACCAGGTAAGTCAGCAAGTAGAAGACAAAATAAAATTTTACAATAGACAACGGGCTGGATTGGCCATTGTTATTGTCGTATTTATTGGTATATTAGTTTTTTCCATGGCGGCTGGAGGGGAAGCGTTGCCTGTCCGATTGTCTGCATTCTGTTCTGTGGTCCTTTTGTTATGCAACGCGGTTTTCGTGCTCTCATTCCGAGGCTCATTATTATTGCTTCTTACGGCAACAAGCATCACGGCAGCACTGTTTGTTTTGAAGCAAATACGCTTTGAACTGTTTTTGATTCTTCTCCTGATAAATGCCGGGACGATTTTCATATCAAGTAAAACTGCCCAAGCAATTATTCGTTCATTTACTAATGAAAAAAACAAAATCAAACGCCTGGAAACTGAAGCAACAAAGGACAGATTAACGCAGCTTCTTAACCGCAATGGCTTAGAGCAGGCGGTAGGAACGGCCTGGGCCTTTTGTAAGCGAGATAAAAAGAATGTCGGCGTCATATTAGCGGATATCGATTACTTCAAAAGCTATAATGACACATTGGGACACTTGGAGGGCGACAATATCTTAAAGCAGGTAGCAGACAGCATAAAAAGCTGTTTCAGGCGGGAAACCGATATTATAAGCCGTATTGGCGGAGATGAATTCTTAATTTTTCTGTCGGATATAAACGATGAGCATTTATTGGAAATGGCGCAAGTCCTTTCTTCATCCATTATTGATTTGAAAGTCAAAACGACGTCGGAAAACGATCCCTGCGATTTCTTATCCGTAAGCATAGGTATCGCAACGAGCATGCCGCAGCCGGATGATTTGTTGATCGACCTTTATAAAACTGTGGATGAAGCACTGTACCGTGCTAAAAAAGCCGGAAGAAATTGCATATCTTTTCATGAAAAAATCATACAAATCGGAACTTCCATGGATGAATTGCAGGCGACAGCTGCTAATAAATAAAACACTCTTCTCGACTTGAAATTGACATAAACCCTTGCAAAATGTTATTATATATTCGCTTCGGGGCGTAGCGCAGCTTGGTAGCGCGTCTGGTTTGGGACCAGAAAGTCGCAGGTTCGAATCCTGTCGCCCCGACCAGTTACAGAAACAAGCAATACAGGACTTTTAATGGTCCTGTATTTTTTGTGGTTACTATTTTTCCCTGGTTAGAGAACGGCTTGACAGTAATTTTGATAGTAGTTGCTTATTTTGCAGCACTCAAAGCATTAGCGTACAAGTTATGGTTCCTGGCTGTGAGTTGCAATGTCCTGGGCACTTTGCAGGGCGGCATAGGTTTTGGCGCCCACCACACCATCGACACAGAGTCCCCGATCAGTTTGAAAAGAAATTACTGCTTGGCGGGTCCCGGATCCATAATACCCATCGGTGCGATATTTATAGTATCCCAGTTTTTTCAGGCTTGCTTGTAGCTTCTTAACGTCGCTGCCTTTATTCCCGCGTCTTAAAATGCGTCCGGTATAAGATTTATTGATAATGCTTACCGGCGTACCGATCGCTACCATATTATAGAGTTCTATCACATCTTGATTATACAGCCTTATACATCCATGGCTGGCAGCTCTGCCGATAGATTTGGGATTATTGGTGCCATGTATGCCATAACCTCCCCAGGGACAGCTGAGCCGCATCCATCTGACCCCAAAAGGTCCGCCCGGATCAACCGTTTTTTGGACAATTGTCCAATCACCTAATGGGCTTGGAGTAGATTTCTTACCTACTGCTACCTTATAGATTTTTTTGAAACCGGGGGAACAGAAGGAGAGTATTCTTTGGCCGGTGTCTATACAAATAGTAGTCGCACTACCGGATGGGGTATAATCCAGGGTTTGAACTTTGGTTTGGACTGAATTGAGGGCGGTCCAGGTCATGGGGCCTATTATCCCGTCAGTTATCAATTGGTGGGCACGTTGAAAAGCCATTACGGCTGAATGGGTACGGGGATCGAATACTCCATCCAGGGTTCCGGTGCTAAAGCCGGCTTCCTGCAATAAGGTTTGGGCATTCAAAATATCCGGACCCACCATTAACGGGTCATCAAGTCGTAAAAAACGGCTTGCATAAGTCATCACATCAATCTCCTTTACGGGGTTTTATTATCATACTATTAAAAATGTCTGCTGAGAGTGCGCAGATAGACCACTTTCAAAAATATTTACAATTTATGGAAGGAGATTTGCCGCTGCTGGTGGAAGTATATATAAAAATCTGCAAGGGTGTGATTAAATGTCAAATGGCAGTGGAGAAGATAAGTTTACGGAGCTCTATGAGTCAGCAATTGCAAATTTAAAACAGCATAATATAACCAGGACCGTGAAAATTTTGCTTCAAGCCCGTGAACTAAAAGATGATACGGTACAGGTAGATAGTCTTCTGGGTTCCTGCTATCTGGTGCTGGGGGAATATGAAAAAGCCGTGGCCTGTTGGCAGAATATCCTTATTATTAATCCCAACCACAAGTCTGCCATTCAGAATCTGGAGCTCCACAACCGTCCCTCGAATCAGTTCTGGATAAAACGCTACCAAAGGGCAGTAGCCGAAATGGAAAAGAAGAATTATCAAGTGGCGGGAGAAATGCTCAAGAATCTTTTACTGGAACAGGATGGCCATGTGGCTTTGTACCAGCTCTTGGGTTTATGCTGCCTGGCGGGAGGAGATCGAGACGAGGCCGTTAAAATGTGGCAGAAGGGCCTGGAACTGGACCGTTCCAACCCTGCCCTACGTGAGTATATGGATTCACTTCCAACGATTGAAAGGATAGGTATAATACCGGTTGAAGAGGTTAGCCAGAAACAAGGCGGACACTCGCATCTGGTGTGGGCTGCTTCCGGTGCTTTGCTGGTGTTTCTAGTAGTTTCTAGCGCGGTATATGTCAATCGGGACACAGATTCCAAGGCTTCTTCTCCGTCCGTAATTAAACCGGCCCGGCAGACGGTAGTGGTACCGGCGCAGACAAAGGCTGCGCTTGAGCTTAAACAAGCTGACCCGGCTCCCCAGGAGCTATCATCCGCGGGTAGTAATTATGATGTAGACAGGGAAGAACAGTATTATTATGCAGGGCGAAAAGCTTACTTATCCCGCAATTGGAAAAGTGCCGTGAACAACTACAGTATGGTCGTAAGTATGGGAACCGGCAGTTATCTTAATCGGGAAGCTCTTTATTATCTGGCCCGGACTAATTATGTAAGTGGCGAATTGAAACAGGCTGAACAATATTATATTCAATATCTGAAAGAATTCACCAATACTGCGTACTACGACGACAGCCTTTTCTTTTTGGGCTGCATATATTTTCGCCAGAATGACAATGAACGGGCTAAAGAAGTTTTCCGTCAGCTCAAAAATGTTGCGCCCGAAAGCGGCTATCTTACATCGGCCGTTTACCGAAAAGTAATGGATTAATTAATTGGTCTGAAATGTCTCATAATTATCCGGCTTCCAACTATTTAAGGTAAGGAGATACATTACTAATGGAGAATGTCCCTATCTAAGCATCAGGGCTGGACTGTGTTAATCATAATTAATCAGTGTCCTTCAGTGTTGAATTTATAAATTGAAGGCTCATATAAAGACGGTTGCCGAATTTAATCAAAATGCAGTAAACTTATTAAAACAACCGCTTGAAATCCAATAGCGGCCAGGAAATGCTCCTTTACAAATAAACCTGGTTTTTCTGATAATGGCAGGATTAAGGCGTAAAACAGGGGATGGGGGATGATTAAATTCAAACGGCATCTAATCATCTATATAATACTTGCTTTAATGTTAAGCGGGTGCACCATGCCCGGGACACAGGAAAAAACCAGCCGTGATGATAATGAGGTTATGGAAGGATTCAAAGAAAATGTGGCCGCCAAAGCCAATGATGAAACCGCTCCCGATGGCCAAAAAGATGATTTCAGTACTGAAGTGCGCCACTGGAAATATAACCAGCCTGCGGCTTCGAACCCTGCATCTACCGAACAACCATATTCTTCCGGAACAAATGATACGGGGATTGATGATGGCACAGTTGTTTCCATGCAGTTTGTAACGGCCCAGGACCTGGATAGGATCCAGGCAGTTTTAATTCAACAGGGCTATTTAAAAGCTGAAACCCACGATGAGAAAGAGTTCAAAGAAGCCGTCGCCCAATTTCAGGAGGCACATCAATTGTCTCCTACCGGTGAGCTGGATAGCAGGACAATTACCTGTTTTAACCAGAAAGGCTTGGATACCCCTAATAAAACCCAATAAAATGTGGATAATCACTTGACTAAACAGGGAAGAATTATTTATCTTATATATAGGTTCAAAATTTATGCGGAAGTGGCTCAGTGGTAGAGCATCGCCTTGCCAAGGCGAGGGTCGCGAGTTCGAATCTCGTCTTCCGCTCCATTGAATTTTATGCCTCGGCCTGCGCCGAGGTGTTGTATTTTAGGCGAATTTAGGTTAAATTTTTAAAAGGGTTGCCTGGCAGGAACGGGTTTGAATTCTATCACAAAGTTAAGGAGGAGCATAAATGGACGCCAGATTGGGAAAAATAGAAAACAGTGAGGCCTACATAGAAATCGAAATCGATGCGGCAATGCTTGAACAAGGGATGGAAAAAGCATACCGCAAAGTAGTGAAACAGGTAACTGTACCTGGATTTCGGCGGGGGAGAGTACCACGTCAGTTGTTGGAAGCCCATTTCGGAAAAGAAATACTTTTCGAAGATACCCTCGAATTTGTAGTGCCCGATGCTTACGAGCAGGCAGTAGAACAACTGAATATCGACCCTATTGCCCAGCCTGAATTTGAAGAAGTAGGTGAAATAGTAGAAGGCCAGCCTCTGAAGATCAATGTTAAAGTTGCGGTTAAACCTGAAGTTAAACTGGGAAAACTGGAAGGAATAGAAGTTTCCATTCCCAGAATAGAAGTAACCGACAAAGATGTTGACCAGCGCTTGGAAGATATACGTTCACGTTATGCCCGTCTGGTGGAAAAAACTGATGAACCTGCCGCTACAGGCGATACTGTGAAAATAGATTTCGAAGGAACCGTTGATGGAGTATTATTTGAAGGCGGAACCGGTACGGACTATCCTCTCGAACTGGGTTCGCATTCTTTTATACCAGGCTTTGAAGAACAACTGGTCGGCGCTAAAAAAGGTGATGTAGTTGAGGTCAAAGTTACCTTCCCGGAAGAATATCATGCCGAGGATCTGGCCGGAAAAGATGCGGTATTTAAGACAACTATAAAACAGATAGACAGTAGAGAGCTGAGAACTCTGGATGATGCATTTGTTCAGGAAGTCAGCGAATATGAAACCGTGGACGACTTCAAACAGATGATTCGCAAACAGCTGGACTATGTGGCTGACAACCGTAAACAGGAAATGATCAAGGATGAAGTTATTTCCAAGGCGATAGCGCTTTGTGAAATTCCGGTGGCGGATGCGGTGGTTCAAATGCAGATTAATGCCATGCTCAAACAGTTTGAAAGACAACTGGCGCCCCAGGGGATAGACCTGCCCCGGTATTACGAATTGACCAGTACCACCGAAGAAGATTTACGGCAGGATATGTGGTCGGATGCTGAGCAGAGGGTAAAAGTTAACTTCATGCTGGAAAAAATAATTGAGGAAAAAGGGATAGAGGTAACAGATGAAGAAATAGATAATAAAATAAATGAGGTAGCTACCAACCTGAAGATTGAATTAGACGAGGCCAAACAGAGACTGGTCGGTGTCATGGATGACTTGATTTTCAACCTCAAGGCGGAGAAGGCGGTTCAGTATCTGGTTGATAGTGCTGATGTGGTGGAAAATGATACCACGGAAGAAGACAGCATAGTTGAGGAAGAAGCAGAAAAAGAATAATATATAAAATAGACCCGGAATAGTCTTATTGAAAGAGGTGAGTTTGCATGTCGTATCTGGTGCCAATGGTAGTAGAACAGACTAATCGCGGCGAAAGATCTTATGACATCTATTCCCGGTTGCTTAAAGACAGAATTATTTTCCTGGGTAGTGAAATCAATGACGCCGTAGCCAATCTGGTAATTGCACAGTTTCTGTTTCTCGAAGCAGAAGATCCGGACAAAGATATCTCACTTTACATTAACAGTCCCGGAGGCTCGATAAGTGCCGGTATGGCTATTTACGACACCATGCAGTATATCAGACCTGATGTTTCCACTATTTGTGTAGGTCTGGCAGCCAGCATGGGGGCCTTTTTACTTACTGCCGGACAAAAAGGCAAGCGTTTTGCTTTGCCCAATGCGGAAATTATGATTCACCAACCCCTGGGGGGAACTCAAGGTCAGGCCACTGATATTGAGATTCATGCCAAGAGGATAATAAAGATAAAAGAAAGCATGAACAAGATTTTGGCTGAAAGAACCGGTCAAAAACTGGAAAAGATTCAAAGAGACACCGAGCGGGACTACTTCATGAGCGCTCAGGAAGCTAAAGAGTATGGGCTGCTTGATGAAGTCATCAGTCAACCGAAAAAAAACCTGAAGAAGTAGCTTTTTAGAAGAGAGGTGAACTTATGCCTAAATATGGGGATGAAAAAGGTCAGCTGAAGTGTTCATTTTGCGGTAAGACTCAGGATCAGGTCAAGAAGCTTGTTGCTGGACCCGGTGTATATATATGTGATGAATGCATAGAGCTGTGTAATGAAATAATTGAAGAAGAGTTAGCCGACGACATAGGCTTTGGGATCGGCGATATTCCAAAACCAAATGACATTAAAGATATTCTGGATGATTACGTCATAGGTCAGGAAAAGGCCAAAAAAGCCCTGGCGGTAGCAGTTTACAATCATTACAAACGTATCAACCTGGGTATCAAACTGGATGATGTCGAACTTCAAAAGAGCAATATTATGATGCTTGGCCCTACCGGCAGCGGTAAGACTCTGCTGGCTCAGACCCTGGCGCGCATTCTGAATGTTCCTTTTGCTATCGCAGATGCTACTTCATTAACTGAAGCCGGATATGTTGGGGAGGACGTTGAGAACATTCTTCTCAAATTGATTCAGGCAGCCGACTATGACATTGAGAAGGCCGAAAAAGGTATAGTTTATATCGACGAGATCGATAAAATAGCCAGGAAGACCGATAATCCAAGTATAACCAGAGATGTTTCCGGTGAAGGCGTACAGCAGGCTCTATTAAAAATACTGGAAGGAACTGTTGCCAGCGTTCCTCCCCAGGGAGGCAGGAAACATCCGCACCAGGAATTCATTCAAATTGACACCAGTAACATTTTGTTTATCTGCGGCGGTGCTTTTGAAGGTATAGATAAAATAATCCAAAGCCGGGTGGGACAGAAGATCATGGGTTTTGGAGCTGATATTAAAGTTCGGGAAGAAAAGAAAATCGGCGAAATCCTGGATATGATTCTGCCTCAGGATTTGCTCAGATATGGATTGATTCCTGAGTTTGTGGGACGCGTGCCCATAGTTGTTACATTGGATGCGCTGGATGAGGGTTCACTGGTAAAAATCCTGACCGAGCCTAAAAATGCAGTTACCAAACAGTACAAGAAGCTGTTTGAACTGGACGGCGTAGACCTGGAGTTTATGGAAGATTCCCTGCAGGCGATTGCCGAAGAAGCCTTACGGCGCAATACCGGGGCCAGGGGGTTAAGAGCCATAATTGAGGACGTAATGCTGGATGTTATGTATGAAGTGCCATCACGCATGGACATTACCAAGGTAGTTATTACCAGAGAAGTTATCGAGAAAAAAGAAAAGCCTTTGCTGGTAACGGTAGATGCCAAACGCAAAGTAACGGGCTGATTGCTAACAACAACACAAAATGGGAAAAGGTAGCGTAAGCTACCTTTTTTTACTGCCTTTTTTCCCTTATCCATTGTGAGTCTGCCGGGAATAATAAAAAAAAATGGGTAGAAGGGAAAAGATGCATGAATGATTTATTTATCCAATATGGGCCTATACTCTACCTGATTCAATTATTTTTCGCGGTAGTTATAGGTATTTATTTTTGGAATTTACTCAAAAGTCAGCAATCTCGTAAAACCGTAGTAGTGAGAGAAACCGAAAAGGAAATGAGCCGCCTGCGAAAGATGAGAGATTGCCGTTTGACGGAGCCTTTATCCAGTCTGACCCGGCCTGCTTCATTGCATGAGGTGGTGGGTCAAACGGAAGGATTGGAACTCTTAAGGTCAGCTTTGTGTGGCCCCAACCCACAGCATGTTATAATATACGGCTCTCCCGGAGTGGGGAAAACTGCCGCTGCCCGCCTGGTGTTGGAGGAGGCCAAGTCCAATTCTTTATCCCCATTTAAGAAAGATGCTCAATTTGTCGAGGTCGATGCTACCATCAGCCGTTTTGATGAACGGAACATTGCCGACCCGCTGATCGGTTCCGTACATGACCCCATCTATCAGGGAGCCGGTGCCATGGGGGCGGCCGGTATACCGCAGCCCAAGCCGGGCGCCTGCACCAAAGCACATGGAGGGATTTTGTTTATTGATGAAATCGGTGAACTGCATCCTATTCAAATGAATAAGCTGTTAAAGATACTGGAAGACCGAAAAGTTTTGCTGGAAAGTGCTTATTACTCGGAAAGTGATCGCAATATTCCTCAGCATATCCACGATATCTTCCAAAATGGTTTGCCGGCTGATTTCCGTCTGGTTGGGGCTACAACCCGAATGCCTCAGGAAATTCCGCCTGCTCTCAGATCGCGATGCATGGAAATATTTTTTAAACCATTGGATAAAGAAGATATTGGGGAGATTGTTAAGCGCGCCGTGGAAAAGATAAATTATACGATAGAGCCTGATGCATTGGCAGAAATAATCTGCTACGCAGGCAATGGCCGCGAAGCCATCAATATCGTGCAACTGGCAGCGGGAATTGTGCAAATGGATAATTCCCGGACTATAAATCTTAAGATAGTAGAAAAAGTTTTAAATAACGGACGTTTTTCTCCCCGTACTGATATAAAATTAAAAGAACAGCCAGAGATAGGAATGGTTAACGGTTTGGCTATATATGGCCCCAATCTGGGTACATTAATAGAAGTTGAAGCTTCTGCCATACCGATTCAAAATCGAACCGGAGTATGGACCGTTACCGGCGTGGTGGAAGAGGAGGAAATGGGAGGAGGGCAAAAGACCATCCGGCGGAAGAGCATGGCCCGCGGGGCAGTGGAAAACGTTTTAACCGTACTGCGCAGGAATTTTGATATCAATACGGACGAATATGATTTGCATCTTAATTTCCCGGGAGGAACGCCGGTTGACGGACCTTCCGCAGGAGTAGCCATGGCCGTTGCCATTTATTCGGCCGTTCAGAATATCGCCATAGATCATCTGGTGGCAATGACCGGTGAAGTATCTGTTCATGGAAAAGTAAAGCCGGTAGGCGGTGTGATGAGTAAGATTGATGCCGCTCGTAAAGCAGGTATAAAGAAAGTAATTATACCGGCGGATAACTGGCTCAATATATTCGCTACTTTCCCGGAAACGGAAATAATTCCGGTTACAGAATTAGCTGAAGTGCTGGATATAGCGCTGGTAAAACCAGTCCTTCGACCATATCCGTCTCCCTGTATAAATGACAGTGGCCTGTCATGTTGTCGAAACGTACAGGGATAGCATTTGTTGCACGTTATATACACATATAGTAGAATTAAACTTGCTTGGGAGGTGTATTGTTTTTGCCAAAAGAAGCCAAAATGGTTTATCGGGAATTACCCATGCTGCCCTTAAGGGGAGTGCTGGTTTTCCCATATACAGTAATCCACCTCGATGTGGGAAGAAAGAAATCTATAACTGCGATTGAAGAAGCGATGCTGGAAGCGAAAGAAGTATTTCTGGCTACTCAGAAAGAAGCCCAAACTGATGAACCGGAAGATGAAGATATCTACGAAGTAGGTACAGTAGCGGAAATCCGGCAAATACTCAAGATGCCCGGCGGCACCATGCGGGTGCTGGTTGAAGGCCTCAGGCGCGGCCGCATTGAAAATTATATATCCCATGACCCTTATATCAAAGTAGAAATAAGGGAATTTGAAAATGATATAAATTATAAAAATACCGAAGTTGAAGCCCTGATGAGAACACTGGTCTACCAGTTCGAGCAATATGTCAGGATGAGTAAAAAAGTCCCGCCCGAAACGGTCGTCTCGGTGGTCGGTATCGAAGAACCCGGCCGGCTGGCAGATGTTATAGCTTCGCATTTGTCTCTTAGAATCAATGAAAAGCAAAACATCCTGGAGGCCCTTGATGTAATAAAACGGTTGGAATATCTGTGCGAACTTCTGGCTAAGGAAATGGAAGTGCTGGAGCTCGAACGCAAAATCAACATACGCGTACGCAAGCAGATGGAGAAAACTCAGAAAGAATATTACTTACGGGAGCAAATGAAAGCGATCCAGAAAGAACTGGGCGACAAGGATGATCGTGCTTCCGAAGTGGAAGAATTAAGAGAAAAAATTGAGCAGGCCAATATGCCCAAAGATGCTCGCGAAAAGGCTTTTAAAGAGCTGGAGCGGCTGGAGAAAATGCCGCCTATGGTAGCCGAGGCCGTAGTAGTCCGCAACTATCTGGACTGGCTGCTGTCACTGCCCTGGTCATTCGAGACCCGTGATCGTTTGGATCTGGAACTGGCGGAAAACATCCTTAACGAAGACCACTACGGTCTGGAAAAACCAAAAGAGAGAATACTTGAATATCTGGCTATCCGGAAATTGGCCAAACGTATGAAAGGTCCCATTCTCTGCCTGGTTGGACCTCCGGGGGTGGGAAAAACATCGCTGGGCAAGTCGGTAGCCCGTTCCCTGGGACGCAAATTTGTACATATGTCCCTGGGAGGAGTAAGAGATGAGGCGGAAATCAGAGGCCACCGCCGCACCTATGTGGGCTCCATGCCGGGACGTATTCTGCAGTGCATAAAGCAGGGCGGTTCCAGAAATCCGGTTTTCCTGCTGGATGAAATTGATAAGATGAGCATGGATTTCCGCGGGGATCCTTCCGCTGCTTTGCTGGAAGTCCTCGATCCGGAGCAGAATTTCAATTTTAGTGATCATTATCTGGAGATACCCTTTGACCTTTCCAAGGTAATGTTTATTACTACCGCTAATTCCATGTACAATATTCCCCGGCCCCTGCTGGACCGGATGGAGATTATTGAAATACCGGGATATACCGAGGAAGACAAAGTTAATATTGCGGAAGGATATTTGATCCCCAAGCAAATCAAGGAACACGGCATGAAATCGGTCCATATCACCTTTAGCGAAGGCGCTATCCGTAAAATTACCCGGGAATATACCCGTGAAGCCGGCGTACGTAATCTGGAGCGCCAGATTGCATCCATTTGCCGCAAGGTAGCACGTGAAGTAGTGAAAGATCGCCAATTTCACGCTGCCATATCGGCCAACAGCATTCACAAGTACCTGGGAGTGGAAAGATATCATTACGGTACGGCGGAGAAACAGAGTCAGGTGGGTGTGGCAACCGGTCTGGCCTGGACCGAGGTCGGGGGAGATATCCTTTCCATCGAGGTAGCCCTGGTTAAAGGCAAGGGGGGACAGCTGACCCTGACCGGAAAACTGGGCGACGTTATGAAAGAATCTGCCCAGGCTTCGCTAACTTACGTAAGGGCCCGGGCCGAAGATTTGGGTATAAGTGAGGATACCTTGGAAAAATATGATATCCATTTGCATGTTCCAGAAGGCGCTATTCCCAAGGATGGACCATCTGCCGGTATTACCATAGCCACCGCTCTGGCTTCGGCTATGTCAGGTATCCCGATCAAGAATACCGTAGCTATGACCGGTGAGATTACCTTGAGGGGACGGGTCTTGCCGATAGGCGGTCTGAAAGAAAAAACGCTGGCCGCACACCGGGCAGGCATTGAGACGGTTATTATTCCAATGGAAAACAAAAAGGATTTGGAAGAAGTACCTTCCAATGTCAAGCGCAAGATGAACTTTATTTTTGTCAGCCACATGGATGAAGTGTTGGACCATGCCCTGGATAAAAGTAATTCAACCGGCCAGGAGACTGATTAGATCAATAGAAGCTGGAGTAGGCTTCAGCTATGGGGATTGTTTGACGCTCTGAAGGGAAAACTGTGGTTTTCCCTTTGTTGTTCTTTTTAACTCTGATGAGGTGATTAAGATGCTTAAAATAAAGAAAGCAGAATTTGTGGGCTGTTTTGTGGATATGGACGGCCTGCCGGCTGCCAACGCCAAGGAGATAGCCATAGTAGGACGTTCCAATGTGGGAAAGTCATCACTTATCAACCGTTTGACCAACCGTAAAAAACTGGCCAAATCCAGCTCCACTCCCGGCAAGACCCGTACCATCAACTATTATAATATTAATGATTCCTTTTACCTGGTGGATTTGCCCGGCTATGGCTATGCCCGGGTATCCAAGGCGGAACAGGCCAAATGGGCTAAAATGATAGAATTATATATGCAGCAACGGCAGCAACTGTATGGTGTAATCCAACTGGTCGATATCCGGCATCCCCCTACCAGTAATGATTTACTTATGCGTGAATGGTTGGCCGGCTTGTCCATACCTTATATGGTAGTGGCCACTAAAGCCGATAAAATCTCCCGGGGGGCCTGCAGCAAAAGTCTGGTCCAGATCCATAAAGCATTCAAAATGAACCCCGGAGAAGAAGCCATAGCATTTTCAGCGGTTTCCGGCCAGGGTGTGGAAGAAGTGGGTATGGCCCTGGAGGAAATCATAGAGGGTTAATTCCTTGAATACGTTCCCGCATAAAAAGCAGCAATTCTTTCTCTTCCTCACTTTGCTCCGATTCCTCAACCAATGTATCCAATAAATTGAGCAACTGCCGGCGGCCATTTTCTTCTCGCAATACTTCCTCAGGAGTTTGCCCGTCCAGTTCATGATGCGGGGTGTGCAGCCACTTTTCAGTTTCCCGGTCCTTCATTACGGCAAACCATAATGGGGCCTGTTCGATATCCGGAGATTGCAGCAGATTACATATATTTTTAACCGCAATATTTTTAAACTG
>DHRG01000059.1:0-980 GCA_002408285.1 Peptococcaceae bacterium UBA5318 | reverse complement strand
GCAATATTTTTAAACTGTTCCAGCCAGGCACTAATTACAGGTACATCCTCCGCCCGATCAGTGGCTATCAGAACAGTATGATCTTTTACCGCAATCCGGGCATAACCGCTGCAATGGGCAGGCTGAAACCACTGCCATCCACCGGCCTGATAAAGCGGCAAGATATTATTATTCCTGCCTATATCCGATAAAGGTGCTTCCAGGGAAAAAGCTTTTATGTCATTTAAGCTTAATGAAGTCTTGTTCAGAGTATGGCAAAATACACCGTATACTATCTCCCCATATTGGCGGCAAAAATCTGTTCCCGCGAGTCCGGCCAGGGATTTAAAATACTCCAGATTACGCCGGATAATTTCTTTCTGCCCGGCATCATCTTTTTGCATTAACACCATGCCGGAAAAAAGTCCGCCCTGGGCAGTTTCAACTATCCGCCCCAGCAAGATTATATCGCTGAGGTTTTCTTTTATCTCCCAAGGCTCTTTTAACATCACCCGGCGGGTAGTTCCGGTAATCAAGTCATGAAGGAGGAAGGAAGCGTCACCGGCTTCCAGCGGTACCAGGATCGAGAGGAACGAATGATTAAGCTCCAGCAGACATTCGGCTAAAGGCCGGTCCATGAAATTTCCATTTTCGGTATAGTATTGTTGGGCCAGGCTTATAGCATTCTCAGCCGGAAAATCAAACCAGAGCCAGTCGGAAAACAAGGACGCATGGTCGGACGGAATATCTGTAAGGCCGGCAAAACGCAGAAAATTATCTTGCGCTGTCCGTCTGATCCTCTTGATTTCCGACCTGTATTGCCTATCCAGCTTAACTTTTAAGGTCATCAGCACTTGATTATAGCGTTCGAATTTATCCAAATCCTTGCCTGCCGTCTCATCCAACCCCAGACAGCAATTCTTGTACTTCTTGCCGCTTCCGCAAGGGCACGGGTCATTGCGGCCGATTTTATGACTGTTCACTATTAAGCCTCCCCCCAA
>DHRG01000028.1 GCA_002408285.1 Peptococcaceae bacterium UBA5318 | reverse complement strand
TACTTTTATTCTGCCATAAACATATGAACAGCACTCTTTTTACTAAAAAGCAGTTACAAAGATATGAGAACAGCATATATGACAAGAGACTGCTACATAAGAATTTCGGGACTAGTTTGATTGAAACCTGGTCTGTTTATAATGACAGGCGACCACTTATCGATCATTTAAAAGAGGAATTGATTAAAAAAGGTTTTGTTTTAAATCCCCGCAGTCATGATGAAGTATATAAGAAAATTGTTGAAACAGGTAAGGACAAATACATTTATAAATTGGTTCACTTTATTCTTGAATTTATTCAGCAATATAAAACCACTGGCTATGATGCTAGCGGTTTTGATGTGTTACGTAAAGTCACCGACAATGTAAGGAATCTGCTCTTTTTGGATATTGCTCAAGAGGTATACAACCACTATCAAGATACACTACAAAAAAATAATCAGATAGACTTTGCCGACATGATTAATGATGCCTATTTCTTGTTGTGTGAAATTGAAAAATCGGGAGAAAAGCTTCCCTATAAATATATAGTGATTGATGAGTTTCAGGATATTGCTAAACAGCGGTTTAATCTAACAAAGCAGTTAGCAGCCATTACTGAGGCCAATGTTGTAGCAGTCGGTGATGACTGGCAGTCCATTTATGCCTTTGCAGGTTCTGATATTACGTTATTTACAAAATTTCTGGAATTAATGGGCAGTGGCGTTGAGTTGAAAATTACGCATACTTATCGTAATTCTCAAGAACTTATTGACATCGCAGGGGGTTTTATTCAGAAAAACTCTACACAGATCAGAAAGCAACTAAAATCCCCCAAAAATCTGGAAGACCCTATTAAGTTAGAGTTTTACGATGATTCATTTTTATTACATAAAAATCTAGCAGAAGCGGTTGTCAAAGCTATAGGAAGTATAATTAATGAATTCGGAGAAAAAACATCGATCCTTTTAATCGGTAGATATAGCTTTGACTTCTATAAACTTCTCCGCACCGAAGAATTTATAGCAAAAAATAGAGGAAAAATCAGATGCACTAAATATCCAAAAGCCGATATATCGTTTATGACTGCGCACAGTGCAAAGGGTTTAGGGTATGATAATGTTATTATTCTTAATATGCTGGAAAGTAAATTCGGTTTTCCCTGTCAGTTAGAATATGATCCAATCATGAGGCTTGTCAGGTATGAAGACAAAAGTTTTCCTTTTGCAGAGGAGAGACGTCTTTTCTATGTAGCTTTAACCCGCACAAAAAATAGGGTATACATCATAGCTCCGTTAAACAGGCCATCCCGGTTTTTGGTTGAAATAATTAAAGACTATCATCTACCCTATCCAGAAGATTTTAATATGGAAGAGGTGGACTTATTTAAGCTCCGGTGTCCTATTTGTAATTTCCCTCTTAAGTATGAGTATAATAAAAACTACGGTCTGAGACTTTACATATGCACGAATGAGGTAGAAATATGCGATTTCATGACCAACGACAAGATTGTAAGAGGAGATATTTTCAAATGCGATAAATGCAAAGACGGCTATATGATTATAAAACATAATAAGCAAACGGCTGTAAGTTTTTATGGATGCACAAATTTTAATGAAGAAAACAAAGGCTGTACGAATAACAAACCAATTAAAAAGTCTAATTGATTACCGCGCCCACTACGTGAAGCCATTGTAAGCTGAAGTAGCAATAGCCTCATTTAATTGATCTACCGTGCCCGCCTGCTGTACCGAAACTATAATGCTCCCATTAAGCAAAATCATTCCCCAGCGAATTTAAAACTAAAGTAGTCCTGATGATATGCTCCCCTCAAAGTGGACAGCGGAAATAACAAAAGCCGCTAGCTGCAAAAGAGGGGAGCATCATTATGATAACCGGTTAAACCGGGTAAATATAAAAAAAATTGGTCCAGGGCTGAGCCCCGAACCTAGAGTGGAGGAGATAAGAGGAGTTGTTCAGTCTTAAGTATTTCCTGAGACCGATATTTATATACATTATATCTCCAAAAATTGAAATTCAATGATAAAATATAATATAAGTCCAATGAATAATGAATAAGGAAGCTGCAGTATTAAGGGGGTCAAACCGTGTCTTGGGATAACTCGTTAACAGAAGATTATTGGCAGTTAAGAAACGCAATTAGAAACACACTCTTTTGCCGTTTGAATCCGGAACAAATTAAGGCAGTCGAAACAGGGGAAGGACCGGTTTTGTGTTTGGCGGGGGCGGGGTCGGGAAAAACGACGGCTATGGTGCACAGGATCCTGCATCTTTGCGTCTTTGGGCCTGTTTATCAACCCCATCCTCCTTTGCCGATCGGGTTTTCAGCTCAAGAACTGGAGCGTATCAAAGACTGGTGGGAGCAAAATAAAGATAAAAAGAAACCCGAGATAACTCCGGGTATCATAAGGTTGATCGGTTCCCAGGGCATTGACCCGCGTTCTGTTTTGGCTATTACTTTTACAAATAAAGCGGCCAAGGAAATGCTGAACCGGCTGACGGCGCTGATGGGCGCGGCCGCCAGGGACATGTGGGTAATGACCTTTCATGCGGCTTGTGTCCGCATTCTGCGCCGGGAGATTGAACTCCTCGGGTACGCCAAAGATTTTACGATTTATGATACTCAGGACCAGTTAGTAGTCATCCGGGCGGTCTTAAAAACGTTGAACATAGATGAAAAAAAATTCCCGGCCAAGGCCATGCAGATGGGGATCAGCCGTTATAAAAGCAAACTGCTGGGAGTGGGGGAAGCCAACCGCCAGGCCCGGAATTACTTTGAAGAAAAGGCAGCCCAGGTGTATGAGTCCTACCAAAAAAAATTAAAAACCAACAACGCCGTTGATTTTGATGACCTCCTGCTCTTAACAGTGAGATTGTTCAAGGAGCATCCGGATATTTTACAAAAGTATCAAGACCGTTTTCGTTACATTATGGTGGATGAATACCAGGACACCAATCATGCCCAGTATGTGCTGGTGAATCTTCTGGCGCAAAAGCATCAGAATATTTGCGTGGTGGGAGATGACGATCAATCCATCTACGCCTTTCGTCAGGCCGATATCCGTAACATCCTGGATTTTGAACGTGATTATCCCCAGGCCAAAATTATTAAACTGGAACAAAATTACCGCTCGACCCAAGCGATTTTGGAGGCAGCCAACGGCGTGATCGCCAATAATGAAGGGAGAAAGTCCAAAAGCCTCTGGACCCAAAACCCCCAGGGCGAACGGTTAGTACTGTATAAAGCCATGAATGAGCAAGATGAAGCCCGTTTTATCAGTGAGCGTATTACCAAACTGGTTGGCAGCGGAGGGCGCTACCAGGAGAATGTGGTTTTACTGCGTACCAATGCCCAGTCGCGCGTCATTGAAGAATGGTTCATCCGCCGGGGGATCCCTTACCATATTGTGGGGGGGCTCAAATTCTATGAACGGCTGGAGATCAAAGATACCCTGGCTTATTTGAAAGCGCTGGCCAATCCTAGCGACAGTGTCAGTCTGGAGCGGATCATCAATGTTCCGCGCCGCGGGATCGGGGATACTTCCTTAGCGAAAATAGCTGAATTTGCCCGTGCCCACGAAATCAACCTCTTTGAAGCCTTACACAGGTATCAAGAGCTGAACCTCGGACCTAAAGTAAGCAAAGGAGTGGCCTCCTTTCTCCAGGTCATGGACCGTCTTTATGAAGTAGTGGACAAGATGTCTGTAACCATGTTAACGGAAAAAATCCTAGCCGATACAGGTTATACCAGTGAACTTTTGCGGGATAATTCTGTGGAAGCTCAAAGCAGAATGGAAAACCTGAAAGAGTTCTTAACCAAAACACAGGATTACGAAAGCCAGGCCGCAGAACCCTCCCTGGCGGATTTTTTGGCGCAGGTATCGCTGATCAGTGATTTAGATACCTATGCTGATGAGGCCGAAGCAGTGGTGATGATGACGATGCACTCTGCTAAGGGATTGGAGTTTACCAACGTTTTTTTGGCCGGATTAGAGGAGGGGATATTCCCTCACTCCCTGGCTTTGGGAGAATCGGCGGAAGTGGAAGAAGAACGCCGGCTGTGTTATGTCGCCCTGACCAGGGCTAAAGAACGGCTTTTTTTAGTGTACGCAAAACAACGCAGTCTTTATGGACGCACCAACCATAATTTACCATCACGTTTTATCGAGGAGATTTCACCTCACTTGTGGGAAGAATATCAAAATGAAGACTTCTTTAAGACCACCAAAGCTTATACTCCTCAGTCAACCCGTCAAAACAGGCTGGATGAGCATGACTTTCTTACCGGGGACAAGATCGAACATGATAAATGGGGGCAGGGGGTTGTGGTAAGCGTACGCGGGCAGGGAGAGGACGCCAAACTGCAAATCGCTTTTCCGGCTCAGGGTATCAAAAACTTACTGGCGAAATATGCTCCGATAAAAAGGGTGAAGTAAGGCCGGGGTCAATGGTGAACATATAAAGGGGGATGCGTATGTCTGAAAAAACAGCCCAAATGCGGGAACTGGCGGATAAATTAAACAGATATGCTCACGAATACTACACCCTGGACGCCCCGAGTATTTCGGATGCTGAATATGACCGCCTCTATGACCAGTTGCGGGCGCTGGAGAAAGCAACCGGGCAAATCCTGGCCGATTCGCCCACTCAGCGTATTGGGGATGTAACTTTAACCGAATTTAGAAAGCACACCCACTTGGTCAAATTGTGGAGCCTGGATAAAGCTCAAAACGAAGAAGAGCTTAGGGCTTGGGAAAAAAGGCTGGCGAAAGCGGCGGAAGAATACAACGCCAATAAGCCGGACGAACCTTTGCCGCCTTTGACCTATGTGGTGACACTAAAATTCGACGGGTTAACCATCAATCTTACTTATGATCAGGGGACCTTACAAAAGGCGGCTACCCGGGGGAACGGTGAAGTTGGGGAGGAGATCAGCGCTCAAGTGCGGACCATCCGGACGATCCCCCGGAGGATCGCCGCCGCCGGTCTTATGGAGATACGGGGCGAAGCCCTGATGACCAAACAGGCCTTGGCCGAGTACAACTCTACGGCTGCAGTGCCTTTGAAAAATTTACGCAATGGGGCGGCAGGCGCTTTGCGTAACCTAAATGTCCGGGAAACGGCCCGGCGGAAATTGATCGCCTATTTCTATGATATTGGCTATGCCGAGGGGGCGGCGTTCCCTTCTTATGCCGATATGCTCAAATTCCTAGAGAAGCTAGGGCTGCCGGTACATCCCTACCGCTTGGAATGCCGTAATCTCGATGAAGTAATGGCGGCGGTCTGCGAAGTCGGTGAACAACGGGATACCTACGATTTTGAAATCGACGGCGTGGTTATTGCGGTCAATGACTGCAGGACCCGCGAGGTAATAGGCTATACTATCAAATTTCCGCGGTGGGCTATTGCTTACAAATTTGCTGCCAAGGACGCGACGACAAAACTGCTGAAAGTGGAATGGAATGTAGGGAGAACAGGGAAGGTTACGCCTACGGCCCTTCTGGAACCGGTGGATCTGGGAGGAGTGACCATTCAAAGGGCCACTCTCAACAACATGGACGATATCGGCCGTAAAGGCGTCCGTTTAGGCTGCGAGGTCTTTATCCGGCGGTCTAATGATGTTATTCCGGAGATTATCGGTGTGGCGGAGGATTCCCTGCATAAGGCCCAGGCGATCGAGCCACCCCGGCAGTGCCCTTCTTGCGGATCCGTGCTGGTTCAGGACGGAGTCCATCTCTTTTGTGAGAATTCCCTTTCCTGCAAGCCGCAGTTGGTAAAAAGCATAGTCCATTTTGCCAGCCGGGATGCCATGAATATCGAAGGCTTCAGTGAAAAGACAGCGGAACAATTATTTGAAAAGCTGGACATCCGGGAAATCTCCGATCTGTACCATCTAAACAAGGATGAATTGTTGTCCCTGGAAAAGTTCAAAGCCAAAAAGACGGAGAACCTTTTAACCGCTATTGAAAAAAGTAAGACCTGTAACCTGGAGGCCTTTATCTATGCCCTGGGGATCCCTAACGTGGGCAAGAAAACAGCTCAAGATCTGGCCCGCGCCTTTGGCTCCCTGGAAACAGTCCGCGAGGCGGCCCGTGAGGAACTGCTGGAAATCCCTGATATTGGAGAGATTGTAGCGGATAGTATCCTGGCCTTTTTCCAGGATGATAAGATCCAGCATAGCATTGAAAGACTATTGGCGGCAGGCGTCAAGCCTGAACAAAAGAGAGTACAGGACCTGGACAATCCCTTCCGTGACAAAACGGTTGTTGTTACCGGCGTCCTGCAGAATTACGGGCGTACAGAGATAGAAAAACTCCTCACAGATCTGGGAGCCAATGTTTCCGGCAGTGTCGGCAAGAAGACGGACTATGTGCTTGCCGGCGAAAACCCCGGTTCTAAGCTGACTAAGGCGAAAGTCATCTTAGAGAGCAGTCCCGAAACGAATTTGCGCATTATTACAGAAGAGGAATTTCACGAACTACTGCATAAAGAATAATTCGGATTTGACCGTGTGGAGGAACAGTAATGAAGATAGCAATGAATAAAGGATATTTTTTTATTATTCTTACAGCGTTTTTATACAGCACCCAGGAGATTACCGCAAAGATGCTGTCCAGCGCAAAGCTGGACCCATTCCAGGTTGTTTTCATTGTGTTTTTGATCGCGGCAATTATGATGACGTTTCAAGCCGGGAAAGACCTTAAAAAGCGGCGGATCAAAATACATCCCAAGGATATAGGATATTTCTTCGTCCTGGGTACTTTATGTATACCTGTGTCATTGTCACTGATGCAAATTGCGGTGGGTTATATCCAGGCTTCGGTCGTAGCCATTATTTTTAGTACCAATGCGGTATTTACGGTGCCCTTTGCCTATTTGCTGCTGAAAGAAAAGATAACAAAAAGCACAGCTTTGTCGATGGGTCTTTGTTTGTTAGGCGTGGCGGCCATTTTAAACCCCTTTAGCTTGGACGGCATGAGCGATAAAAGCAACTTGATCGGCATTGGCCTAAGTGCGCTTTCGGCTGTTTCATTTTCCCTGTACAGCGTCCTTGCGGCGAAAAAGATCCATTACTATGGAGGCTATATACTGAACTGCTTTTCTTTTTTTTGCGGTGTGCTTGTCATATTTGGTCTGCTGCTCGTGACAGACAGGCCGGTTTTTAGCGGAATAACGCTGGATACTTTAGAGATCCTTCTTTATATGGGTATTTGTATTAAGGGGTTTGGTTATATTTTTTATTTGAAAGCGATTCGCGATACTTCGGCGGTCATTGCCTCTACTGTTTTTTTGATTAAGACGGCCCTTGCCCCCCTGCTGGCGTTTTTGATTTTGGGAGACAGGCTGTATTTAAATACAATTCTTGGTATTGTCTTGGTATTTGCGGGTTCCTGCCTGGGATACAGGGCCAAAAGCAAAGGCGTGCAAGCTTAAAGGTAATGGATTGTATCCCTTTAATAAGACTGGTATAATCCAAATTATGATAAAAGGATGCAGGAAGGTGAGAAAATGAAAATAACGGTCAGTGATACGGAACATGTGGCGAAGTTGGCCCGCTTGGACTTATCGGAACAGGAAAAAAAGCGGTATACCCAGTCTTTAAATGATATCCTTGGCTACATGGAAGTTTTAAACCGGGTCGATACAACAGGGGTTGAACCTACAGCCCACGTTTTGAAACTCCAAAATGTGTTTCGGGAAGATACTATTCGTCCAGGGCTCGACAAAAAATTGGCTTTGGATAATGCTCCCGAGCAAGAAAACGGATGCTTTAAAGTACCGCGCATAGTCTAAGAAACCAGGAGAGAGGGGATTTTATCCTTGGCTTTGATAGATTTGACAGCCCATGAACTTAAAGATCTTCTGCAGAAAAATAAGATCAGCAGCGAGGAATTGACCAGGGAATACCTGAACCGTATCAGTATCCTGGATGAAAAAATCCGGGCCTTCGTGACTGTGACCGGTGAACTGGCCTTGCAGCAGGCCGGAAAGATAGATCAAAGAAGAGCGGCCGGCGAAGCGCTGGGCGCCCTGGCTGGGATTCCTATGGCTCTCAAAGATAACATGTGTACCCGGGGAGTGAAAACGACCTGTTCGTCGCAAATCCTTAATAATTTTATTCCTCCCTATGATGCGGCAGTGACGGAAAGGCTGCTGACAGCCGGAGCGGTCTTAGTCGGCAAATGTAATATGGATGAATTCGCGATGGGCTCTTCTACGGAGAACTCCGGTTTTTTCAAGACCAAAAACCCTTATGACGAAAAAGCCGTTCCCGGCGGTTCCAGCGGGGGATCAGCCGCGGCGGTAGCGGCAAGCGAAGCGGTTTATACCCTGGGCTCCGATACCGGCGGCTCCATTCGCCAGCCCGCGGCCTTTTGCGGGGTAGTCGGACTGAAGCCGACCTATGGGGTTGTTTCCCGCTATGGCCTGATAGCCTATGCCTCTTCCCTCGATCAAATCGGGCCGCTTACTAAAGACATCACTGATTGCGCCCTGGTCCTCAACGAAATTGCCGGACCTGATCCCCGGGATTCCACCTCGGCGCCTGTGGAAAAACCTGACTATACCAGCTTTCTTAGCAACGGTATAAAGGGTCTGCGGATCGGTCTGCCCAAGGAATATATGGGGGAAGGGATTGCCCCGGGAGTAGCCTCCTGTCTGAAGCAGGCGGCGGCAAAGTTGGAAGAATTGGGAGCAGTCTGTGAAGAAACGTCCCTGCCCCATACGGAGTATGCCATGCCTGCCTATTATATTATCGCGACTGCCGAGGCCAGTTCTAATCTGGCCCGTTATGACGGGGTCCGCTATGGACTGCGGATACAGGGCGGGGATATAATCGATATGTTTAAAAAGACCCGCGGCGCAGGTTTCGGAACCGAAGTCAAACGCCGGATCATGCTAGGGACATATGCCTTGAGCACAGGGTATTATGAGGCTTATTACCTGAAAGCCTTAAAGGTACGGACCTTAGTCAAGGATGATTTTGATCGGGCCTTTACAAAATATGATTGCCTCCTAACCCCGACTGCGCCAACTACAGCCTTCCGGTTTGGGGAGAAATCCCAGGATCCCTTGGCTATGTATTTACAGGATGTTTGCACAATTCCTATCAACTTGGCCGGGGTCCCTGCCCTTTCGCTGCCTTTTGGCCTGCTGCAAGGACTGCCTGTGGGAATTCAATTGATCGGAAAAGCTTTCGGGGAGGGAACTCTCCTGCGGGTCGGTTATGCTCTGGAACAAAACTCCGCTTTGACCAGACCACGACCGGACCGATTGGGAGCAATGTAGAATGAGCGTAGAATATGAAGTCGTTATCGGCTTAGAAGTTCATACGGAATTAAAAACGAAGACAAAAATATTTTGTTCATGTCCGACAGAATTCGGCAGCGAAGAAAACACTCATGTATGTCCTGTTTGTTTAGGGTTGCCGGGCGTCCTGCCTGTCTTGAATAAAAGGGTGCTGGAATTTGCCGTCCGCACCGGTTTGGCCTTGGATTGCCAAATAGCCGGATTCAGTAAATTTGACCGCAAAAACTATTTTTATCCGGATCTGCCGAAAGCCTACCAGATCTCCCAGTACGATCTGCCTATCTGTTATCATGGCTGCCTGGAAATTGAAATCGGCGGAGCGGCCAAAAAAATCGGGATAACCCGGATCCATATGGAGGAGGACGCCGGAAAATTGGTCCACGATGGCGCCACCATTAACACCTCCGCCTATTCCTTAGGCGATTACAACCGGGCCGGGGTCCCCCTTTTGGAAATCGTTTCCGAACCGGACCTGCGCTCCCCGGAAGAAGCCCGGATTTATCTGGAAAAACTCAAGGCTATCCTGGAATATATCGACGTTTCCGATGTCAAAATGGAAGAAGGTTCTTTGCGCTGTGACGCCAATATCTCGTTGCGTCCCCAAGGGGCTAAAACGCTTGGAACCAAGGCGGAAATCAAGAACATGAACTCCTTCAAGGCGCTGCAAAAAGCTCTGGAGTATGAGATCGAAAGACAAAGAAAAATACTGGAAAAGGGCGGCAGGATAATTCAGGAAACCCGGACCTGGGACGATGCCCAAGGGGTCACAGCCTCCATGCGCAGCAAGGAGGAGGCCCATGATTACCGTTATTTTCCGGATCCGGACCTGGTTCCACTGGTCGTGGATCCGCAATGGGTCAAAGAGATCAAGGACTCCTTACCGGAATTGCCCGATACCAAAAGAAAGCGTCTGACGTCGGAGATGGCCCTGCCGGATTATGACGCCAGAATTATAACGGGCAGTAAAGCCCTGGCGGATTTCTTTGACCGGGTGGTAGCAGGTTATAACGAACCCAAAACCGTTTCCAACTGGATGATGGGGGAACTGCTTAGGCTCCTGAATGCTAAGGGCATAGAAATCGACAAATGCAAGGTCACGCCTGAAAACTTCGCCGCGCTTTTGCAAATCCAGGCGGATGGCACAATCAGCGGGACAATGGCGAAAACAGTTTTCGAAGAAATGTTCAGCACGGGCCAAGACCCTGCGCTGATCATTCGGGAAAAAGGGCTGGTACAAATTTCCGATGAAGGTATTTTGGCAGGGGTGATAGATAAAGTGATAGCCGCCAATCCCCAGTCTGTGGCAGATTATAAAGCCGGTAAGGAAAAAACCTTGGGCTCTTTGGTCGGACAAGTGATGAAGGAAACCAAAGGACAGGCCAATCCCAGGATCGTAAATAAACTGCTGAAAGAAAAATTGCCGTTATTTCCCGCTTAAAGAAGCGGAAGTATTAGCGGCGGTTAGCTATCGGATAAATTAGCAAGGGGTTGAAATATTGCGGCGCGTTAAAATCCTTATCAGCATCCTTCTGCTGGGCGTACTGAGCTACTACGTGAACCTCTATGTTTTCACCGGACTAAAGGTACACGGATATTCCTATCTCATCAGCACAGCCGCCGAACCCTATGATTTGGTGATAAAATACGCGGAGATCCTGGACGGCTCAGGAGTAAATGACCGTTTTCGGGGCGATATAGCCATTCGGGACGGCTATATCGTGGCGGTGGGCTTTGTGAATGCGCAAGATTCTCCTGTTTTTGACGCCGGCGGATTAACCGTGCTTCCTTATCCGGTGGCGCTTCAGAAAAACGGGCGGGGCGTGGAGCATTTGTTAGCCACCAGCTATCCCCGTTTTCCGGCGTCGGAGATCTATTTAACGCAGCCTCCCTACGATGGCTTGAATTTAACGCAGATTGCTTTTGCCCAAGGCTTGCCAATAGACGAAACATTTAATAAATTGAAAAACGCCTTGCCTCCGGAAACAAAAGCATATCTTATCTCTTTTCCCTTTGAAAGTGAAAACGGCACAAACCGGGAATTGGCGGCCCAGCTTACGGGTCATCGGGCGCAGTTCTATGGGCTGAAAGACTGCGGGATTGTGCAATCCGGTTATCAGGCTGATTTTTACTTATATAAAACCCGGGATTATACCGACGAGGATTTGAACCGGCTGCTCAGAAAAGGAAGTTTCCCGGACCCCCTTTATAAGATCGACGACGGCAAATTTCTTAATCAATGAAAATGTCTTCCGGACAGGTTTTAATATCGGTTGGCTCAGGATAAGCTTCAGAAGTAAGATCAAGAAAAAAACGCTCCCCCTGTAAATGAAAATGAGGGGCGAATGTTTCTAAACCGGACAGATTTTGGTCATGATCCAGTATTTTGATCTTGTTTTCCTCGATGCAATAAGTGATCTGGTGGTTTACGGTTATTTCCGGATGACTCTGGGAAGAGAGAAAGGTCGTCCCTGTCAGGAAATGAAAGCAGTATTGTATAGGGTGTTTCTCACCCCGGGTGAAGACCAGAAATTTTGCCGTTACATTACCTTTTAAGATAGAACGGCAGAAATTTCCCAACGGGATATTAACATTCCGCCGTACCGGCGCCGGCTTTTGCGTGATGGGGTCGGGAGAAAAATGGCAAAGGATCTCCCCGAAGGAGATAAAGCGGGGGACTTGATCTTCCTCCAGAAGCAAATAAAAGAAAAAGTCATCGAAAGATAATTCTTCTTTTAAATAGACAGCTACCGTACCATGTGAGGCCGGGTCCCCGGTATATTTTAAAAACAGGGTCAAACGGGCTTGTTTTAGAACCGACTGGACGGAAATATTCACAAAATGAGAAAGATAAGAGATGCTGCAAAGCCGGGCGGGGGCCGGAATGATCGCATCCAGAAACGGGTTCTCTAAATTCAAGGTATTTCGCAGCAGCCGCCGGAAGAATAAGACAGCGTAAACCCCAACGGCCAAAGGGATCAAAAACAGACTTGAAAATAGTGTCAGGGGCGGGACAAAGTACAAAAAAAGGGTCCACGTCCACAAGAGCAGGATAATAAAGATATTTACATCAATATAGCGAAGGATCATTAATTGCGGCTGCTGCGGGAAGAGGAACTGCATTTGGTATTTTTCGATCAGATTGTACATTTGGCCGGTGAGATTTGTTTCGCTTCGGTAAGAAAGGTTAATAAATTCCTCCAGGATATCCTGCAGGCGTTCCAGGCGTCTTTGTACGATGAGGGAGATAAAAATACCCACAGACCCCAAAAGGCCCAAGAGCCCTCCCGCTATAGCCAGCAAAAACTGGGGATAAATTATATCATTAAACATGTACTCACCTTAAACATATATTCACCTTTTTACAGAGTGGCCGATTCAGAAAGTTTCCAGGTTAAAACGGTGATTTTTGGCGGACCCGGCTAACTCCGCAAAGCCTTCCTCCTGGGCTCTGATTTCCATATTGTACAAAAAGTGCTGAATCGAACCGGTAGGCAGACCTCTTTGGGCTGCCGACCGGCCCATACTGGATACCTTGCTTAGGAAAACCCGGCAGGCTTGTACCAGATAACGGTCCAACAGGAAGATACTGACGGTGTGGAAGACCCGGCTTAGGTATTCCCAGAGCAGGTCGATAAAAGGGTAGTCCCCTGCCGCTCCTGTGAGATAGATTTGCTGGATACAGTTTAGATAGGCGTGGGTATAGGATTCCTGGTTTTCTTTATTTATCCGGTAAAGATAGGATTTTATTAATTCATTGATCCCTAAGCGGGTCAGTTCAAAAGGCCCTTCTTTCATCGTAGAGAGGATCCTGCCCAAGGCTTTGACCAATGGATCGCCGGGCGGTAGCTGACCCATACTCCCCTGTAGTTTATTTTCGTCAATTTCGCAGCTTTGGGATATATCCAGATACGGATGGGAGCGGTCCTGGCCGGCGGGGGCGGCGGCCAGAATTTCCTGTAATTCCCTTACGAAAACAGTGACGTCATAGCACAACGACAGCATCACCCCTTGATCATCGCGTTATTATTCTCACATTCCCATGATATTATTATTTGCCGGGAGTATGAGATTAATTACAGGTATGCTATAATAGGCGGAGCAGATTAAAGAGGTGATAAAGAATGAAATTTGTAGTTGTTTTAGCTGATGGAATGGCTGATTATCCCCTGCAGGAATTAGGTAACAAAACCCCTCTTCAGGCAGCCGACAAACCCTCTATTGACTGCATAGCCCGTTACGGGGATTTGGGCATGGTCAAGACAATACCACCCGGTATGTACCCTGGAAGCGACACTGCAAATTTATCGGTAATGGGCTATGATCCCCGCACCTGTTACTCGGGACGTTCACCTTTTGAAGCGGTTAGCATGGGTGTGCCATTAAAGGATACCGACGTCACTTTTCGCTGTAATTTTGTCACCCTTTCAGCCGACGAACCTTATGAAGAAAAAGTGATGTTAGATCACAGCGCTGACGAAATATCGACTGAAGAAGCCGGGGCCTTACTGGCGGCCGTTCAGGAAAGACTGCATACGGAAGTTTTAAATTTTTACCCCGGTGTGAGCTACCGCCATATTCTTGTTTGGAACGAGGCGCCCTTTGATTTCTCCTTAACTCCGCCTCATGATATCCTGGGGAAAAAGATTAAGGATTTTCTGCCTGCGGGGCCTTATGGCGAAATGTTCTTGCAGATGATGAGAAAGAGCAACTCCTTTTTAAAAGACCATCCCGTCAATATCCGACGTTCACAAAAGGGCTTAGGCACGGCTAACTCTATTTGGCTGTGGGGCGAAGGGAAAAAACCGGCTGTCAGCAGCTTCTATGAAAAATATCATGTGAGGGGTTCGGTGATTTCCGCCGTCGATCTGGTAAAAGGGATTGGGCTATGCGCGGGACTCAAGTCTATTGATGTTCCAGGCGCTACCGGCAATTATCAAACAAATTATCTCGGAAAGGCGCAGGCTGCGCTGGATGCTCTGGAAAAGGGCGACGATTTTGTTTATATTCACATTGAGGCCCCTGATGAGTGCGGTCATCGCCATGAAATTGAAAATAAGGTCAAAGCCATTGAATCCATTGATAAGCTGGTTATCAAGACTATTATGGATGGATTAGACGGGCGGGGTGAAGACTATAAAATGATGGTTTTACCGGATCACCCGACCCCGCTGAAACTGCGTACGCATACCGCCGAGCCTGTGCCTTTTTTAATATTCCAAAGCAACAGGCTGGTTGAAAAACCTCAGCAGGTCTATGACGAATTTTATCCGCGCAATACCGGACTCTATTTTGTCGAGGGATACCGGCTGATGGACTATTTTATGAGCTCCGGTTTGCTTATTGATTAACACTTATCCAGGAGCTTAGCGCCGCTTAGCTATCGGATAAATTTAAAGATTACGGAGGTATGGCAATGAAAAAATGGTTAATCCCGGTGGCGATCGTTGTTGTACTTGGCTTTGTAATGATGTCAGGCTATAATTCCTTAGTGAATTTATCAGAAGGCGTCAACGGCAAGTGGAGTCAGGTGAATACCCAACTGCAGCGGAGAGCCGACCTCATTCCCAATCTGGTAGAAACCGTGAAAGGCTACGCGTCACACGAACAAGAGATCTTTACCCAGGTGGCGGAAGCCAGGGCTAAATTAGCCGGATCAGCTACCGTCGGGGAAGCCGCCCAAGCGGACCAGGCTGTGACCAGCGCTTTAGGAAGGCTGCTGGCTATCTCGGAAAACTACCCGCAATTGAAGGCGGACGCTAACTTTCGCGCTCTGCAGGATGAACTGGCCGGAACGGAAAACCGGGTCGCTGTAGCGAGAAAAGATTATAACGAAGCGGTACAAAGCTATAACGCCAAAATCAGGAAAATACCAACCGCTTTCTACGCGGGGATATTGGGATTCCAACCACGCGAGTACTTCCAGATTGCCGAGGAAGCAAAAAACGTTCCCCAAGTAGATTTTAATACCAAGCCATAAGAAGGGAACAAACAAAATGAAGAGAAGATCCCTTCCAATCCTGGTTTGCGTACTTCTTCTGACACTGACGCTGCCGTTAGCGGCAGCCGATCCGGCGATCCCTAAACCTAACAGTCAGTTTTATGTGCTTGACGAGGCTAATCTCCTGGATCAGGACACGATCCGGGAGATTGTCCAGACTTCTGCGGCGCTGCAGCAGAAAACCAAGGCCCAAATAGTGGTTGTGACGGTAAAAAGTCTGCAGGAAGCGGCTTTGGAGGATTATACGTTATCTATCCTGCGAACCTGGGGGATCGGCGACCAAGAATTAGACAACGGGGTTTTGTTATTTCTAGCCCTGGAAGACCGCGCCTTACGGATCGAGGTGGGTTACGGGCTGGAAGGGGCTCTGCCGGATGCCAAAACCGGTAGGATCCAAGATGAGCACATCATCCCTTATTTTCAAACAGACGACTACAATCAAGGCCTTTTAAACGGATACCGGGCTTTGGCCCAAGTAGTGGCCCAAGAATACCAAACAAACCTGGAGAGCAGCCCGCCCCAAGGAATTGACGGACCGTCCCCTGTTGAAGCTGAAAAGGGTTTGCCCGGGTGGTTCAATGTGATTGTAGTACTTTTTTTGATTTTCTTGTTCTATTTAGACCATCGTTATCTGAATGGGTTTTTATTCGGTTTGCTTCTGGGGATGTTATTACGCGGCGGACGCAGGGGCGGCGGGGGCGGCTTCGGAGGCGGGGGTTTCCGCGGAGGCGGAGGTTCCGGCGGCGGAGGCGGGAGTTCCCGGCGTTGGTAAAAGTCTTTAAGCAAAGCGGCAGACTTTATAGCTGCCGCTTTTCATCTAACCGGCGTGCTGTGAAGCATAACAGACCGGTGGATAAGACTTGAAGGGAGGGTTAAAATGATTAGGAAAGAGTCGTTAAAAATATCAGGGATGAATTGCGCCGCATGCTCTGCGAAAATTGAGAAAAAATTATCCCGTATGGAGGGTGTGAAAGAAGCCGCTGTGAACCTGGCTACCGGACGGGCTAGCGTAGAATATGACGCGGCCCGCGTTAAAATAGCGGACCTCATCAAGGCCATACAGGCTTTAGGCTATGAGGCCGAAAAATCGGAAGAAGTAAGCCGGGACGAAGAAAAAAAGCGGCAGGAAAAGGAGATCAGGAATTTAAAAATCACCCTTGTGTTTTCTGCTGTGTTAAGCTCACCTTTACTCCTGGCTATGGTTTTAGGGCTCCTGCATATCGGGGATTATCGGCTGGCCTTCCTGCATAACCCTTATTTCCAATTAGCCGTTGCCACACCTGTTCAATTTATTATCGGTATCCGGTTTTATAAGCATGCCTATTACGCCTTGCGGGCGAAGAGCGCTAACATGGACGTCCTTATCGCGCTGGGAACGTCAGCCGCCTATTTCTTTAGCCTCTATAACGTTTTTTATGAAAACGTACGGCAGGGCATGATGAAAGACCTTTATTTCGAAGCCGCAGCCGTAATCATTACCCTTATTCTTTTGGGTAAATACCTGGAGGCTGTAGCCAAGGGCAAGACTTCCGAAGCGATCAAAAAGTTAATGGGCTTACAGGCTAAGACCGCCAGGGTTGTACGGGATGGAACAGAAGAAGATATTCCTATCGGGGAGGTTGAACCTGGGGATATTGTGATTGTGAGGCCTGGCGAGAAGATCCCGGTAGACGGCAAAATCGTGGAGGGTTATTCTTCCCTTGACGAATCAATGCTCACCGGGGAAAGCCTTCCGGTAGAAAAGAGGGCCGGGGATTTCGTGATAGGCGCTACCATCAATAAATATGGCGCCTTTAAGTTTAAAGCGACCAAGGTTGGCAAGGATACCGCTTTATCCCAGATCATCCGGATGGTCGAAGAGGCTCAGGGCTCCAAAGCCCCGATCCAGAAGATTGCCGATCAGGTAGCCGGAGTATTCGTACCGGCTGTCGTCATCATTGCCCTGTTGACGTTTGTTATCTGGTATTTGTTTACCGCAGATATCAATAAGGCTCTGATCAGCGCTGTGGCGGTGCTGGTGATTGCCTGCCCGTGCGCTCTAGGACTCGCTACCCCCACGGCTGTTATGGTGGGGACCGGCAAGGGCGCTGAAAACGGTATTTTGATCAAAGGCGGAGAACACCTGGAGATGGCTTACAAGCTGAACGTTATTGTGCTGGATAAAACAGGGACCATCACCAAAGGTCAGCCGGAGGTAACGGATATTTTATCCTTAAATAACCGGGAGCAAAACGAAGTTTTACGGCTTGCGGCCAGTGCGGAAAAGAACTCGGAACATCCTCTCGGCAGAGCTATTTATGAAAAGGGTAAAAAAGAATCGGATTATCTCCCCGACCCTGACAAATTCGAAGCCATTCCAGGCCGGGGTGTTAGGGCTTTCGTCTTAGGAAGGAAAATCTATCTTGGCACGCGGAAGCTGATGGCCGACGTTGGTTTTGCTACTCTTAGCATCGAACCGGCCATAGCCAAACTGGAAGATGAAGGAAAAACTGTGATGTTGATGGCGGTGGAAAACCAATTGGAAGCCATTATTGCTGTAGCTGATACTTTAAAGGAACATTCCCGGGAAGCGATCACCGACCTTAAGCAAATGGGACTTGAAGTTTATATGATTACCGGGGATAATAAAAGAACGGCCGGGGCTATTGCCGCGCAAGTCGGGATTACCAACGTGCTGGCGGAAGTCCTGCCTGAAAATAAAGCACAAGAGGTAGGGAAACTTCAGGCTCAGGGTAAAATCGTGGCTATGGTGGGGGATGGCATCAATGACGCGCCGGCCCTGGCGACAGCCGATATCGGGATGGCTGTCGGGACCGGTACGGATATAGCCATGGAAGCATCGGACATTACTCTCATGAGGGGGGATTTGAGGGCGATCCCGGCGGCTATCCGCTTGTCTAAGGCTACCATGAAAAAGATCAGACAAAACCTGTTTTGGGCCTTTTTCTACAATATGATCGGGATACCTGTCGCCGCCCTTGGTTTTTTAAGCCCGGTTATCGCCGGCGGCGCTATGGCTTTCAGTTCCGTATCCGTCGTGACCAATTCTTTAAGCTTAAAGAGGTTTGATCCGAATAAAAGAACACAAAGACAATAACTAGGAGGTTAATTTTATGGCAAACGAAATAAATACGATCCATGTAGAAGGAATGTCCTGCAGCCATTGTGAAAATGCGGTAAAAAAGGCCCTGGGGGCCTTAAACGGAGTGGTCGGCGTCATTGTCAGCCTCCCTGATAAAACGGTTACGGTGGAATACGACTCAACCAAAGTATCGTTAGACACCATCACAGATACTATTGAAGGCCAGGGATACGATGTAAAATAACCCATAACGTTAACGTTGAAAACAGGCCGCTCTCGAGCCGGCCTGTTTTGTACTTGTACTATCGGAAAGTATAAGTCTTAATAGGATGATAGTACCTGACTTGACCGCTTTTTTC
>DHRG01000031.1:118039-118486 GCA_002408285.1 Peptococcaceae bacterium UBA5318 | reverse complement strand
AGCCTCCGTTGCTGTTAAAGGATACGGTATGGGTATTCCGGTCGTAGTATAGCTTCAGTACGAGTGTCCCATCCGCTGCGATGGTTCCGCTTGCTACCCTGTCCGCATGAATGGTGTTCTCCGTGAAGCCGGTGTAGGTCTTGGCGGAAGCGTTTACAGCACTTGCAGTGGTACCGCTTAGGTTATCGGTATCTTTTAGGGTGTAACCAGCGCCCGAAATATTTTGCTGGTAGTGCTCAACTTTGTAGGCAGTGTTAGTGTTCGGCGTCCATCTGGCGAATAGTGTCTTGTTCCCTGTAGAGCCTTGTGGGATGGATGTTACTTTATTGCCTCCTGTGGGTGCGTCAAACCATCCTGCGAAGGTATAGCCGGTCTTGGTAGCATTTTGCAGGGTGATGGCGGGTGTTTCAATATTGTAGCTTGGCGGATTGGCGCCGTTGGCGCCGC
>DHRG01000031.1:99815-117713 GCA_002408285.1 Peptococcaceae bacterium UBA5318 | reverse complement strand
ATAGGTATTCGGCGTCCATCTGGTGAATAGTGTCTTGTTTCCAGTAGAGCCTTTTGGGATGGATGTTATTTTACTGCCTCCTGTGGGTGCGTCAAACCAGCCTGCGAAGGTATAGCCGGTCTTGATTGCATTTTGCAGGGTGATGGTGAGTGTTTCAATATTGTAGTTTGCCGGATTGGCGCCGTTGGCGCCGCCGTCGAGGTTGTAGGTGATGGTGTAGGTTACAAGATCCCACTGAGCATAAAGGGTCTGGTTAGAGGTGGTTTTGACTTCGGTGGCAGCAGTAATTTGGGTGCCTCCGGATGCTGCCGGAAACCATCCCTTGAAATTGTAGCCTGTCCTAGAGGTCGTGGCCAGTACGCCATAGGTGCTGTCATAGGTCACGGATTTGCTGGCAGTTGACGGGGTTCCGCCTCCGTTGGCATTGAATGTAACTGTATAGGTATTCGGCGTCCATCTGGCGTATAGTGTCTTGTTTCCAGTAGAGCCTTTTGGGATGGATGTTATTTTACTGCCCCCCGTGGGTGCGTCAAACCATCCTGCGAAGGTATAGCCGGTCCTGATTGCATTTTGCAGGGTGATGGTGGGTGTTTCAATATTGTAGCTTAGCTGATTGGCACCGTTGGCGCCGCCGTCCAGGTTGTAGGTGATGGTATAATTAATTATTTCATAAGTCGCAGTCACTTCCTGGTCGGAAGTCACATTGGTGTATGAGCCGCTCCATCCTTGAAATGCGTAGCCATTCCGGATAGGGTCATCCGGAGGTGTGGCGGATTTCCCAATCTCCACAGCCTCCGTTTTTAATACAGTACCGTTCCAATCCTTAAACGTAACGTTGTAAAAATAGCTTACTGTAAAGCCTGCCGCCGTTACTGCATCGATGAAGTTGGTGTTGTCAGGATCAGCGACGGCGGTTTTTGGTTCGGGGGCTAAGCTGGTAAAAGCGTCTGTACCTATGGTTTGATTGCCTTTATAAAGGTTTATGATGCGGGTAAGACTATTGCATACATAAAATGCGCGATACCCAATACTCTTGACCGACCCTGGGATTGTGATAGATTCCAATTTAGAAACACAAGCCCAAAACGCTTCATCTCCAATACTCTCAACTGAGTCAGGGATTGTGATGGAGGACAGGTCGCGGCAGTAATGAAACGCTTTACTACCAATACTCGTAACCGAGGATGGAATGTCGATGGAGGGCATGGAACAGTAGTAAAACGCACTATTACCAATACTTGTTACTCCGGAGTTGATGACTACATATTTTATAGATCCTCTCCAAGAAAATATCGGAGATGTTCCATCTTCAAAGTCATTCATCGGCCCGGTACCGGAGACCACAAGCTCTCCATCGGTATAAAGGGTGCCAGTTACGTTTTCTCCAAGCGTAAGGGTTGCTACAATCCCCCCGGAAGACATAGGAGCAATACCAAACGTCCTCAAACCTCCGGCAAATTTCTCTTCTTCAGTATCTTCTTTCACATCTTCTTCAATATCTTCTAAACTATCTTCAACCGGCTCCTCGGCCAGTTCTACTGCCATATCTGCTTCTTTTATATCCGCCTCTGTCAGCTCAGCCTGATAAAAAGCGATTATCCGGTCTTCTTCCATATCAACATCATAGATCTGCAGGTAACTGCCTGCCGCCACTCCGGCGGTAATATCAGCGCCTGACTCATAGTCCGCAATGAAATTAGCTCCGGCACTTGGGGCTATGTCTCCAACCTGGGGCAATGAAATCTCTTGCTCTGTCACATTGACAAGCAACCTGCCGGATACAGGGTCGTTAATAGTTGCTGAGGTGGCCCCCGTTGTTTCCCCGGCGGACAAAGTCACTGCCAATAGAGGCGCGAACTCAGGCTCCTCTGCTATAAGGCCACTTGAATCTTCCGCCATCACCGGCGCCACACCAATAAGCAGCTGCAAGAGCATTGACATAATTAATAAAATAGTAATTTTTCTTCGTACTGTTTTTACCATTTTGTTTACACCTCTGAATTTATTATTCCGTTACCCTTTTGCCATACCCAAGTCTGCCACATTCAAAAATAGTCACTATCTTCAGGCTTGCTCCATACGGAAGAGAAGCCGATATGTCACAGTACGGGCAAGTCTTTTCATAGGAAGCCATGAATACGGCATTGTTTTTGCAGCAGCACTTCCCCAGGCAGGGAAACATTTCCTCATTAACGCCGCAGTCCTCATCTGGAGTTTTTTTTATAATATCAGTATTGATCTGTGTTCACCTCGCTTTTGCGGCCAAACCATATATCAGCAGCGCATATTGCTATTTTGATAATTATAAAACACCGATAATTAACAAAACCGTGAACATAACTGCAACAATTCTCACTTTCCGAGTTTTTTCATCAAAATATTGGCATGTTCCACCCAAATTTTCCGATTTTTGTGTTATAATTTAACAATCATATATTAATTGTGGAGTGTATGTCATGCTCAATATACCAAGTGCGAGGCTGACGGTTCCCAGAGCCGCTGCAGGAGAAATCGTACGTAAAAATTTAATAAATACCGTCCTTAACAGTCCCACAAAGCTTGTGTATATCCATGCCGGCGCGGGTCACGGCAAGACGACCCTTCTGTCGCAAGTTGCAAACAGCGCCGGAAACACCGTCTGGCTCTCTCTGGACGGCGAGAACGATATCTTCACTTTCATAAATACACTGTGCGAGGCCATAAAACAGACTTTTCCGCAATTTGATTTCTCTGCCTCGGAATACCTGCCCTTTTCCGGAAAGGACAATTTCATCTCCCTGCTTGCGGGTGCACTGATCTGCAGTATAGAAAATATCTCCGGTGATTTTATCGCGGTCATGGACGATCTGCATACCATCGAAGAAAATGAGGTCAGAAAGCTTATCGCCAGCCTGATCAAGTATCTCCCTAAAAACGCCAAACTTTGTTTCGGAAGCAGGGAGGCTCCTGGGCAGGATTTTTTATCGTTTAAGGTAAAGGGCGATATCACAGAACTAACCCAAAAGGAGCTTGCGTTTACAAGAGAAGAAATCGCCGGTATCCTGGGTTTTGACGATCCTGACCTTTACGCTTCCACGGAGGGGTGGCCTCTGGCCATCGGCTCCTTCAAGGTATTGCTCGAAAACGGTATATCCATTGGCGACATTACTTCCTACGGCAAGGAAACCTTGTATGCCTACCTTTTCCGTGAATGCATCACCAATCTCAACCCTGACATAGTGGACTTCCTTAAAAAATCCGCCTGCTTTGACGTGCTGGACGCACAGATGCTGGATGATGTCCTGAATAAAAAAAATACAAGGCTCATGCTGGAAAGCCTTGTATCCAGAAATATATTCACCATCAAAACCAGCGGTGGGTTTTACCGCTACCACGCACTTTTCAGAAGCGGCCTGCTGGAAACGGGGGACAAGGAGCAAATTCCTTTACTAAGGCTAAAAGCCGCCCGGTATTATTTTGATCATAAGCAGTATTCAAGGGCGGCCCGCTACGCCATGGATTCGAAGGATTACAAACTTCTGGAAAAGATAATCCTCGTATGCTACAGGGATTATATAAAATCCGGCAATTACAATGAGCTCCGAATATGGTTTCGGGCGCTTAATGATGCGACGGTCGAACTAAACCCAAGAATTCTTGTGGCCAAGGGTGCTTTCTTGTCCGTTCTCGGAAACTTTGTACAGGCCAAAGCCTGCCTTGAAGCAGCGCTGCCCTTAATGAACGAAGATGATAGAGAGCTTTATTTTGAGGCTATGATCCATAAGGCCAGGGTCCTCCGCAACTTCGTTTCATTCGAGGAATCAAACAGGCTGCTTGATGAGCTGATCGCCAAGCTTGACAATCCGGCTTGCGAACTGGCATATTCTGTAGTCATCGAAAAGCTGTACAACCTGTGCTGGAATTCCCAGATTAGCGAGGCCTATACTCTGGCCCGGCAGATGATAGAGCTCTGCGCCAAGGTCGGTAATATTAAGGTCATGGGGTGGTTCGAAAGGTATCTTTGCACAATACAATTTTTCGCCGGCAGAATGAAGGAATCGGTTTATTATTACGAAAAATCCCTTGAGATTCCTGAGGATGAACTGAAATATTTGGGTATGCACAGTACCGACATCTATGTGGCCAAGGCTTATCAGATGCTGGGAGAAAGAAGCCGTTCCCTGTCCGTACTGTCTGAGGAACTGCAACGGCTCAGGAATACAGGGAACTATGAAGAGATGTGGGCCGGTTACCTCTTGGCAGCTGAAATCCACTATCAGAATAGCTTCATTGACAAAATGAACGGCCAAAACGCATCCTTTGAAACCTGCATAAAGTATTTTACGCTCGCCGACGAGTACGCGCCTCTGTACCGTAAAACTGATTTTCAGGTGCAATGGGCAAAACTGCAGCGTCTTACCTACAGCCTCATTTTTACTGATGCTCCGAAGGAAGACCGCGTGCAGGAGATCTTTGATAATCTTGACAACGCAGGAGCATATTTAGAAAACGTAGTACTGGCCAGACTGATGGGGTATTTTTTCGCCATATCCGATTATCCCAATGCGCTTAAATGTGCACAGCTGTGCATAGAAGCAGGGGAAAGGGCCGGTATGCTCCTTCAAGCGTCGCTGGCCTACGGAATCCTTGCCATAGCGGCGATAGCGACAAAGGATTATGAAAATTCGGTCAGCCTGACAGGGCGTTATCTTAAGCTCTGCTACGACAATGGGATTTATGAATATTTCAGGCTGCGGAAAGCTTACGACCCTGTCCTTGAATTTGCGTATGACAACAAAATAGAGCCTGAAATTACCAGACAGCTGATGGAGTTTGCCGGATACAGGCCGAGGAAAGCATATGTTGAGACCTTGGGGGCCTTTACCGTTTATCAGGACAGAAACAGGCAAACACTTTTAAAATTCAGAACGAAAAAGGAACGGGAGCTTCTGGCCTTTCTGCTTGATGCAGGCGACCAGGGGGCTACCAAAGAACAAATATATAACGCCATTTGGCGGGAGTCGGATTCCAAAAATATTAAAAACCTGATCGCGGTAAATCTGAGGCACCTAAAAAATGACCTTGAATGTGCCGGCATAGGGGAAGCGGTCATCTGCCGGGAAAACCGCTATTTTATCGGCCGGGACGAAATTGCCTGCGATAGCGACCTTTTTGAAAGGGCATATGAAGAATTTAGGCTTCATAATACTAAAGAGCAGGCAAAAAAGCTTTTATCCCTGTATAAAGGAGAATACTTAGCAGATTTCGAGGCACTTTGGGCTATTGCGAAAAGAATCAGATATCACGAAATTTATGAAGAAGCCGCAAAGTATTGTCTATAAAAAACTGTTCGCTGTCATCTGTGAAAACGCCAAAAAAAGCGGGCTTAAAAACCCGTTTTTTTATGTATTGCATCTATTAGCAGTAAATATCCATGAATGGACAGTATGCACCGGGATGTTTTCCCAGATAGCATTTGATCTTGTCTATACTAAATGGTCTACTTCCCGTACTCCCTGGTGATGGCTATCCCCTTTGTGGCCTCGTCATACGCCACTTCCGCTCCCAGGGCTTCACTGATGAAACGTAAGGGCAGGAAGGTCCGGCCCGGTGGTGCGACCCCCGGCGCGCAGTCGATCTTCACGCTTTGCCCGTTAAGCAGCGCAAGCTGGGAATCTATGGTCAGGAAGATCTCTTTCTCCCCGTCCTTGATTCTGACCTGGCGGTTAGCCGGCAACCACTCTACCTTGGCGCCCAGGGCTTCGCCGATGAAATGCAAGGGAACCAGGGTCCGGTTGGACTGGGGCTCGACAACGGCCGGGGCGTCCAGAGCGACGGCCAGGCCGTTGAGGCCGGCTGCCGGGCTGCCGATGGTTAAGGTAACAGTCCGCTTGCTCAGCTTGACGATGGCAAAGGTGCTGAATTTATCCACCGGGAAACTGATGCTGACAGGATTGCCGTTGGCATCATAAATAATTTCCCCGGTAATCAGCTCCGTTTCACCGTCGCTGTGGTAAGTGAACACGGCCAAGCTGTTCAGGAAGGCCGCTCTTTCCCCCGGGTCGGCGGGAATGCTGACCCCCGCCAGGGGAATGGTCACCTGGGTTTCGCCCACGATATCGGTGGTGATCTCCGTAGTTGAACCCAAGACAGTGCCGCCCTCGGGATCAGCGATTTCTCCGCCTCTCGTCACGGTGAGATTCAGGTCTTGCCCGGCCGCAGCCAGGGCGCTGACCAAGGCGGCGGGCAGTTCCAGGGTAGCGTGGGGGGTGCTGACGGAGACAATCATCCCGGAGGCACTCTCCAGAACTGCGGCGGGAATGGTGATATCGGTTACAGACGTCTGGGAGCCGGCGATGTTAAACTCCACGGAGTTCTTGCCTTCTTCTTTAGCCTGTTCGATCTGACCTGCCGCTGTATTTTGCACGGTAAAGGTCTCTACAGTTTTGCCGTCAGGCGTTGTGCCGGTCTTTTTATTGATGTACCCGGAGATGATCATGGCATTGTTTGGATTGGTATTGACCGGCGGGGGAGAGTTCGGCGGGCTGAGGCTGTCGTCGCCGCCCCCGCCTGACTCCGACGCCGTGGCCGGGAAGACCGCCGTTATTACGCCTGAATCGGCGTCATTGTTTACCGAAGTTGCTCCTGTTACGGTAAAGAAGTTTGCAGTCACTCCTGTTAAGGTGTAGCCTGGTTTGGCTGTTAAGGTGATTGTTGCCGTGTAAGCTGTGTCTGCCGCAAATTTATCGCCTATAACCGCAGGACTCCAGCTTACGGTTCCTGTATATTGGTCTGTTGCCGTTATCGCTGTTACGGGAGCCGCATCCCTTACCGGGGCGGTCACTCCGGCTATGGCTGCAAGGTTAATCACTGTGTCAGGCACCGCCACCGTGACGGGAATGGTCAGATTGAAATTATTACAGCCCTCGTTTGATGCGTACAGCACAAGGTTGTATGTGCTTGCGGGTGTAGTTTCCAGGGGCTCCAAAGTGACTATACTTCCAGTAATGCTTGCCGCCAACTCTGTGTCGGTAGCGCTATCAACCTCAAAACTTATGCTGCTTGAATCTACACCTGTAAGCTCTACTGTTTTGGTTTGTCCTGCGGTCATTGCAACAGGCCCGAGAAGGTCGGTGAGAAATGCTTCGCCAGCATAATTGTATACGCCCCCGCTAATGGTAAGATCTACGGATACGCTGACGTTGACTACGTTCCAGCCCACATCCATATAAACGCCATATGCATCACCGCTGATCTTCGCCTCATCGCTAATGGTGGCTGTGCTACCGAGGTCCACATACAAACCACAGCTGTTAGTGCCTGTTGCCCCGATAGTGCCGCCACTGACGGTGACTGTGCTGTCACCACCTTGCACATAAACGCAACGGGCGCCATCTCCCTCCGCCGTGATAGTGCCGCCACTGACGGTGACTGTGCTGTCACCGCCGCTCGCGTAAACGCAACTGGCGCCATCTCCCTCCGCCGTGATAGTGCCATCGCTGACGGTGACTGTGCCGCCGCCGTATACAAAAACGCAACTGGTGCCAGATCTCGCCGTGGTGATGGCGCCGCCGCTGATATTTGCTGTGCCTCCTTCCATATAAACGCCATTTTCGTCACCGATTATATCCGACTCACCGCTAACGGTGACTGTGCCGCCGTTGATAACATAAATGCCAATGGAACCGTAGAAATTTGTCGCCGTTACAGTGCCGCCGCTGATTTCTGCTGTGCCGCTATCCACATAAACGCCATATGTGTCACCGCTAATATCTGGGTCACCACTGACGGTGATTATGCCGCTGTTGACCACATAAATGCCACTGCTGGCCCCGCCGCCTGTGGCTGTGATAGTGCCACCGCTGATTTCTGCTGTGCCGTCAGAACCCACATATACGCTCCCGCTGTTATTGCCTGCCGCCGTGATGGTGCCACCTCTGATATCTGCTGTACCGTTATAACGCACAAAAACGCCAGCGCTTTCATCGCCTGCCGCCGTGATAGTGCCGCCGCTGACGGTGACTGCGCTGTGGTCGTCCACCCAAACGCCGGAGCTGCCATCGCCTGCCGCCGTGATAGTGCCGCCGCTGACGGTGACTGTGCTGTAGACGTCCACATAAACGCCGGAGCTATCAACTCCTGCCGCTGTGATAGTGCCGCCGCTTATATCTGCTGCGCCGCTGTCAGTCACTCGAATAGGTTTACTGCCCGTTAGCGTTAGATTGCCGCTAATATCCACAACCGCTTCTGAGCCGGTAATAATGATGGAATAAACATCTGTGGTGATGGTATAACCCGGATCTGAAGTGCAAGTGATGGTGACTTCCCGGTCAATCTCTACATCGGCCGTCAAAGCAAAATCACCCGTGACATTGATGGTTGGAACTTCCGTGTTTGCGATCGCCGTCACGAATTCGGCGTGACTTGTAACGTTTACTTCCCCCTCGGCCAGCGCTGCGGCTGGCATGAACACCGCTGATATGGCTATGGCCAGCATGATGGTCAATAGCCTATTTCTTGTTTTATTTTTCATCGATCCGTTCCCTCCTTTATTTAACCCCTCAGCGAGAATAAAATCGTATCGACACTGAGTCTTAACGGGAAATACTCCGGTTTTTCAGCTCCGGCATCCCAATAGACGGATTCTTCGTCAAACTTGACAGCCTGAAAGCTTGACGAGTCCTTCAAACGTAAATAGGGGATGGTCCTGACCAGCTTCTGCATATTATATGTAATGCTGCTTCCGTCCTCAAAGTCTATCAGAAGCTTGTAATCATCACCGGCAGATACGTTTACAATTTTGCTCATACTCCCGCCGACTTTCTTCATCAAACTATTCATTTTTATCTTAGATAAGCTTTTTAGATTTGCCTATCCCCCATATGGGGGATTTTATCCGGCAGAATTCGAGCTATCATGATACAATATAGACAGAATGCACTGACAGGAGGGGATAATTTGCGAAAAGCGAAATTATTGGACAGAGCGCGGATCAACGCCGCCTTATCTGTTGTTTATGATTATCCTCTGACGATATTGGAAGCCCCCATGGGATATGGAAAAACCACTGCGGTGAAAAAATTCGTTGAAGCGGAAAAGCTCAAACCGTTCTGGTTTACCTTCCCTGATTTGGAGAATTCTGAAGCAGCCTTCTGGAATAAATTCACCGACGAAATCACTAAAATCAACGCCCGGGCAGGGCTCGCCCTAAAGTCCGCCGGCCTTCCTTCCGATGCTCCCCAGATGGAAAAGGTTTTACAGATACTTTCCGAGGCGGCATTCGCTGAAAATTTCTTCATAATACTGGACGATTACCAGTTTGCCCGGGATATACGGCTGAACAAGCTGATTCTTCAGCTTGCCATGGAAGAACTGGATGGGCTGCATATCCTGCTTGTTACGAGGGACACCACAGGTATTGATTTTGTTGAATTGCTGTCCAAGGGCTTATGCCACATTATCTCCCGGCAGCATTTGAAGTTCACAGAATCTGAGAGCCGGGATTACTGCCTGATGATGAATTCCGAAATTTCCGACAGCGATTTGAATAAAATAAGCGAATATACCGATGGATGGATTTCCATGATTTACATAATTTTGCTGGGGCTTGAAAACGGGATGCCCGTGGGCATGAGTACAACCATTGAGGAAATGGTGGAAAAAGCAGTGTTCGCTCCTTATGAAAGAGATATTCAGGACCTTCTGCTGAGACTCTCCGTCATGGAGGAATTTACTGCAGAACAGGCTGAATTTGTAACAGGAAATGAAAATGCAAGACCTATATTAAAAAAGCTCAACAGCAAAAATGCTTTTGTCTTTTACGACGGAAAGGATAAAACCTACAGAATCCACAGTGTTTTTCTTGACTACCTAAGATTGAAACGCAATTTCTCTGCGGAAGAGATTTGCAGATTGTATAGCCGTCTGGGTGACTGGTATCTTGAAAAGCAGGAATTCCAGATAGCTTACGGGTATTGGAACCGGGCCGGCCAGACAGAGCGCATTCTATCCCATCTCAATAATCCGCAGAATAATCGGAACGTTCTGGTCAAATTTTCAGGTGCAGATGAAATGTTTGACAATATGCCCAGAAATACACTATATCAATATCCTATGGCTTATCTGCTGCATATTTTCCATTCCATGCTGTTAGTTAAGCAAAATGCTGTTCTGGGATGGAAGGAACGACTGGATGAACTCCAGCGTTACTATGAAGAATTAGACAGTATTGATGAAAATTACCGGAACAGGATTTTGGCAGAAATACTGATTGTCCGCAAATTTACTTATTTCAATCATTGGCCGCAAATGATAGCCTCCGACAAGGAAATTACCAGCCTTCTAAAGGGTCAGAATTCCCATATCGTGCTCCGCGACTACACGTTTACCCTTGCTTCACCGCAATATCTCTATATCTATTTCAGAGATGCTGGCAGTCTCAGGGATCTTGCGGATATACTCACTAAATATACCGATTTCACCGGGTTTTTAAACGGATGCGGGACAGGCTGTGATTCTCTGGCTCATGCGGAATATGCCCTTGAGACAGGAGACTTCGGAAATGTGGAGCGCAATTGTCTTCAGGCAATCGCCAAGGCGGAAACCATGTCGCAAACAAACATCATTGCCTGTGCAAGATTCTGTCTGATCCGCCTGCGCATTGTCCAGGGAAAGCTTCCTGAAGCTTTAGAGATGCTGGGACGTCTAAAGCAGGAGGTTGAAAAATTCAACACGCCGATCGCTAATACGGCAGTCGACCTGTGCAGGGGCTATGTTTATGCAAGTATCTGCCAGCCCGAACGGGTTCCCTCCTGGCTGCAAATCGGCGATATGGAGGCTGCTAATTTATACTACCAGGGTATGGCCTATAACTACCTTGTCTATGGCAAAACAATTATGGCAGCAAAGAAATACGAGAAGCTTGATGCTTTAACCGGAGAGTTCAGTAAGCTCTTTTCTTTATACAGCAACCAGCTTGGTTTGATCCACAACAGAATATTTGAGGCGGCAGCCAAATGCCATTTATATGGGACAGGCACCGGTGCCGCTGTCCTTGAAGCTGCACTAAAGGCCGCCCGTGCCGACAATCTGGTTATGCCCTTCGTTGAAAGTGCGCCCCATATTGCAGGAATGCTGCAGTTGATTCTCCAAAGCAATCCCAATGACGAGTATGTGAACCGTATCCTGACACTTTGCCGAAAGTATGAGCAAACGATCCGGGAGCTGTCTTACCATCCCGTTTCTTTATCCCAGCGGGAAATCGATATCCTGCGGCTGGCGGCCGAAGGAATGACCAGAAAGGAAATAGCCTCACACCTGTATATTTCTTCAGAAACGGTAAAGGCATATTATAAAAAAATCTATCAGAAGCTTGGCGTAAGCAGCAAAGTCTCGGCAATAAAAATTGCGCATAGCCGCGGGTATTTGGGAACGGCTGCTTGGTAAACTCTGAATAGACCACAGAATTATTGGGCAAGTTATCATTGAGGTGATTTCAATGAAATGTAATGTAGGGAGAACCGAGCAAATTATTAGAATTTCTGTTGGAGCTATAATACTTCTATTGGGCCTATACTTCAAGAATTGGTGGGGTATAATTGGTTTAGCACCTATCGTAACTGGTGCAATTCGTTATTGTCCAGTTAATGCCGCATTAAATATTAACACTTGTAAGATTGATAACAAACAGTAAACGCTTTTCCTAAGGCCACTTATGTAAGCGGCCTTATTTTTTATGGCTTCCTATAAACATTATTAAATACAATGCTCAAAAAGTGGTAAACAAATATCCCATCCCGATCATTAAAACATTGCTGAAACTATGCATTAATATAGGATATAGAATGCTCTTGCTTTTTTGATATACAATCCCTTGTATAGTTCCAAGTACAAACGCATAAAACATCTGAAAATAATCCGCCTCTAAAACGAACGGTCTCAAAGACCAGTTGGCATGGGCAAACGAGAATAGCACCGAGGCTAGTATTACTTCCAATGTAATATTACCTTTTATTGGGATGCTTTTACCAAAGGCATATATTAATATCGTTATTGGTAGCGCCCGAAAAACAACCTCTTCTGACGGCCCACTTAAGAATAATTGGAATCCCAAAGTCCTGATGATGTTTCTCCTGTCCAGAGGAAAAGCATAGTTGGGCAACTGGTTGTTAACATACATAAGAATGTGAAGAACGATTGAAATAACTGCAAAAACGGCCGTAAATAAAACGAGGTAGTTTATTCCCTTTTTTACATCACCAAGCTGGAAATAGAAATCGATTTTCAACAACTTGTTCAACATCACGATAATGACTAAAGCAAAAATCATCTGAACAGTATGATGAATTGAGATACCGGCAAAAGCGTTGTAGGGATCAATTCCCTGGTACGGAATCATGTTTGCAAAAAGGTGACCCGCTTTCCCTAAAAATATTTGCACAACGAGTAATAAAACGAAACTAATAATGCCGTATATAATTCTGCTACTCTTAAGCTTTTCCATGCATACATCACCTCTTTTTTGTTAATTCAGTTCATTCGTTCGTAATCATATTCAATCACAACGTCTTGCCCATCAAAATAGAGGAGGTCGCCATCATCATAATGCCAAATTGCTTGAAACCCAGTAGGCTTTTTGATGCCTTTTATTTCCTCGTAGTCACTCAAAACCGCTGACCATTTTACTTTTTCACTCGTACCATCAGTTGTTGTAGCCTCCCTGTCATCGGTTGTAAAGGAAAGCATTTCACCATTTTCATTAAAAGCAAAGACACCACTTGCAGTACCGCCATAATAGGATATAGTAGCTTTAGCATGTAAAGCATCGATTTCTTCCCAGGTTATGTAGTCCTGTAAAGCAGCATTTGGGATAATAAGACACTCTGATAAAAAGGTGACCAGACTTGCTTTATCCATAGTTTCTCCGGTTTGATTAAACAAGGTAAAAAGCTTTGCTAAGACGCCTTTCATTGAGCCGTTCCCATCAGTATATGAGTCTAAGCCTTCAAATGGTATCCCATACATAGAGCTGTCGATATAAGCAATCCGCGCTGGTTCATTTGCAATATTGTATTGTATATAGTCAATCTTTATTGTGGGCTTATCCTTTCCAAATACAAAATCAACATCTTGATAGACCGCTATCATAAAGGACATTTTAGGTGTGCCGATATAGCCGCAATATCTGAAATATTTCTGAACAGGCAATGGCAAATCAACAATATCTTCTTCGGTAAATACACCGCTTTCATTAGGCATCTCGGTCAATAAACTGCCTGTGAGCTCCGAAAATTGTGCCCTGGTTTTTGAATATGAAATATTAAAAAACACTGTAATAATTCCTATGACAAGGAGTAAAACTCCGATAGTTATAACAAGCATTCTCTTTTTGCTCCTCTTTTTCATTTACGATCCTCCCTTTCAGAATCACTTTCTTCTCAGACAACAGTATTGTATGCTTGTCTTCTATAAGCCCTTATTCCGATTCCAACAGCTACGTATAGAATTGAAGTAATGACTCCATTGATTGGTGAAATAAGAATTTCCCTACCGGTTGCGATGCTGATATAACCTGATATTACTAAAAGATTTATCAGCGAATCTTCTACCATATGTAAAATAACACATGGCCATACCGATTTGGTTACCCTAAAAAGTTCAGTAAACATTACCGTCCAAGATAAAAATGTTGTAAAAGCAACAACGACATAAACAGCCCGGCTGACAGGCATAACTGCCCTGATATCCGTCTCAGGTAAAAACACCAGATAATAAGGGAGATGCCACAAGCACCACACACAGCCAACGATGAGATATAGCTTCCAGTCATTAAGATTTAATTTGAGAAGTTGGGAAGTCAGATAACCACGCCAAGCCGTTTCCTCAAAGATATTTATAATAAAATTAATTAGCAAAGTACTGCAAAATGCTAAGATAAATGATTTGAGATTAAATGTGGACAAGTCTATCCAATTCGTTAGCGCTCCGATTAGCAAAATGATTGCCGTAACAACAGGAAAAATTAAGACAGAGGCCAAGTACCATTTCATATTGCCTTTAAAATTCGGCTTAAAGCCGAGATCCCGCCTGCTTGCCTTCGAAAATAAAATGATAATAAATGCAGCCAGTAGAGGCAATACCAGCCATATCCCCATGCCAAGAGAGTCGCCTTCAGGTTGCGAAATAAGAACAGAATCCGTAAGGACTCCTATCCACCCACTTATGATTACAACAACAAAAAAAATCCCAATATTACGAATAGCTTTTTTATTCATTTTAAAATCCCTTCCTTATTTTTGCTGACATAATTACATCATCAGCAGTACTTGATAAGATATCCATCATATCTTGCTTTTTGTACTCTTTGGGCAGTGAGCCATTGGCAGCCATCATCGAAAGTCCTAATTGAAATATCCTCATTTTTAGTAAGATTGTTTTTAACTCATCAACAGTGAATCCCTTCAGTTCAGGATCCTTTTGCATCTCTTCAATTAAAGCCGGCATCATTTTTTCATCGTAGTCTTGCATGTATTTGCCATTTTTTGCAACCAAATCTCTGAAAATAACGCTATACTCCATGGCAAATCTAAGACTTGCATTTCCCATATCGCTGAATGGATTACCTGAATTTTCTTCCATTAAAAGCTGTCGACTAATACTTATAATCCTTTCTATTAAAGCTTCATTCAGTTCATCAACGTTTTTAAAATTTACGTAAATGGGGGCTACAGAGCTGCTCATCTTTTCCGCGATTTTTCTCATAGTTATACTGTCAATTCCTTCTGTCCGAGCTATTTCAAAGGCTGCATCGATTATTTGTTCCCGGGTAAATTTAGTCTTTGGTCCCATAACTTCACCGTCCTTAAATTAACATATGTTATATAATACTTATTATATAACATATGTTTTATAAAAATGCAAGTATTTTTTTTTATATCTACACTGGAAATATGATAAAAAGTGAGAATAGATGAACTTATAGAAAAATTATGTGTGCAGGAAGCAGAAAACTATGCATATAATGGAAAGGATGTATCTTTAACACTGACAATCGGAGTTGCCACTGTCAGCGGCAATGACACGGTTGACGACGTGATTAAGAGCCATGTATCAGGGAAAGGATACAGGAAGAAATAAGGTGTGTCTTTGGCAAGTACCTTTCCATGCACTGCGGAACTTAATTTTCCGAGCACCCCATTCCCATTACTGGGATTTCATGGTTGAATGTGTAAGTCTATGACTTGGGCCGGAAAAAATCAATAAATGTATGGTCATTATCCAGTATTTCAACATCATGGGCTCCTGCTCTTATCATCACTTGTGTACCTGCCATTTTAGGGGATGTGGAATATGTTCTGGTATCAAATTTAATCTTCCCATAGTTATCTGCTTTGGCAAATTCATGTCGATATACTTCGAAGGAGACTTCCGGTAGTTTAAAAAATTCTTTTTTATCTTCTTCGAATAATTCGCTGATTAGTCCAATCCCTTTATAGTGTTGTCTTTCCATATCTTCATCGCAGCGTCTAATTAACTGCTGAGGACATGTTATCAAACCATACCATATTGTGGTTGGTATGCCGCCAATGTGCTCGAATATGGATTTTAACCCTTCCAGAAGGCATTCCTGGTTTTCGCTTTTAAATAACTGGGTATGGCCGCCATTGCTGTGTGGGTAGGATATGAACTCCAGCCCGATAACCGAAACTGCCTTACGATTTTTTGTGTGTCCGTTCAAATCGCTCCAACTTGCTTCAATACGCTCCATTGAACATTTTGAACCTTTTTGGAGTAAATTGTACCTTCCCGAACAGTCATTTCACAAGGTGAGCCGTAAGCGTCAAATAACACCGTGTATGGAAACTTACCCAAAATTGTGGGACAATCCTCTCAATTAGAGTTTCTAGAGTTTTTCAAGTTTACTCGAAAAACTCCAAAAGGGGGATTTGAAGATGGATACTAGTAAAGTCGCTCAACAATACCGGTTGAATCAATGGACCCAGCGCATCCGTGAACATCGAAGCAGCGGGCAGACAGTAGCCGACTGGTGCGCTGAGCACAACATCAAAGAAAGTAGTTACTTTTATTGGTTAAAACGGATTCGCCTGGCAGCCTGTGAAGCCCTCCCGACACTGAAAGCAGAAGGTAATCAAATTGTACCGGTGAATATTCCCGTCCATGCAGCCGGCAGCGGCCGTGGAAATGAGGAGGCGTCAGCAGCTGTCGTTGTGCGGTTTAATGCCGTAGCCTTAGAAATCCATAACAACGCTTCGCCAGCCTTAATCGAAAGAACCTTAAGGGCGCTTCAAAATGTTCGGTGATATCTCCAAAGCAGAGAAAATATATATTGCCTGCGGGTATACCGACATGCGCAAATCCATTAACGGACTGGCCGCCCTGGTCCAGCAGAACTTTCAACTCAACCCGTTTCAGAACAGCCTGTTTCTCTTCTGCGGCCACCGGCACGACCGGTTGAAGGCGCTCTATTGGGAAAGCGATGGCTTTGTTCTCTTGTATAAACGCCTGGAAAAGGGTAAATTCCAATGGCCGAAGAGCGCCGAGGCCGTCCGTCACATTACCTGTCAGGAATTCCGCTGGCTCATAGAGGGGCTTTCGATTGACCAGCCCAAGGCGGTGAAAAAACTGCATACCGATGATCGTTTTTCGCTGTAGAAAAGTGCCAAATAACCGCGCAAATACTGGATTTGTCGGCATTTTTGTGGTATGATAAATGCAGCGAAAACGAAAAGGAATTTGCCGCTGATGAGTGCTGCCGAACAAATCAGGACCCTCGAGAATCGTATATCCGAATTGGAGAAGGAGAACAAACTCCTCCTTAAGACTGTTCACCATTTAACGCGCAAACTCTATGGCCGAAGCTCCGAGAAGACATCCGTCCTATCATTGGGACAGATGTTTCTTTTTGATGAAGCGGAAACAGAGGCTAATCCAGAGGCAGTGGAACCGGATTTAAAACAAGTCGAGGGTTATTTGCGGAAGAAATTCAAGGGACAGCGGATGGAGCTTCTTAAGGATCTCCCGCATGAAAAAAAGCTGTGCACCCTGGTTGAACAGGATCGTTTCTGCGAAACATGCCACACCCCTTTGTTGTCAGTCGGGGAAGAGTTCGTTCGTACGGAAATTGAGTTTATTCCCGCCAAAATCAGGGTTATTGACCTTTATCGCGAAACCTTCGAGTGCCGTAGCTGCCGTAAAAATGGACAGCCTTATATGGAAAAATCACCGATGCCTTATCCGGTTATTCAGCACTCGATGGCGTCACCCTCTAGCGTAGCCTGGGTCATGCACCAGAAGTTCGTCAACGCCCTGCCCTTATACCGTCAGGAAAAGGAGTGGAAGACACTCGGCGTAGACTTAAGCCGCGCTACGATGGCAAATTGGATTATGGCCGCCTCCCGTGACTGGCTCACTCCAATCTTTCATCTGATGCATCAAAAACTTCTACAGGAAAAATACATTCATGCCGATGAAACGCCGGTTCAGGTGATGAACGAGGCAGGACGCAAAAATACAAGCGATTCTTATATGTGGATATACAGTACGGGGAAACATGCCAAACATCCCATCCGGCTCTTCGAATACCAACCCGGAAGAAACGGCAAATACCCGCAGGAATTTCTGGCTGGATTTAAGGGATACCTCCACTCGGATGCCTACGTCGGCTACAACAAAGTTGATAACATCACCCGCTGTCTTTGCTGGAGCCATCTGCGCCGAAACTTCGTCGATGCCTTGCCCAAAAATATCCGCGGCCCGGATGATACTTTGCCCGGCCAGGGTATTTTCTATTGCAACAAACTCTTTGAGATTGAAAAGACACTGGAGGATCTCTCCGGCGAAGAACGTAAGGCTGAGCGTCTGAAACAGGAAATGCCGTTATTAGATGCTTTTTGGGCATGG